>JBKHBT010000006.1:0-74011 GCA_046542255.1 Candidatus Zixiibacteriota bacterium | reverse complement strand
AAATACTAATTTAGTCAATGAATTATTAGCTTAAAAAGCAACCAGATTTTGTCTACTAGACCTCAAATTCTTATATCCTGGCAATCTTTTCAATCCTGCATATCATAGTTCAGATCTTCTTTATCCTGACTATCTTTAAAACAATTCTTAAAGAATTATTGTTATAAAATATTCAGAACTATTGTTTTATCAGCTTGCAAGTCTCAAGTGTGCTGTCGAAAACTTTCCTATCATCTTCGTTTTCAATTTTTTCGCCAGCTTTTTGGGCAAGTTCAAGATATTTTTTGAACTCATCTTCATTACCCAAAATACCATATGCCCTTGCCATTGCTTCATAGGCGAAAGCCAGGTCAAAATCTTTGAATTGGTTTTCATCGGTTATTTCCCAGCATCTATTTGCATGGAGCAAAGCGCCTTCAGGTAGCAATAAATGCGAATAAATATGCGATACCAGCCAATGGCCTCTCTGCGCATTGATCGGCTGACTATCTGTCTCCAACCAATGATATAGTGATGCCTGAGCCGCTGCAATCATTTTGAAAGTGTCTTCTTTGCTACGATTTTCAGTAGCGAGAAGCTGCCAGGTGATACCATTTAGCTCCACTCCAAAAAAGCGATGAATATAATTACCAAGAAGTGGGTAATTTAGCTTAACTTTTTCTTCTGCCATGAGTCCTCCAATACTAATTAAATTCCCATATTTTAATCGGTTCGTAAATAGCGCCATGCTGTGTCAAAGTACTTCTTATGAGAACTGCCGAAGATATAGAAAAACGCAGTGGCGGATAATCTAGCTTTTCGATCTCTATTTTAAGTGGCTCGGTATTTCTCCTCTGGCGGACTCTACCAAGTGTTAGATGAGTAGAAAATCGTCTTTTGTCTTTTTTGAAACCGAGTGATGCAAGCCTATTGTTTATCTGGCCTGCAAGGCCCTTCATCATCTCGATACCGCCATCGGGGGTAATCCAAACCACTCTGGGATTTCTTCCACCGAAGGTACCGGCTTTGCCCAATTTGGTCTCGATTTTTGGAGCGCTATCGAATATCTCATTCAAGACACTAATTATTTCCTGAATTTTGCTATTTGGAGTATCACCAAGAAATTTCAATGTAATATGCATATTATCCGGCTTCACCCAGCTAACCTTGATATTGGATTTGCGAAGAATACTGGAAACATCTTCCCAGATGAAATTTCTTATCTCTTTTGGAATC
Organism: Candidatus Zixiibacteriota bacterium; assembly: GCA_046542255.1. Classification (GTDB taxonomy): domain Bacteria; phylum UBP14; class UBA6098; order JBKHBT01; family JBKHBT01; genus JBKHBT01. The sequence goes on along the minus strand of JBKHBT010000006.1, from coordinate 72,796 downwards.
TCAAGTGCGATGAAAAGCCTTTGTCTTTTGTCATTTTCTGCCATTATATCACCTAAACTTCCCGGGAACCATCCAAAAATTCAAGATTTTCGATACTGCCTTTAAGATGAGCAGATAATAGAAAAAGCGCGGCAGATTTGCTTCTGATTCTATTCACCTGTCTGGTATTATTGAAATTATATCTTCTACAATAAACGCCTTCTGCATGAGCTACTGCCACATAAACAAGGCCAACAGGTTTTTCATCTGTTCCGCCTTCTGGGCCGGCTATGCCTGTTGTAGATATTGCATAGTCTGTGCCAAATTTCTCTCTGGCTCCTTTTGCCATCGACTTTGCAACCTGCGAACTGACTGCTCCGTAGTCTATGAGTTCTTGCTCTGGCACATCAAGAAAGTTCATCTTGGCCTCATTGGAATATGACACCACTCCGCCCAGAAAATATTCACTCGACCCGGGAACATCGACTATCTCGCTTGCAATCATTCCTCCTGTACAGGATTCCGCGGTCGCCAGAGTCAAGCCTTTTTGAATCATCATTTGCTGGATAACTTCATTTAGGCCTTGATTTTCTTTCGCCGAATATAGAAATCCATCCACTTTTGGCCTGATTTTGGAAGCTATTTCATCTGCTTTATCTCCGCGAATCACTATATCTACACGAGATACAGAAGGATAATAACCAATGAACTCATCATTGCCTTCGATTATTTCTTTGAGCAAATCATATAAAGCCGATTCTGGTATCTGAGTTGTTCGTAAAACGATTTTTTCTTGCTTTGTGCCTTTATCAAGCTTCTTGATTATCCCGGACATCATTGCCTTCATCTCGCGCGGAACACCGGGCAGAACCCAATATCTGACCTGGTCTTTCTCGAAATACATTCCCGGTGCCATGCCTACTGGATTATAAAGCGGCTCAATACCTTCTGGGAATTTCACCTGAATTTCATTGCTGGGCGGCATCTTAATATCGCGTTTTTCAAATCTATTCTCCATTTTAGCATATTCATCTTTATTCAGAGTTAGTTCAGAATCGAGAAATTCTGCTATGGCGAATCGTGTTAGGTCATCTGGCGTAGGGCCGAGTCCGCCGGTTATAAAAACAAGATCGGCCTGTTTTGAAAGCTCTTCTAAGCTATCTACGATATCCTTTTTGATATCTCCGACTACTCTGTGATGAGCAAGCCCTATACCGATTTCGAAAAGTCTTTTTGCAATATAAGAAAAATTGCTATCGACGGTTCTTCCTCTTAAAATTTCATCGCCAATTGTCAATACTGCTGCTTTCATACACCTCTCCATATCATAGCAAATTTAACAATTATCTGAAGTACCAGGTTTGCATATATGCCTGCCATAACATCATCGAGCAAAACGCCCCATCCGCCCGGCATTTTTTCATCGATAGTCCGGCCAGGTGGAACTTTAATGATATCGAATATTCTAAATAATAAAAAACCACCGAAAAGCGTAAATAGATTAACCGGCACAAAAACAAATGTAATAAACATCCCAACCAGTTCATCAAAAACGATTTTTCCGCTATCATGGCCCCAAATATCTTCGCCTTTCTGGCAAATAATAGCTCCGATTGGCATAAGAGCAATCACAACCAAAATATACCATAATGAAACAGTAAAATCAGGATCGGCTGCAAAAATAATAGCAAGAATGATATATGTGAGGAAACTGCCAACTGTTCCAGATGCAACCGGCGAATAACCAGCGCCGAAAACCGATGCCAGAGTTTTCCAAAAACCAGCGAAAGGCACATCTTTAGGAGTAAATTCAGCAGCAATCTTCGATTTTTTCGACATCTTCTTAATAGCTTTTTCGATTTTCTCGATTAAATAGTCAAAATTAATCTCAGACATATAACTCATTTCATTTTATATTATTAGAATCCTTTCATAGAAAGAATGTCTGTGAGCTGTTCCAATTCTTTTATCAGGACCTCGCGAGGTTTACTGCCTCTTGGTGGGCCAACTATGCCAAGCTTTTCGAGTGAATCGATGATACTTCCTGCCCTATTATAGCCTATTCTTAATTTCCTCTGTAGCATAGATGCCGAGCCTTTTTGGTTAATTACTACTAACTTGGCACCCTGTGGAAGAAGCTCGTCCATCTCGATGGCTCCCGTCGGGCCGATTGAATCTTCTGTAATACTGAAATCCTGAAGGTCTTCTGGATTCGGATATGCCTTAAGTTTTTTCACAATGCGCTCAGTTTCTTCAGTTGTAACAAATGAACCATGGACTCTTTGTGGCTCTGCAAGTGATGAATTAAGAAATAGCATATCACCATATCCGAGTAATCTCTCGGCGCCGCCCATATCGATGATTGTCCTTGAATCTATCTGGGAACGAACCTTGAATGCGATACGCGATGGGAAATTGGCTTTGATAAGGCCTGTCAAAACATCGACTGATGGTCGTTGTGTAGCCAATACAAGGTGTATTCCAACAGCTCTTGCCATCTGTGCCAGCCTTGCTATTGGTTCTTCGATTTGTGCTGAAACAGTCATCATAAGGTCGGCCAACTCGTCCACAACTATAACGATTCTGGGAAGCGGTTCCATCTCCATCTCGGGATGTTTTTTCACCTTTTCATTGAAATCGGCGAGATTACGGACATTGACATCTGCCAGCATTCGATATCGCGAAGTCATCTCATCGACTGCCCATTTGAATGCCTCGGCAGAATGTTTTGGTTCCACTACAACATCAGAGAGCAGAAATGGGATGCCATTGTATATTGAAAGCTCCAGCCTTTTAGGGTCGATCAACATAAGTCGAAGCGAAGTTGGTTTATGGCTATAAAGAAGGCTTGTTATTATCGTATTGACACAAACGGATTTACCGCTCCCAGTTGCGCCGGCGATAAGTAGATGTGGCGCCTTGGCGAGGTCGGCTACAACAGTCGAACCATCGACTGCGCTGCCAAGTGCAATAGGAAGCTTGGCATTGCTATTCCTGAATTCATCAGAAAGCAATATCTCTTTTATGTAAACAGTCTTTTTCTCATCATTAGGTATTTCCATGCCAACAACATCTTTACCAGGAATAGGCGCTATAATTCTAATATTGAGAGCCTTTAATGCCATCGCCAAATCATCTGCAAGATTAGATATCTTGCTTATCTTGACGCCGCGCTCGGGGCGATATTCAAATCTCGTAATAACAGGGCCCGGTGTAACGCGAGTTATCTCGCCATTTATCTTAAAATGCTCCAGCGTCTCTTCCAAAAGCTTGGATTGCTCCTGAACCCGAGCTTCATCGATAGAAAAGCCCCATTCATCAGGTTCATCGAGAAGATCGGTTTTCAGTGGCCGGAAATAGTATTGAACATCCTGGCTTGAATCTTTATCTTCAGATTCTTCTTTAATCAGCTCCTTATCTTCCTTCGGCGTTGTACTGGATTTTTGCGCTATTTCTTTCGCCTTATTAACGCCTTCAGATAGAGCATTATCCGATTTTGCGATTTTGCTATCGCTGGTCTTTATTGATTTTTCTTCTGTATCGGAGAATCCCGGTTTGGATGGGGTAATATCGTCCATAGGAATGCTATTTTCTAGCTCATCTTCGATGGAATTTTCATCTCGTGGTTTCTTTTTAGGCGGTTCTATAATGGATGAATAATCTTTGGCTTTTTTTTCATTGCTTATTCCATCAGGAGTAACCATGACTTCCATTTCATCGTCATTGGCTTCGGGTTCTTCGATGATTAAATCATCGTCTTTCTCTTTGTTTTTCTTTCTTTTATTGAGAAAGCTTTTTACATCGATTGAGAAAGTGCCACCGATATTATCTTCCTCATTTTGTTCTTGCTCTGCCTGGTTAATTGCTTTTTCGGCTTCATTTTTTCTCTCTGGTTCTCTTTTATTGCCTGGCCTGATTATTTCGATTTCTTTTTCACCAAATCGAGAATCATCGAAGCCTTCAGTTATCTTTCTTGTTTCGGCTGGGTCATAATCGGTTTTCCTATTTGGGCCATCTTCGATTTTCTTGATTTTTTGAAGCATTTCTTTTCTTCTTTTGGCGCGCAGCTCATGTTCTTTGAGAATCTCTTGCCTCTTGATTTCTTTGGCCTTCTCATGCTGTTCTTTCTTTTCTTGAATTTTGTCTTTCAGTTTGTTTAGCAATGGTTCCAGAGTTTCTGCGCCTATAGTTAGCCATATATATGATAAGAAAAATGCAATAGTAAATGCCCATGCACCGACCTTACCCAAAAGAAGCTTTAGCTGCTTAGCAAGAGAAAGCCCAAAATCTCCAACAAAATAAATAGCTCCCGGCAAACCAAAAAGAGCCGAAAGCAAAATCCAAAAGCCGAAAACGATCAGAGTTTTTATCAAGACTTTGGTAAATTTGGTCTTTCTAAAGATCGAAACAGCCCAATAAAGCAGAAGAATCGGTATAAAAAATGATAAAAGCCCAAAAGTAGGCATCAGCGGAAATGCCATCAGAGCTCCGATATATCCGCCTTTATTGAGAAGCGGCCTGGGTGGCCTAAAACGCTTTATAAGATTGATCTTCTGGAAAAATTGACCGATTTTAGAATATTCTTCGAGATTTGGTACCTCGCGGAAAACGCTTTCTCCAATATAAAAATCATCTATGCTATAGGTAGCAAAGCTGATAGACAAATGAATAGCCAATAAGACCATTATAATACCAATAGCGATGCCTATAGCTCGTGGAGATATATAATTCCTTTTATCATCATTTTTCTTTTTAGAACTGGATTTTGTTTTGCGCTTTTTGGCCATCTATGTGACTCCATATTCGAAGTAAAATATTTCTGGTAAAAGTAAAGGATAAACAATGATTTAGTCAATTAATTTCTAAGGAAGCAAGGACACTTTCTAAAGATTGAAGCTTAAAGACATAAAAAAATTTCAGAACCTAAATTATTATAAAAAACTTAAAATTTGCTACTGATAAATAAGTTGTCACAAAAAAAAGCCCCATCTCAACCAACTTCAATTTTAATATCCAAACAGTAAGTATTGCATTTTGCAATAATTTTTTCTTGCTTTATCTTTTTATTGCAGTATAATGTATTTGGAGGCAAAATGGCTGGCAAAAAATCAGTTAAAAAGAAACATACACCTTTGATGGAGCAGTATAACCGCATCAAATCTGAATATCCCGATGCGCTTTTATTTTTTAGAATGGGCGATTTCTATGAGATGTTTGGCAAAGATGCAGAAATTGCTGCCGAAATCCTTGGTATCACGCTTACATCACGCAATCATGGCAAAGATGATAAAATTCCTCTTGCCGGCGTACCATATCATGCTGCAGAATCTTATCTTTCCAAACTACTTTCATCCGGCCTTAAAGTAGCTGTATGCGAGCAAATCGAGAATCCCAAATATGCCAAAGGCATCGTCAAGCGAGCTGTTACCGAAATGCATACTCCCGGAACAATAACAGAAAGATTGGATGGCGATGATGTTGCAAATAGATATCTGGTTGGAATTTTGCCTTTCGAGAGAAATCGAAAAATTGCGATTGTATGTTCTGATGTTTCCACCGGCGAGTTTTGGACTCATGAAGTCGATACCGAGGAGCTTGTGGATGAGCTTTCCAGAATCGAACCCAAAGAAATTGTGATTCCGGAAGATATCGATCAAAGATTTATAGATATAGTTGAAAAGCTCCCTAATAAACCACTTCTTACCTATTATCCAACCTGGCATTTCGAGCTGAACAAAGCACGCGAGACAATGAATGAACAATTCGGAACGCAAAGCCTCGATGGTTTCGGTAATTTGACAGAAAACGAAATTCGAGCCAGCGGCGGCCTCCTAATATATCTACGTGAGCTTAAAAAAAGAGAACTGTCTCATATCAGCAGTATCTCTATTATGGATGGCTCGGATTACCTTGTATTGGATAATAATACGATACGAAACCTCGAACTTCTCAAAACGATGTCGGGCGAGAAAAAGGAAGGCACTCTCCTATCATCTTTGGACGATACAAAGACCGCAATGGGCAAAAGATTGATTCGTCAATGGCTTCTTAGGCCGCTTGTGGATGAGAGTAAAATCGATAGGCGCTTAAATGCCGTCGAAGAGCTTATGAGCTTTGAATCACATCTCGAGAAACTCCGCAAAACACTATCAGGAATCGGCGATCTGGAAAGACATGGCTCGAGATTGGGCATGAAAAAATCCACACCGCGCGATCTGCTTGCAATATATGATGCATTAGAAAAAATCCCGGAACTCCACACCCAAATCGGCAAAGTCAATTCCGATCTTTTGAATGAGCTATTAGAAGACCTCGACCCGATGAGCGACTTTGCAAAATTAATTGCAGAAACCATATCGCCTGATGCGCCTTTGCATATTTCAAATGGCGGTATTATTCGCAATGGTATTCATGCCGATGTGGATGAGCTTAGAAGCATAATAAAAGACGGCGATTCCTGGATAAGATCAAAAGAAGAAGAGATAAAGCAAAAAACCGGAATCACCAAGTTGAAGATTAAACATAATAAAGTTTTCGGCTATTTTATAGAAGTACCTCGTGGCCAATCGGAGAAGGTACCCGAATCCTTCATCAGGAAACAAACTCTTGTCTCGGCAGAAAGATTCATCACGCCGGAGTTAAAAGAAATCGAAGTGAAAGTTATAAATGCACAGGAGCGCATTCTCGAGCTGGAAAAAGATTACTATCTAAAGTTCCGTGAATCGATAGCCCCGAAAAGCCCGGAGCTTCTTTCTCTTGCAAATGCTATTGGAAAATTGGATGTACTGGCAGCATTTGCCCAAATTTCTCGTAAAAGGCGCTTTATAAGACCGAAATTCAATGATAAAAACTATATCGAAATCAAAGAAGGCCGTCATCCAGTCGTCGAGGATGTTGTCGGCGAGGCGGCTTTTGTTCCTAATAATACTTATTTAGATGGCGATTCGCAGCAGATTATTGTGCTTACCGGGCCGAATATGTCTGGAAAATCGACATTTCTCCGCCAGGTTGCGATAATTTCTCTGATGGCGCAATGTGGTTGTTTAGTGCCGGCAGAATCTGCGGATATTTCTATCGTGGATAAGATATTCTGCCGCGTTGGCGCATCGGATAATATCGTTTTGGGACGCTCGACATTCCTGACAGAGATGATAGAAGCTGCCAATATCCTGAATAATGCCACACCGCGAAGCCTCGTGCTTCTCGATGAGATCGGCCGTGGGACATCCACTTTCGATGGCCTTTCAATAGCATGGGCAATCACAGAATACCTTCATGAAAATCCCAATCATGAAGCCAAGACTATTTTTGCCACACATTATCACGAACTTACTGTACTGGAATCGATGTACTCAAGAATTCGTAATTTCCAGATAATGGTTAGAAAACGCGATGAGAATATCAAGTTTTTATATCGAATATCCGAAGGCGGTTGCGATGATTCTTATGGAATTTATGTCGCTAAACTGGCTGGTTTGCCAGAGGAAGTCATCGGTCGAAGCAAAAATATACTTCGCAATCTGGAAAAAGGCGATTTGCCGGACAAGACACTAAAGAATATCGGAGGCATAAGCCCGGAGAAAAAGCGTGTCGATTCGGTCGAGGTGAGCCTTTTTGAGCCGGAATATCATCCGATGGTAATCGAGCTTCAACAGCTCGATATAGAGAGCCTTACTCCTATAAAGGCCCTTAATCTGCTAAATGAGTGGTCGAAAACCTGGGGAGGGAATAGATGACCAAACGAATTAAAATACTTATCCTTATTATGATAATAGCTGCTTCTTCTTTATTTGCAGAGAATTTTGGACGAAATAAGGTTCAATACACTAAGCCAGAATGGCTTTTCCTAAAGTCAACGAATTATATCGTATATTATCCCAAAGGATACAGGCGAATCGCCGATTATTCAGTTAAAATTCTCGAGGAAGCCTATATCGAATACTCGCGGATTCTTTCACATGATCTCGAGGACCGTGCTGCGATTATTGTCTATCCCAATAAAGCAGGTTTTCAGGCTACGAATGTGTCGCTTCAGATAATCCCTGAATCGACTGGTGGTTTTACAGAATTTCTTCATCATAGGGCGGTTTTGCCTTTCGATGGCTCCTATGAAGAATTTCGCCATGTATTACGGCATGAGCTTGTTCACGTTTTTCAATTAGACATGCTTTACCAAAACGATATGAGTGGTTTTCTCACGCCGAATAGGTATTTTGAGTTTCCATTATGGATTGCCGAAGGACAGGCGGAATATCTTTCAAGCTTTTGGAATGAAGAAGCAGATGCTTATCTTGCAAATCTAATCTTCACAGAATCCACTGTGCCACCAGACTATCTGGGTGGATACCAGGTTTACAAGCAGGGGCAAGCGATGATGCGTTATATTGCCGAAGTATATGGAATCAAAAAGCTTGGCGAATTGCTTCGCAACCTGAGAGCCTTCCCTTCCAGCAATCGCGCTCTCGAAGAGACAATCGGCCTCGATATCGAAAAATTCTATGAAGACTGGAAGATATATGAAAAAAGACACTATTTCGAAGGCCTGGCCCATAGGCAAATTCCCGATGATATTGCGAGAAACCTGACTGAACACGAAGAAAACCGTTCTTATATTAATCTTCAGCCAGCTCTATCGCCCGATGGTAATATGATGGCTTTTGTATCCGATAGACGGGATTACACAGAATTGTATCTCATGGACCTAATCAGCGGCGATATCCGCAAGATCGATAGCGGTGAAAGAGGCGGAGCGCTGGAGTCTTTTCATCCGCTGCGCTCTCATTCTAATTGGTCTTATGATGGTGAATTTCTCATCTATACAGGTAAAAAGGGCGGCAAGGATGCTATTCATATATATAATGTCTGTGAAGATAAAAAGGAAATTATCTATACCTTCGAGGATATCGAACAGATTACTACAGCTGCTTTTTCTCCCGATTCCCGCTTGATTGTTTTTTCGGGTTTGCAAGCTGGAAGGCAGGATTTATACATATTTGACCGTAAGGATTCATCATTACAGAAACTCACTGATGACAATTATGAAGATAGGGATCCGAAATTTCTCGATGATGGACAGCAAATAATATTTTCATCAGATAGGCCGGTTATAGAACCTTATGGAAGAGATTCTGAAGATACTTTTCCCGGCCTGGATGATGATTTTACAGGAACCGATTCAATCCATCACAATCTCTTTATTATCGATATCGAAGACAATATCATTCCAATAACAAAAGATGAAAGAGATGCCGATCATCCTACTCCCATAAATGATAATGAAATTATTTATACATCGGTTTCAAATGGTAGGAAAAATGTATATAAACTGGATATGATTGCTGGCAAAAAAAAGCCAATAACCGACCTTATATCCGGAGTTATGACAATATCTGTTGCAAAAGATGCCGATAAGATAGTTTTTTCCACTATGAATAAAGGCGCCTATGATATCTATGAGATCGATGATTTGGAACCATTTTCCGATACTTTGAATTTCACCAGGCATTATAAAAATAGCGATTCTTTGAATACACCATTTTCGCTCTATCAGTCTGAATTTAAGGATTCTAATAATGCCGATTACTTGTTTAATGATGCCGAGGAAATCAATATAAAAGAAGAAGAATATAAACCAAAATTCACCGCTGATGCAGCCAATGTAAATGTAGGCTACAACACCTATTATGGAATGCAGGGAATTTCATACATTACTCTCTCTGATCTATTGGGGAATCATAGAATGGTCGTAATGGCCGACCTTGTCTATGATCTGGATAATTCCAATTTCTATTTTGGATATGGCTATTTGGCGCATAGATTCAATTATTATTTGAGCATTTTCTATATGAATAGCTTTTACAGAACCTATGATTGGGTTGATTTCAAAGATAATCAGACCGGGGGCGAGCTTGGTATCGAATATCCATTCTCGCAGTTTGAGAGAGTGGAACTTCTTAGTAAGTTCTTCCAGCTCGACCGACATTACTATACGCCCGACAGCATTCATCAGGACGAAACGAGCTGGAATCTCGATGTTAAATTATCTTTGGTGCAGGATAATGCTCTATGGCGCCATACTGGCCCAATCGCAGGAACTCGTAAGAAATTAACTCTTCAATATGTTCCGCCTTTATCCGAAGAGTCTCCCGATTTTGTAGCATTAGAAGGTGATTTCAGATTCTATCAGCATGTTGGAGATGGCTATGGATTTGCCGAGAGAATTTCGGCCGGCATCGCAAGAGGCCCTAATCCCAAGCAATATATGGTCGGTGGCGTGGAAAATTGGTTCTATCCAGCGATTGCCGAAAAAGATATTTATTCTACCGAAGATATGTATTTTTCAAAAATGGTAGTGCCACTTCGTGGATATCAATATTTCGAATTTCAGGGAGAGACTTATTTTGCTGCAAATCTTGAATTTCGATATCCATTCGTACAATATATGAAATTAGGTTTTCCGCCTATAACTATCGCCGGCCTGAATGGCGGAGTTTTTGTTGATATGGCCCTTGTAACAGGCAGTGATTTGAGTAAAGTGAATCTTTTCGCAAATGATGATGAAAATAGCGACCTAAAAAGCGGAGTAGGCTTCGGAATTCGTTCCGGTTTAGCCTTCTTTTTGATAAATTATGAATTGGCATGGAAAACCGATTTCTATTCAATTGGCGACAAACCGGTTCACTATTTTAGCATTGGTGCGGAGTTTTAATCAGATGGAGGGCTGAATTTTGATTGATAAGATTTTGGTATTCAAAGATAAGGAAGATTATGTATTCGGGTAAAATACTTATTGTCGATGATGAAAAGAGTATGGGCGAGATGTTATCGATTATGCTTTCTCGTCAAAATTACGAAGTTTCAACAAGACAGTCGGCAGAAAAAGCATTGGAGGCAATCCAGCAGCAGGATTTTGATCTTATTATCACCGATATAAGAATGCCAGATATGGATGGGCTGGAACTTATCGAGCAAATAAGAAAAGATTTGCCCGATATTCCGATTATTGTCATAACAGCTTATACTTCTTTGACTTCGGCTGTCGAAGCATTGCGATTGGGTGCATTCGACTATATTGCCAAGCCTTTCCAAAAGGATATAATGTCGGCAGCGGTTCGCCGCGCTATGGAAAACTCCAGATTAAAAAGGGATAATCGCAAACTTAGAAAGACACTCGAAAGTAAAAGCAATGAAGACCCTCTCGATGATTTTGTGGGCAGTTCTCCCAGAGTACAAGCATTGAAAAAATATGTACGCAAAATTGCTACCACAGACACCAATGTACTGCTAACTGGCGAAAGCGGCACGGGTAAAGATGTTCTTGCAAGAGCTATTCACCGACTTTCTCTTCGTTCGGGCAAACCTTTTACTGCAATAAATTGTGGCGCATTGCCGGAAAACCTTCTCGAATCAGAATTATTTGGTTATGTCAAAGGAGCATTTACCGGCGCAAATCGCGATAAGCCGGGGCTTATGAAAGCAGCCGAAGGCGGTACATTCTTCCTGGATGAAATTGGCGAAACAACTCCATCGATTCAGGTAAAACTGCTAAGAGCAATAGAAAACAGGAAAATAACGCCCGTTGGCTCCACCAAAGAAGTCGAATTGGATGTAAGAATTATTGCCGCAACCAATGCAGATCTCGAGGCGATGACACAGGAAGGCAATTTTCGAAGCGACCTTTATTATCGCCTGAAGGTATTTCATATTCATATTCCGCCTCTTAGAAAAAGAGTTTCGGATATTTTGCCGATTGCAAATTCTTTGCTTGCGAAACTTGCAAGAAAACATAATAAAAAGATGCCCAAAATATCCAAGGAAGCTCAAAATATTCTCGAAAACAATAAATGGGAAGGCAATGTCAGAGAATTGGATAATGTCCTCGAGCAAGCCCTGGTATTATGCGAAGATGAAGTTATAAAGCCCAGCAATCTTCCATTAGGAAGAGATAGTTTTTCTCCTAAATCTAAGGAATCTGTCATTTCATCAGTTCATGAATCTACATCATTTAAAAAGATGCCTACAATGGAAACGATCGAAAAAGCCTATATTTATTGGGTTTTGGAACAAACGGACTGGAAAAAATCTGAAACGGCCAGAATTCTGGGTATCGATGCATCGACCCTTTACAGGAAAATCGATCGTTATGGCCTCAAAGAAAAATAATCGCTAATAACTTACCATAGGTTGAGATATGTCACTTATAAAACCCGGCATAGTAATTTTGGGAAGATTCGAGGTATTAAAGCAGTACCATGGCGGAACTTTTCGCGTCTTTTTCGCTGTCGATCGCCAGAAAGACCGCGCCATAGTCTTGAAGTTTCTGCCATCTGACCAAAATGACGCTCAGGCCCAGAAGAAACTCATCAAGGAAGCTGGGATTCTCTCCAAAGTCAAAGGGAAGAATGTCCTCGAAGTCTATAATTGCTATTTGATCGATACCGGCGAGGTTTTCATATCGATGGAATGGGCGCCAGGCGGCGATTTGATGTCATATCTCAGAAAGCATGGGCCACTCGAATGGGAAAAGGCCCGTGAGCTTCTCTACCAAATTCTAAATGGCCTCCAGCAGATTCATTCACATAATATCATACACAGGGATATCAAGCCGGGCAATATCCTATTCGCAGATGAGAATACTCCACTGGTTGCAGATTTCGGAATTTCAAAGGCATTGACCAATACAATAGAAAAGCTTACCCAAAAAACATCTATAATCGGAACTCCAGATTATATGGCACCCGAAGCGATAAAAGGCGATAAACTGGGCTTCGCAACCGATATCTATTCAATTGGCGTTCTTGCCTGGGAAATGCTTACACTAAAGCCGCCATTCACCGATGAGAACAATAATATTGTTACCTTAATGTACAAACAGCTCAATGAAAAACCAAATTTCGATGAACTTCCCGATGAGGCAAGAGACTGGGTAAGAGTCTGCATGGAAAAGGATATAAACAAGAGAATAGCATCGGTAAAAGAGCTTCGAGAACTATTACATATTGATAAAATTCCAGAAAAATATTTGCCAGATGCACCAAAAATCAAAAAGACAGCAAAGAAAACAGTAGAAATCGATTTGCCAGAAATCCTAAAAATTGAAGATTTCGAAAAAGAAAGAAACAGCACAAATTTTTTAGATATCGGTGATATCCTTGAAAATCAAGATGAAGACTATATCCAAAAAGAAGATTTGGATGAAAAAGAAAAAACCGAAGATGAGAAATTAAATACAAACGAATCCCAAAAGACAATAAATAAGCAGAAGAAAAGCCCGGAAGATATTGTAATAGACAAAAAGATCATTATACCGGATAGATATAAAGCAATATTGGATCAAATCGAGAAAGATAATTTAAGAACATCTAAAAAATCTACAACAAGATACGATATTACGCCCAAACAGAAAGCCCGAAAAGAAAATCTAAACTCCAAAAAAGCCCATGAAACCAAAATCATAGATACCAATGAACCAGAAGAGATAAATCCAAAATTCACCAGCCGTGATATCTTTTTTTTTACAATTATTGGCATCACTATAGTAATATTTGGTGGGCTATTGATATCGCAATTCCTGGGACAAAATACATATCGTGTATCATTTGATGGCGATGCAGATTTTACCAAAATCCAGGAAGCCATTCTTGCCTCCGGAAGCGGTGATTCGATCATAATTGGGCCTGGAACATATATTGAAGCACTTGTAATCGATAATCCTCGGCATGATGAAATCATTATTGTGGCATCAGATAGCGGAAAAACCACTCTTCTCAATAATGATCTTACACCTTTGACTGTCGCTGATGAAGCATCAGCCAGGATTTCAGGAATCGAGATCAATTATCTTGGCAAAATCAAAAATGATGCTGTACTGGTCGATAATGGTAGTTTATTTATGGAAAATTGCATAATAACCGATGAGAGTGCAAAACGCGATAATGAAAAAAATCCGGGAATTTCTGTCCGTGGGGAAAATGCAAAACTGCAGCTTGAAAATTGCAAAATCTCGAATAAATCCTATGGCCTTTTTGTTTACTATAATGCCAAAGCTTCTCTATCTGGTAATCGTTTTTTGGATAATAATATTGCAATCGAAGCGAGAGGCGAAAGTACTATAGTAAATATCCGCAATTCTGAAATTATGAGTAATAATATTGGCGTTTTGTCTTCTGGAAATGCCTTAGTCGAAATCAGCGGAAATACTATCCAAAGAAATAAAACTGGTATAATAGACTATGATGATTTCGGTGGCAAAAATCCCCTATTCGGCTTTATCCAGAAAGATTCACTTATTTTTGGTTCTATCGAAGAGCCTGATAGCAATAATATACAGGGAAATCTGACAGATAGGAAACTTCTTGCGAATCTCGAAAATAAAATTTGCTCACAATGCAGCTACCATTTTTATAGCAAGCATAAACTGGCAACTTGCCCAAGATGCTTCTATGATTTCGAATTGAAGAAAAAAAGATGCCCGGAATGCAATACATTAAATCCACCCGATGCTTCTGGATGTAAAAATTGTCCATTCGAGTTTAAATATTAGCTTGTTATTTATCGATATTTCTTATTATTTATATGCATAGAAAGTGCTTGATTTTATTAGCATAAAAAAGTAGTGGCTATGAAAAAGATATGGATATTGTTAATTATATTTCTTTGCAGTTTATACGCCCAGCAATATGAGCAAATAAATTGTCCAAATTGTGAACGGACTATCGATATAGATTCCAGATATTGCCCATATTGCCGAGCAGAAATTTTATGGGGCGATATCAAAATCAATGCTACTCCAACCAGAACTACCAGATTCCGAATCCAGGGTGTCGAAGGCTGGCGCGAAGTGCCTTTTACTGGTAAGCTGTTGGCCGGTAACTATAAAATAATTTTCAATTGTAATGGCAAAGAGTATTCACGCAGCTTAAACGTCAAAGCAAATAGACAAAATGATCTTTTTCTAGATTGTAGCTATACCGAAATGCCCATCAGAAAAGATTTTGGCTATCTGGAGGTAAAAGTTTCTGATAAGGCATCATTTATCCATGTCGATGGCAGGAAGATAAATGCAAGAGAGATGGTCAAGATTTCTCCCCCTCGCCGAGTCAGATTACAAATAGCAAGTGATGGCTATGCATCGATAGATACTATCATAAATGTCCCAAAAGACACACTGGCTTATCTCGATATTTCTTTAACACCGATAGAGTTCACCAAAGAGCTTAATTGCCAGAGGCCGCAGCTTCCAGAATACAGGGATACCCTACAGAGCAATCCATCGAAATTCATCGGTTTGGGCCTAACTGGCGCAGGTGTCGCAGGCATTGTAACCCCACTTTTTATCGATAGCGATAGTAAGCAAAAAAGCGGCGAAAAAAAAGACTTCCCGACATGGCATAAGGTAACGATTGGTGTAAGCTCGATATTTTTCATTAGCGGCGCTCTTTTTATGGGCAAAGCAGGCAAAGAAATAAATCGGGAAAATATCGAAATCAACCACCAACTCCATGATTATTACGAAAAAAAACTCGAACAGTACAGACTATGTCGACAAGAGGAGAATATTCGAGACAGAGTCATCGTTGAAAATCCGATTAAAGTTTATTATCGGCCATCACGTTAATTTGATATATATGGTTAAAATCATTGCTTTTCTTATGTATTTTCTTAAATTTACAGAATAATTGGATATTAAAATAGAAGGAAGTGAGGAATTATGAAAACAAGATTATTGATTTTAGTTTTTATCATCATGGCTATATTTTCCCTTTTGGGCCAGGAAGGCTATCCAGCCGGGTATTTTTATATTATCTGGCGTGGTGATACTATGTGCGTAGAGCCAATTATTACAGATTCTACCACAGAAGCAGAGTGGTTCGAATACACTTCGGCATCGATGCATACCGGATATGAAGAAGCCTATGAAGCACATCTTTTCTTCTTCTATAATCCCCATACCGGAAATATTGGAATGGTTTCGCAATTCAATATCGATGATGGAGGTACACGCGATGCCACAGCCAAGCTATGGATTGATGGGCTTCCATCCGGTGCATCTGTTGCGATATCCGATGACAGTGGCGAATTTAACCTTTCCAGATATCCCCAGGGAGACTGGCGTTGGTGGGATAATACCGATGGTTGTGGTTTCTTTATTCCACGCGATGAATGGCAATTTTCTATGCGATTTGAATTTGGGACAGACTGTTCGCCCGCCTGCGATCCGCTTCGAAGCTTCTGGTTTCTTTCGGGTGCGGATGGTGCAGATAAAATTTATCTCGATAGCGTTTATATCGACCAGGAAGATACGATTATTGTCGGCCATGGCTTTTTGCAGGCCTTGCCCGAAGAAGACGAACATGCCGGCGATAGCGTCCTAATAGGAGATATCGAAAGATATAGCGTAACACTATGTAATTCTGATGAAACAGTCGATACTCTCAATGTCGGCTATACGACTCATTCCAATACCAGTGAATTTATCCTTGTCGATACGCCGGGAAGACTTGGCCCTGGAGACTGTGAAGACTTTGTAGTCGATTTTATGCCGATGGAGACGGGCACATTCTACGATACGATAACTTTTATCACAAATAATCCCTGTGATTCTGTGCGGCGTATAATTCTGGAAAGAAAAGGTGTAGAACCATCGATTACTGGCGAATTCTACGAAGAAACAGATTGCGATGGCCAAAATATCGTTGAGATATGTTATACTCTTGGCGGAGTTGCTTCTGTTCCATATCAGGACCTTTATCTTAATTTATCATCTGACGGTGGAGATACATGGGAAGTACCTTTCGAGACAGTTACCGATGTCGAAGGCGATATCGGCCCATCGGTCAATACGGGCGACCATTGCGTAAGCTGGCATGCTTCTGAAGACTTCCCTGGTTACGAAGGCTGCGATTTTATGATAAATATAAGCGGCCAGCTTCCTGGGCTTGCCCATCTAACTAGGACCACTCAGGAAGATTTCGAAAGCGGCGAATTCACAAATATGGAAATCCTAACACCAGATCCAGATGGCGAGGATGATGGCGCACTATGGCTGGTCGAAGGACATGATACTATATATATTTTGCAAGTATATCCTGATGGTCATTGTACAGATTGTATGTCCAATGCTATATACGAATATATGGCCGATGGCGACCCTCCGCTTAATATCAAGATTTTCCTTATCAGGACATCGGCATTCAATGCAGCGCTCACAACCGGCGATCCCGAGACAATGGTCAGCGCCAGATATATCGATGAAACAGGCACGATGCACACTGCTATAGACCGCTCTATGATGGATTATCATGTTATAATGTTCGGCTGTGCGGATTCCTATGGAGGATTCGACCTTACTGCTGCATCTGCAGATGCTCTTCGAACATATGCCATGAATGGAAAAGGTCTATTATTCACTCATGATACAATCGCCCGAGGAAGAACCTGGTTTACATCTCTTACTGATATCTCCGGCTTGTCATCAAGAGATGGCTCATGGACAACTTTCACATCAGTTGACAGAGCTGTCCCGGACACGCTCGATGTACTGAATCATCCTTTTGATATTCCGGAATCTTTCAGCGTTAGAACCACACATTGGCTCGGGCAGGAAGTAGTCGATGGCCTGGGGCTTTATTTTGGCCCTGGTGGAGTCTCTGGTGGCGATACGAAGCTATACTGGCATAATTATCATAATCCTGATTACAATTCATTTTCATCTTTCTATAGCTATGGCCATATCGAAGAAGCGCCGAGAGAATGGGAAGCCAAGGCGATGTTGAACTCGATTTATTATTCCTATCACGGCGGCATCGGAACTGGAATATATCAGGCTGACCCTATTGCATTCGAAGGCGGTGCCAATCTATATAATGTAACATGGTCGGCAGACATACCACCTTGCGGCGGTTCGATCAATATCGAAATTGCGGCCGATACATGTATTGGCGAAACAGAGTGCTGGACAACATGGTTCCCGGTTACTCATGAAACACCCGAACTTGCAATGTTCGACCAGATCAAATACAGAGTAGGTATGTCATCGGCACGAGAATGCGAAAGCCCGGTGCTTCATTGGGTCTCTATCGATGTTTTCGATTCCACAATCATCGAGCATAACATAGAAGGCTGCATCGATACCTGGGCGCCAAGAGTCAGCATAGACTGCCCGACAGATACTTTTATCATGTTCGATACTGTACATTTTGAATGGGAAATCGAAGATATGTTCTACAATAATGACCCTTGTTCGGTCTATGTCAATTATTGTGGCGAAACAGAAATATTCTTGCCGGAAGAAAATTCTATCGATTGGCCAGTACCCACGCGTTATTGCGATAGCACATGGGTCAATATACGTGTTGCTGCGCGAGATAGTTTCTGCAATTGGGGCTTCGATGAATGTTCGGCCTATTGTATGCCGATCTGGTGGGTCTATCCGCGTATCGAAGCGCCTGTTACTTGTCCGGGCGAAACTTCTCTGGTAGCTGTCATGGTCGATTCTATCGAATATGGCTGGATAAATACAATTCAGATGGAACTTCAGTTCGACCCAACTATAGCAAGGCCGATAAATATCGAAACCGAAGGTACATTCACAGCTGGATGGACTATCGATGATGTTTCTCCATCGCCCGAAGATGGCACTATAGATTTCACTGTGAGGAGTCCTGTTGCAATCGATGCTGGCGAAGGTGGAACGATAGTTTATATCAAATGCTATGTTCCCGAGGATGCCAGAGCCGGCTCCTATGCTCCGATTCGTTTTGTCGATGCTACTTTCAATAGCGGAAATCCCGATTATGTTGCCACCGATGGCATATTCGCAGTATGCGTCGAGCCAGAATCCTGGCTGGGAACACTCAGGCTAAACAAAGCTATCGATCCCGACACAGAAAAAGACCTTGTCCTTGCAATCGGTGCAGACCCGGCGGCAACCGGCCATTATGATGCTGGAACCGACCTTATTATACTGCCTGTTACTCCGGGCGTGGTCGATGCATATATCGATTATCCATATGAAGATGGTACTCATATCCGAGGCCTAAGGCGCGATATCAGGCCAAATGAGACCCCACAGACATGGATTATACCCACATTTGGCGAGTCCGATGGCAAGGTTAGATGGAATCCAGATCGTCTGCCAGATGGCAATTTCACAATTAATGGCATCGATATGAAGGCGGACTCTTTCACATATTTTGGTTTGGATGATACCCTTGTTGTCGTTTGGGATATTCCCGATATGATGGTCAATGAAATGACCTTCTCTCCGGGCTGGAATCTGGTATCATTGCCTGTGGTTCCTGTTCCTTATTCGGGAAGCGAGATATTCGAGTTTTCACCAGTCGAACCATTCGGATATAATACAGAAGAGCGCATATACTATGCTGCCGAAGAGCTTACTGCCGGAACTGGCTACTGGGTCTTCATGACACATGACACAATAGTACAGATTGCTGGATTGCCGGTTGAGAGCGTGAATGTTAATCTCTCGCGTGGATGGAATATCATCGGGGCTACTTCAGAAGAGCGCGATGTTTCGGAAACATGTACATCGCCTTCGGAGATCACTATCGGCGATATCTATGGCTATGATGGTTCTGCATATACTCCTGCTTCATCTTTTGTGCCTGGCGAAGGCTATTGGCTTCTCGCCTCCGAAGATGCGATTTATTCCAATCCTTCTGGCGGGCTATATTGCAAGCTTTATCCTGTGATGGAAGATATCGATTATGCAAAAATCTTTGTCGATGGAATGCCTCTCGAGTTCGGCCAGACTGGATTTGCCGAAACTGGCCTCGATAGATACGATAAGGCATATCCTCCAGCATTGCCAGATCAGGCGCGCGATATGGCATCATTCCGGCGTGATGGTTTCGAACTTATCCGCGATATCTCCGCAGATAATTATTGGAATCTATATTTGCCACAGGATGCAGAAATCTCGGTCGAATTACCGAAGAACTATGGTTCTTGCTTCATCGATGATGAATATATCGCATCGGATGAGATCTATCATCTAAGAAGCGGTTATCATAAAGTAGCCATTTCTGATATTATTCCGAGAAGCAATACAATTACCGGAATATATCCGAATCCATTTAATTCATCGGTAACTATCGAGCTTTCCGATGGTTCGAACGCCGAATTTATTGAGGTTTATGATGTAATGGGCAGCCATATTACCACTCTAGAAATCTCGGATAATTCAGCCAATTGGAATGGCGAGAATTCAAATGGAATTCCAGTTCAATCTGGAATCTATCTCTTTGCATTAGAAGGCACACAAAGTTCTGAAACGCAGAGAGTTATTTTGATTAAATAATTCGTATTGCAAATCTTTGTTTTGATTTAGGGCATGTTCATTTTGGACATGCCCTATTTTTTGTGGTTTTGTCCGGAAAATTCGGTCCTTTGAAACGCAAATCTTTGATTTGCTGCTCAGGAACTTTTAATAATAGCTTAAGATATTTTCAATTTTCAGTCTTCGGAGAAAACTGATTAAATCAAAACAGGTTTTGATTAGCTTTTTGGGGGATTCTTTCACCAGTTTTCCTTGCCAAAAATCCACTATGCAGTTATATTCCCAAAATCATAAACGGTAATGCCAAGGTTTTAAGTAGCCATCCCTACCGTGCAAAATAGGAATTTCTAAATTGCATAGGAGGATTATGGTTTCTCAAATCTTGATTTTATCGGCCTATTTTATTGTGATTCTTATCATTGGTTTTATTGCACGTACTAAGCTCTCTGCAAGCCCGAATGAATACTTTCTGTCTGGCCGGAATCTTTCCGGGATTTTGCTTATTGGAACAATGATTGCTACCAATTTCTCTGCTTTCACTGTCTATGGCACCTCCGGGGCGGGCTATCGTGATGGTTATAGCTTTTTCCCTATCATGGGCTTTGGGACTGGATTTATGGCCTTATCATTCTGGGTAATTGGCAAAAAAGCATGGAAAATAGCTAAAGACAAAAATCTGATTAGCCCACCGGAGCTTATTGGCGAATTATATGGCAATCGATTACTTAATATTATTTTTGCCTTTGTTATGATCATTTTCACAATTCCATATCTCGCTCTTCAACCGATGGCGGCCGGATATGTGCTTCAGGAGCTATTTGGAATCGAATATTTCACCGGTTGTATTATAGTTACAGCGATTATCCTATTATACACGCTTCGCGGCGGCATGAAAGCAGTCGTATGGACTGATCTTTTGCAGGGAAGCTTGATGTTCATATTGCTTTTTATCAGCATCATTCTGGTTTCACGCCACAATGGTGGATTTATTTCTGCAAATCGGCAGGTTTTTCATAATATACCAATACTTTTCTCGCGGCCGGGAGCTTCTGGAAAATATCTTCCCGGCATTTGGCTGGGTTTTATGGCTCTGTGGTTTTTCGCTGATCCGATGTTTCCGCAGCTTTTCCAGAGGTTTTTCTCAGCAAAGAATGAAAAATCATTGGCGATTACGATGCTCGCATATCCGGCTATATCATCGCTGATTTTCTTTATGCCAATTTCAATGGGAGTTCTGGGACATCTTACGCATCCCGGGCTTTCTGGCAAAGCAGCGGATAAAATCATACCCATGATGCTAAATGACATAGCTGGACCGAATATGGCAACATTAGTCATGGCTGCAGGCATTGCTGCACTTATGTCAACTATGGATTCGCAGCTTCTGACG
The DNA here is from genome assembly GCA_046542255.1 of Candidatus Zixiibacteriota bacterium. GTDB lineage: Bacteria > UBP14 > UBA6098 > JBKHBT01 > JBKHBT01 > JBKHBT01. Next base: position 51,128 of record JBKHBT010000006.1, on the reverse strand, counting down.
CTCGGCTCGATTTTCTCGCGCGATATTGCGCCAATTTTCGGACTGAAAAATCGAAAATCCAGCATAATGGGCAGAATTTTTGTTATTATTCTTGCCTTTTTGGGACTTGCTCTGGCCTATAATCCACCGGATACCATCCTTGCGATTGCGACAGAAGCATTCTCTGGCCTTGCTATGCTTTTCCCTGCCATTTTCTTTGGATTATATCTCAAAAAGCGCTATTCAATGGCTGCTATACTTTCGATACTTTCTGGCGAAATTATGGTTATACTACTCCACTTCAAGATAATTACAATGCCAGGCGTATTGCCATTTCTACCTTCTATTGCAGTAGCGATTATTGTCTATTGTCTGGCTCATATAATGATTTCTGTTTCTCGCAATGAATTTGAATTAGTTTTCCCCAGATGGCTTAAAAATCCCTTTATCATTATATTTGCAGGCATTTTCATATTGGCCAATGATTTCTGGCGATGGAATGATTCAGGACAACTGTGGTTTGGATTGCCTTCGTGGATTTTTTGGTTTATCGGGCTTTCTGCAGTTCAGACTATTGCGATGTGGCTGATGATTAAGACCAATACTTCCGATGTATCTCACGAAGCAGATTAATCTCTGCATCATGAAGTTTAAGATTTCGCCTTGATGCGACTTTCTCAGCGGTTTCGATTGCCTTATCTATCTTGTATTCTACGAAACCATCGCTGCCGCTGCCCCATGAGAAAGGCTTGAGATATTTCGGGCCCATTCCACCGCCATATAGATTGCAGCCTACGCCTATATTAGTGCCGGAATTAATCAGTGTGCCTATACCTGTCTTGGCATGGTCTCCCAAAAATGCACCGACTTTCATCGAACCAGTATTGAAGACCTCGGTTTCGGAAATGCCATATTTAATATCGCCATAGTTGTTCTTAAGATCAGAATTGGTCGTCATTGCGCCAAGATTGACCCATTTGCCGAGATAGGAATGTCCCAGAAAGCCATCGTGGTATTTATTGCTATATCCCTGAACAATTGATTGCTCGATTTCGCCACCCATCCTCGAAACAGGCCCAAAGCTGCACCCGCCGGATATTCGAGCGTTTACGATTTTGCAATCATTGCCGATATAAAGCGGCCCACGAAGCTGCGAGCCGGCACTGATCTCGGCATTGTCGCCAATTATGATAGGGCCATCAGTTGCATCGAGCAAAACAAATGGCTCAATTTTTACATTACTTCCCAAAACTATGCGCTCCGGAACGACAACTCGAATTTCGTAATTATCGAAGCTATTGTCTTTTAATGTTTTGATGCGTTTATTATTACTTAGTAAATCCAGGAAATCATCGATTATCTGCGCACCAGTCATAAGCGGCAAATCCCAGATACCTTTGGGGATTCGGATATCCATTTCAAGATGCTGGCCGAATTCCAAAAGTTCCAGGTCATCCAGATAAAATTCGCAGGAGTCCTGCGCATCTGCAATTTCGCAGATGTCTTCATAATCCACAATCATGGCAATAATGTCCTCACCATTATGGAAAATGACCTTTTCCTGGGTATCCAAAATCCTGGCAAGGTCCGATTCTGATAATGCCGCAAGGCCATTTATGAAAATTGTCTTGTCAGCCTTTGCGATTCGATTAACCTCTTGAGCTTGATATGCTGCTCGTGTAATCTCAATGAGCTTTTGACGGACAATCAAGCCATCGACTTTTTCGATTTTGGAAGATTGCTCTATCCGATTGAAATAAGAATATATGCCACATAATAAATTAAAAACCGGCCGAGTTTCAGCTATTGGATTAAACAATGTTGCATCTTTTATATCAAATAAATAAACCTTTTTATCCATATTTCTCCAATTTTAATGTTTAATCTAGCTAATGCAATTCTGGAAGGATTTTACTATATTCCAATAAAATCATAAGTCAGAGAATTATAATTAGCTTTTCAAAATAACCTTATCGGCTTCATTTTCAACAATCTCGCCGCAAACAAAGGCCGTTTTCCCAATCGATTCTACTACTTTTATACTGTTTTCTGCATCTTTGCTATCTATAATTACAAGCATACCAAAGCCCATATTAAATACATTGTACATCTCTTCTTCGGCTACGCCGCTCTTTAGGATTATATCAAAAATCTTTGGTTTTGGAATAGAATCTTTTCGAATAATCGCAGAGACATCATCCGGAAGAATTCGCTTTAGATTGCCTTTTATCCCACCGCCTGTGATATGCGCAATTCCTTTGATCTTGATTGATTCGGATATTTTGCCAATTTCTCTGATGTATGAGCGATGGATTTCAAGCAGCATATCGCCGAGTTTTTCACCCTGTATTTCATCTTCCCATGAATCATCCTCGAATACCTTGCGCGCCAGCGAATAGCCATTTGTATGAAGGCCGCTGGAAGGGAAAGCAATGATTTTATCACCAGGTTTTATATCTATTCCATCGATTATGGAATTTTTGGCTACCACGCCAACAATTGCGCCTACAAGGTCGAATTGCTTCTCTGGATATACTCCCGGCATCTGTGCAGTCTCGCCGCCTATTAAAGAAAGATTGTTCTTCCGGCAAGCTACCGTTAATCCCTCTACAACCTCGGCGATATTATCCGGGCTGAGGTCGGCAAAACCGATATAGTCGAGGAAGAAAAGTGGCATTGCGCCCATCACAGCAATATCATTGACGCAATGGTTCACAAGGTCCTGTCCAATTGTCTTATAGCGGTTCATATCGGCTGCGATCATTATCTTTGTGCCAACACCATCAACACTGGAAACAAGTACATGGCCTTCCATACCAGGCGGTTTGTATATTCCGCCAAATGAACCGATTTCTGTCAGGACATTCTTCGAGAAAGTGCTTTTGGCAAGACGAGCGATTTTTTCTGTGGAGGTTTCTGCATGGCCAAGATCGACTCCACTATCCTTATAGGTATATTCTTTAGACATTTTGCTCCTAACTCAACCTTGTTCCATTTATAACCAGCTCAAAGGTTAACCCCAAATATTCCGATGCGAGACGCGAAAGCACCATTCTCTCAAGAAAAGTCTCGAAGTATTGCATCATAGAAGCTATCTCTGTATCAATAACTATAGAAAGCTCCAGAGTCCTTTCATCAGAATGAACGAGAATATTTGTCCTCTTGACAGCATGATTTACCCTGTCATGTATATCATGCTCCACATCTCCAGATTTACGGACTCTCGATTTATGCACATCGGATTTATCTGCAATTATTGTTGCAGCAGCTATATCGCTAACCGGAAGGCCATATGTTTCGTGATGATTCCCTATTGCCGAAACGACTTCAGCAATTTCTTCGATAGGCATTCCGATTTCATTGAGTATATCATAAGCTATGATTCCACCTGTTCTGGCATGGTCATGGCGACTTATAGCATTGCCACAATCATGCATATAACCTGCAATCCTGGCTAGCTCAACGGTTCTTTTAGGTTTACCCAATTGTGCCAGGATTTTACCAGAACGATCCGAAACAACCGCTGCATGGCGGAATCCATGTTCAGTATATCCGATAACACCAAGCTGCCTATGTGCTGTTTCAATAAGAGTACGCAGCTTATGGTTTTTCATTATATCATCGATTTTTATTATTTTATCTTCCATATTATTCTCACTTTCATCAAATTCACCAATATACTAATCGGCATATTGCAGCATAAATTAATCAAAGTCGGCACTTCAAGCAATAAGGAAATTGATAATATGGAAGTCAAAAGGACCTCACAGAAGCGAAGCCCTTTTTTTATTAGCTATTACTTGACAAGCATCAAATTACCTATCAGATTATCTTCATCGGAAATAATCTTATAGATGTAATTACCGCTTGGACAATCGGCGTGCCATTTTACAGTATTGATGCCGATTTTTGAGCTGCCTTCATATATTTTCTCGACCAAACGACCATTGGCATCTATAATTTCGATGGAAATTTCTGTCGAATTTTGTGTATAGAATGAAATCTCGACCGAGCTATTAAATGGATTTGGATATGCGCCCAGAAGCTGGAATGACTCGACTTTTTCACTGGCAGCTTTCAGAAGATAATTACCAGGCTCGAGATTAATATTTTGTCCAGATAAAATCTCTGTCTTATTTCCATTATCATCGAGCAATTCCATCATTTGATATTCCCCAGGCAGATTAGCAAAGTTCAAGGTTGACTGCTCATAAATCCTGATATTCCATGAAGGAGTAAAAGCGATGTCGGTATCGAGATTGAAACCATCGCGAACGAAAGTTGCTTTTCGCATCAAATCAGATTCGGGAGCCGATGGCGGTATCGGGCGGTCGTATCTATCGAGAGAATTGCGTGCTTCTTGTGACGAAGTATAATACAATACTTCATCGCCTATTATTATATTGCCAATATTTTCTGGCATGATGCCAACCGGCATCTGCTTGCAATACATTCCGCCAGTTGGAACGCTAAGGACGGCTCTTTCGAAGGCCATAGCCCAATAGCCTTTACCAGGCACGAGATATTCGGCAGCAATATAGTAGCCTTCATCCACATCATATTCATAAATCGAACCCGGCAGTATGGCATCCGAAGGTACAGTACAAATTTCGGAAATATCGACACTATCGCAGATGGAGCCTATCATATTCCAACCTGGAAGCAGATTGGTATTGTAATTGTCCAATTCGACTCCGCCAATTTTGATACAGGTATCTCTCATCGCAAAAACCCAATAGCTCTTGCCTCTTTGCAGGTCTTCCATTTCTTCGTAAAGCTTCAACTCAGTATTGTAATAATAGGCGTCAACAGGTGAGAAATCCATAACATCGCTTGCTTCATATCTTGGTGGAACAACCGGCGTAGAAACAAGATTCCAACCCGGTGCGAAGCATAGCGTATCAATATTGAAAGGCGGCGTAATCCAGTCGATTATTAATGTATCATCCTCGTGGAAAAGCGCCATAGAATCGCGCTTCATATCGATAATACTATTCAAATAGAATTTGCCTTCCGGGAATCTATGTGGTTTCCATTTGATTATTCCATTCGGCTCGTCAAAAGTTGGGATAATCCATCTATTATTCGGCTCGAGATCCTGCATATCGCGTCTTAGCTGAGTTACCCAGGGATAATCCGGATCATCTATTGCAAGATGCGCTCTGACAAAACCGGGAATATGCGGTAGAATAATAAGGTCGGATTCTGGATCATAGAGATCGGTAGAATACCTGTCGCCCCCAATGGCTAATCGCAGCCCAGAATCGGGATTGGTCTGATTGAGAATCTCGAGCTGGACTATCCATTCTGTCCATCGCCAATCGACAACAAGGAAACCATCACGCACAATCGCTCTGGGCGAGCCTCCGTTTAGTATCATGGTATCTATTTCGAGTGGACAATAGTCTCCGCCCCAGGCATCGCAATTGACTGCTGTTCTGATGTAAACAAATTCTCCGGCATCACCAGGCGAAAGTGCTGGACCAGAAATCGAGCCGCTCAAATGGCCGGTTTCGGTATCTATATCTGAAGCATCGACCATCCATTCAGAGGTCAGTGTGCTATCAAATACTATTCCAATAGGCGAACAGACTTCAGGATCGAAGCTGATTTCGAAACTGGCAGATTCTATTACCATCGGGCCGATTGTATCAATAAATATCGGAATCAAAAGGGTATCGCATGGCGGCCGGATAGTATCCGGGAACCAGAATGTCTGCGGACTGAAATATAGTACAAATTCATAGCAGCAATCGCCGAGATTGGCCGGGCAATATGAATAGTCGGGATGGTCGGGAATATCATGCACGCAAACTGTAACATCACCATCATGCGGGAAAATCACATCATAGATATGTATTCTATCATCTATGATTTCGATATCGCCAAAATCTGCTGTATCTCCGTGAACTGCAATAGAGATATTCTCCGGGCCAATAAGATCGAAATCAACGCCTGCAAAATCATCGCTAAGAGATATGCCGAGTGTATCGATGGCTGTAAAAAGCGTCTCGCCTTCGGCCGGATAAGGATCATGACATTCTGGTGGCATAAGGTCAACGAAGAAAGTACAAACCGGCGAGAATCCGAGGCAGCCTTCTGTATTGAAAGCAGAAACAATCTGGAAAATCACCATATCGCCATGAGCGAAAGATTCCGATGGTATAAAGCTTACCAACGTTGGAGTAATAGAGAGTTCAGCATCACCTGATGAATACATTACATCATTTATCAAGAAATTTACGAAGTTTGTATCGATTAGGCCAAAATAAGGATTATTCAGCTCGAATGCTATCTCCTGTCTTTCGCATGTAGTAATACCACCGGAGAATTCGGGCATTACAAGCTCGAATGATGGTGGGCAAAGCCCATGATAGTATTCTGTAGTCGTTCCGAACCAGGTATCATCATAAGAATCGATCTGAAGTTCTGCCATGGAATCGCAGCTTGCAGTAGTTCGATACATGAAGCTATAACAGCATGGCTCCGGTGTAATAACAGCAGCAATCGAATCGACCATAGCTCCATAATCATCTGAATACAGCCAGAACCAATGTCCATTTGTTGAATCAGCGAGTTCATAATAACCAGCATAATTAGCACGGCTGGCAGGCTCTAAGCCGACAACATATTCCATCTCGCCATCATGAGGTGTTACAGGAAATACATCGATACTATTTTCATTCATAAGATCGATGAAATCATAAAGCTCTGAACCCGGGCCTTCTCCGGGGCCCCAACTTGGCGAGCATTCTGCTTCATTATAAATTGGCTCTTCATCGGTAAAGAGAAAGAAAATCCTTCTTGCTTCCGGACGAAATACCATCGTGGAACCGGCATGGGCAAGCATTCCATATTGGTCTTCATAGCCGCTTCCTCTATCTGAAACCGGTAAGGAATAGAAATAATGGTATCCAGCATCGAAAAGGCATTGTGCTTCTTCGGCATTGGATGCCCAGTCATGTGGCGCCAATCTATCATAATCACAGTCCGGGTCAGAAAAATCGACACGATATCGGTCTCGTCTTCCGGCAGTCGAACCAGAACCTTCATCCGGGCAGCCATTAAAAGTCCAATATGCAAGCCGAAAATTGATCTCTGGCGATAGCGACTCTATAAATTCTGAAATATGCGATCTAAGTTCGGTTATTTCATCATCCATACTTGTTGAAAGATCAAAAAACATGACCATATCCACATAAATCGAATCGGTGGGGCATTCATTAAGCTGCACAATATCCGGTGGCAATATGGTATCGCGATTATCGATAAAATTGAAATTTTCAAGATGCAAATCACGAACATAATTTCCATGCTCATCGGTGACGCAAACCGTTGTATAAACAAGTGAACAGGATTCTGAATAAAGCTCGGTTACTTCATTGTACCAGTGATAGAGCGGTTCGGTTTCATCACTCGGCGAAAAATCTCGCAATGGCTCAATAGGGCTTGCATCATTGCTTCCAGCATGGCGATAACCATTGATATCGGCAAGTGATAAGGATATTGACAGGATTAGTAGTAATAAAAAAAATTTTCTTAACATCTTCCCTCCAATAATGAGATTTTTATCAAATACAAAGAACAATATAAGAAATTTATCTAATATTTGCCAATAAAATCACAAAAAGGCAGAAATTACAAAAACTGATTTTGTCATCGATATTATGCAAATCACCTTATCAGAGTGATTGTCCCCTCGCAGATTACTTCGTCATCTTTGATAATCATATAAAAGTACAGTCCCGGCCTTGTCAAATCATTTTTCGTGTCGAAACCGGTCCACATTCTGTTTTCATACTGGAAATAATGAGAGATATTATTCATTTGTTTCTCAAAGACTATAGCCTTTCTTTTATCAAATATCTTAAGCTCTGCATCTTCGGTATACATGTGAGGGTAATCGAATACTACGAAGTCATTGAATCTATCATTATTGGGTGTGAATGGATTAGGCCATTGCCTGCATGGAACTTGTGGCTCAACATTGAACTGAAAAATAGCGTCCTGGCAATTTGGGCCACATGTGTCTGGCATATCGCAAGAATGCACAATCAAATTTACAGTATCACCTGCGCTAAGGATAATATCATGCTGCTCGAGATCGAGCTGAAATAAACCACCCCGATGACTTTCTGGGACATAATTCAAATCATCGATAGTGTAAATATCTCCTTCGAAAGAAAACCAAACCGAGTCCTCTTGCAAGCCTGAAAAAGAATCAACAACATCCACCATCAATACTGGATTGTTTATGTTAATCATCTGACCATCATGAGGCTCCTGCATTTCTGCGATTGGTGGCGAAAAATCCATATAGAAAGTCCATTGAAGGATTTCCTGGAGGCTACGTCCGAATATATCATCTGCTCGAAGAAGTTCTACATCGATGGTATCATTATCCTCATAGAAATTTGTAGGTGGATTAAAGATCAGAGTATCGCCATTATGAGAAATTTCGGGAAAGTCCCATAAAAAAAGAGAGTCTTTTACTCTTAATTCAATAGTCGTCCAGTCGATTCCATCGGGATCTTCGATTTTGATATGAATCTCTTGATCGATACATGCTGAAATTGTCTCTGGAGATGGCAATATGATTTCTGCGACAGGTTGGCTTATTCTAACAAGGAAATACAAATCAAATTCTCCGGTATTTGGCGGGCAATAATCGTAATCAGGAGAATCCGGAATAGATATTTCCATATTAACCGAATCTCCATCATCAAAAGAAATAATTTCAATAAATACAGTATCTGCATTTATTCTATGCTCCCATTCATCACGAACTGAGCCATTAACTGTCAATTCGATGAAACTTCTATCGAAATTGCCCCAGTCGATGCCGGAAAGTGAGTCGTGCAAGACAAAGAAAATCGTTGTTGTGTCAGAATTAACAAACAGGCCATTTGCCGGGTAATTATCTACTATAACAGGCGGTGCAATATCGATTTGAACGCTGCAAGGCTCACCATATATATAACAACCAGAATCATCTACAGCATAGGCCAAATCGAAATTCACCATCTGGCCATTCTGCCAGGGAACCTCCGGCTGGAAAACAACAAGGGTGTCTCCATGGAATTCTATCTCGGGCGATGAAAGACCATACTCGATGCCCTCGACCTCGAGTACGATTTCGGATAGTCCAAAGACATTTTCTTCAAAAAAGAATAAAGCGATATTTTGGTACTCACAGCTTGAAAAAAGGCCGCATTCCGGGGATGGAATACGCCAGGTATTCCTTGGAATGCAATGAGCATCATATGAATTAGCGCCGATTCCGAATGAATCTGTATAAGCATCGAGATAGTTTGTTCCGCTGCAATAGAATTGTTCCATGAACCGGAATTGGTAGCAACAGCTATCAGCAGCAATGGCTCTTGTAATATTTTCAACCAATTCACTGAAATCGGATGAATATAGATCCAGCCATTGGCCACCGGTGCTGTCTGCAAGTGTATAATATCCATCATAATTTCTTCTTTCGATTGGTTCTAATGAACTGTATTCAAAATATCCATCCTCTGGGGTAACTGGAACTACATCGATATTATACAGATTCATTGTATCGATAAATGCTTCCAAATCCGAATCACCAGGCCCCCAACTTGGTGCACATGCACCGGAATGAATCGGCCTTTCATCGGTGAAAAGAACGAAGACTCTTCTTGCATCTGTGCGAAAACTCAGCCTACTGGCAGCTTCGTACATTGCGCCATATTGATCTTCATCGCCAGAGCCTCTTGCCCAGGGCAGTGCTTCATAGAATTCCTCATAGCCAGCATCGAAAAGGCAAGTAAACTCGTCTAAATCGCTGGCCCAAAAGTCGGGGCCAGATGCATCCCACGCGCAAGAAGGATCGGAAAAATCGGTTCTAATGATTTCTCTTATACCACCATCGAAAACCTCTTCAGGACAGCCATTAAAAATCACAATCGCAATTCGGTAATCCATTATTCCAATGCCATCGACAAAAGCGGGGATATTCATCCTGAGATCATCGATTTCATCATCCATACTTGTAGAAAGGTCCAAAAAAATAACAATATCGACCATCAGCGACTCGGAAGGACAATGATTAAGCAATTCAATATCGGGTGGATTAAGTGCTTCTCCATTTTCATGGAATTGGAAATCATCCATATCCAAATCGCGTACAAAATAGCCATCTTCATCGCCATATCTAACACAAACTGTAACATATCGTGTCGAACAACCTTCAGCGCTAATATCAGATAATTCCACATGCGCTAGAAGAAGGCTATTAAAGAGAAAAAGAACCGCAAATAGTTTTAGCCATAAAATCTTCATTGTCCACCTAAAATTTCTTGTATTATATATTATAGAAATATATTTCGAATTGTCAAATATATAGTAGCAAAAATTTGATTAAAGACTGCCAATAAAATCTTCAATCCCCAGTATTCCACTAAATGGCAATCTCGAAACTACTATGTATTTCGGTTCTGGGCTTCCTTTACCGATTGCAGTAGCGATCTCGAATCTCATGATAGTAGATGCCTTTGTCGAAGAAAGTCTGAGTCCCCCACCTGCTCCGAAATGATAATCATCAAAACTATCCATCTTCCCAAAATTTGCCGAATCGAAAAATAGTACAATAGAAGGCCGAATCGAGAAGAATTCAATATTCGTGAAAAATCTGCTTTCTATATTTGCAGCAAAATACTCTTCACCAACAAGCTCATGAACTGAATAGCCTCGCAATCTATTATCGGAACCTTCATAATAATAATCATCTATATCGCCATTTATTATTGACTTATATGTATAAGAATTGATAATTCTGGTATTTAGAAATTTGGGTGAAACCAGTGACAAATCGATTCTATTTGTGCGTTTATAAAATGACCATTCGGAACTTGCAGTTAGACTCAAAAAATAATCACCTAACGTGTTCACTGTGCCCAGCGATGCATCGATTTTTATATTATCTTCTTTGGCAAATGGATCGACATCCAGAGCTAGTGATAGGTTGTAGCCCTTTTGAATTTCTTCTTCTCTTGTAAAACAGTCGATATAATCGGTGCATTCATAACTTCTCTTAAAATATCGCATTCCCAGGATAAACCGCCTGGATAAATGTCTTCTGGACTCCTCTTTGAATGTGCTTTTCTTATCCAAATATCCAATCGAACTTTCTACAAAGAGATTATTATCGAGTCTATGTAATAAATCGAAAGAAGCGGTAGTTTCGTCTTTATTGTAGCTACCATCTATACTGTCTCCATTTACCCAATGGTCAAATTCGCCATCATTTTTTCTTATGGTAAGGCCGGATAAAACCTTCTCATAATTTGTCATAGATGGCCTTCTTAAGGAAATATCATATTTTTCCATCCTAACAGATTTATCCCAAAGCATGTAAAATTTATATTTTTCGGGTAGGACCGGAGGAATGTCGATTTTTAATTTCTCATGATAATCATCGATTTGCTTGCCATAACTAAATTCTATACATGTGCCTAATCCCAGTAAATTCTCTTCTTCAAGTTCTACTGAATATTCCAATTGGCCAGCAACATAGGACAAATCTGCCGCTGGTTTAGTGGACCACATTTCCCATGTTTGATATGTTATGATCAGGCCATTTTTTGTGGTATCGATTCTGTAGATCTCGGCATCCGATATGAAACTGGTATTGCTCAGATTACGCTTGCCCTGCATAATATATTCATTAATCAGGCTATCGCTGATCTCATCGCCGGGCGAAAATGGCAGAAGGCGCATCAGCACTATATCTTTAGTATCGATATGAAGCCAGTTAAGTAGCGGAAATGGAAATTTTCCATAGCCTTCATCGGCTGGAAAAACAGGCATTTTGATAAATTCTACTTCATGGATCGTTATAGAAAAAGCGGCTGCTATAAAAAAAATTAAAGTAAAATATAAAATAAATTTACGCATAATAAAAAAGGCCCAATCTATCTCTCCTGGTCGAACATTTTCTATTGCTTAAAATGAGATAGCTATTGGGCCACATAAAATATTAAAAAAATCAGGATCCTTCTTCCGAGTCGAAATCTTTCAGCTTGAAATCATCGCCATCGGGCAGAAGCACCTTGATTTTCTTTTCTGCATTTTTCAGAAATTCCATGCAATATTTGGAAAGATAAGACGCCCTGTCGAAAAGTTCGAGAGAATCCTCCAGATCCATTTCACCACGCTCTATTTCATCCACGAGGTTTTCAAGCTCTTCGAGACCTTTCTCGAAACTTTCAGGTGGTTTTTGAAGTTTATTTTTTTCAGGCATATATTAATCTCCCCAGCAATTACTTTTTCTTCTCTTTCTTTTCTTCTTTCTTGTCGCCATTGTCTTTGACTAGGCCGAGCTTGTCGCGGATTTGTTTTTCGAGATCAGCAGCAACTTTGGGATTCTCTTTGAGAAATTCCTTAGCATTTTCTTTGCCCTGGCCTATTGTATCATCGCCCATTTTGTAGTAAGCACCGCGTTTTTGAATAACATTCATGTCGCTAGCCAAGTCGAGAATCTCACCGAGCTTTGATATACCTTCGCCAAATATAATATCAAATTGTGCCTCACGGAATGGTGGAGCTACTTTATTTTTGACGATTTTCACTTTGGTGGTATTTCCCATATTCTCGCCCTTGACTTTGATAGAACCGGTTCTTGCAATTCGCATTCTAACCGAGCTATAGAATTTCAGAGCAGTACCACCACTGGTTGTTTCTGGTGAACCGAACATTACGCCAATTTTCATACGAGTTTGATTGATAAAAACAAGTGATGTTCGTGTTTTATTGACGATTGCAGCTAATTTCCTAAGAGCGCGAGACATCAGCCTTGCCTGAAGCCCAACCGACTGATCACCCATTTCGCCTTCGATTTCCGATTTTGGCACCAAAGCAGCAACGGAATCGATAACGATAATATCGACAGCCATCGAACGAACGAGTTGTTCGGCAATATCGAGTGCCTGTTCGCCATAATCGGGCTGTGCTACCCATAGATTGTCCGTATCTACACCAATTTGGCGAGCATATTTCGGATCGAGTGCATGTTCAGCATCGATAAATGCTGCAAAACCCCCTGTTTTTTGGGCTTCAGCTATACAATGAAGTGCGAGTGTAGTTTTTCCCGAACTTTCAGGGCCAAATATTTCAGTTATCCTTCCACGTGGAATTCCACCAATACCTAAAACAGTATCCAGTGAAATACAGCCGGTAGATATCGTTGGTATAGAAAGATCGACTCCTTTATCGCCTAATCGCATAATAGAGCCGGAGCCAAAGTCCTTTTGTATCTGGTCAACAGCCAGTTTTAGAGCTTTTTGTTTTTTATCATCAGTAGCCATCGAACCTCCATCCTTTCGTTTCATATTTTAATTCTAAATATGTCAAGAAAAATCGATTTGAGCAAGCAAGAAATTGGGATTATCATATTTTTGTGGACAATTGTCCACTTTCCTGTTTCCTTAATCGGCAAAGTTCATAATACTAAGGTTATAAACACCTATTATATGTAATTATGACAAATATAATTAATAATTACAACTTTAACAAAATATTTACTATCACATCACGTTAATATCGAAAAAGTAGGTATCCGAATAAATCATACGATTCGGGAAATTAAGCTAAATCCTTCAAAAGCCACTGTCGCACTACCCTATCGGTATGCAAAATTTCATCGATAGAGGGGTTTTCTTTGCTTGCGGAATGTTTATCCAATGCTTTTGCAATTAATCTTGGAATATTCGAAAATTTTATTTTGCCTTCTAAAAATAATTTGACCGCAACCTCATCGGCAGCATTGGCAACAGCCGGAGCAGTACCGCCTGCTTCTAAGGATTCAAATGCGAGTCGAAGTGCTGGAAATCTGTCCAAAGGTACTTTGAAGAATTCCAATTTCCCGTTTTCGTATAGATTCAATGGCCCGATTGGCGATGTGTATCTCTTCGGATATGTCAAAGCATATTGGATCGGAAGGCGCATATCCGGCACTGAAAGCTGCGCAATCTGGCTACCATCGACAAATTCGACAATAGAATGAATGATAGACTGCGGATGAACAAGTACATCGATATTCTTAGGTGGAATATCAAAAAGCCATCTGGCCTCTATGACCTCGAGGCCCTTATTGAACATAGTAGCCGAATCAATCGTAATCCTTGGCCCCATCGACCAATTGGGATGATCTAATGCTTGCTCCGGGGTTATATCATCATAATCGACATCTTTATTGAAAAACGGCCCACCGGATGCAGTAAGAATAAGCCTGGATATATCCTCGTATCTTCCCGAAAGCAAAGCCTGAAAAAGAGCCGAATGCTCTGAATCTATCGGAATAATTTCAGCATCAGAACTTGTATCATGCATAATTTCTCGAAATAAATGCCCCGCCATTACGAAACATTCTTTATTTGCCGATGCCAATCTTTTCCCGGCTTTTGCAGCTTCGAGTCCGGGAAGAAGCCCGGCTGCGCCGCCAATGGCATTTATCACAATATCGACATTTTCGTCTTTGGCAAAAGCGATTACATTTTCCATGCCGCCTTTGATATCGATACTATCAGTTGAAGCTGCGAGCTTCTCGGCTGCCTTTCTATCGGATAACGCTACTTTTTGTGGTTTGTATTTTTCTATTTGCTCCTTCAGAATTTCAATTTCATCGTAAGATGCAATAGAGTAAAGTTGAAATTCATCGGAGAGTTGCTCTATAACATCGAGGCTCTGCTGGCCAATGGAACCAGCAGAACCCAAAAGTGCGATATTTTTTTTTGATTTGCCTTTATCAAACATTATAATAGATTTCAAATTCTGCTGGTGAAGGCCTGTCATTAACAAGGCGATATTCATCGGTCTTGAGTTTTACCCAATATTCGACAAATTGCTCGGTAAAGACATTACCCTGGAGCAAGAATTCATAATCGGACTGAAGCGCATCCAGAGCTTCTGGAAGGCTGGTTGGTATTGCCTGAAGCTTCTTTTGCTCTTCTTCCGGCCATTCGGATACATTCTCATCGAATGGGCCAAAACCATGTTCTGTCGGATCGATCTTATTTTTGATACCATCGATTCCAGCCATAAGCATAGCAGAAATAGCAAGATATGGATTTGCTGTAGCATCGGGAGGACGGAATTCCATGCGCTTTGTCTCATCTGTATTGGCATATTTCGGAACTCTGATAGCTGCCGAGCGATTCGCCAATCCAAAGAATAGCCTTGTAGGTGCCTCGAAACCCGGAAGCAAACGTTTATAGGAATTAGTACTTGGATTTGTAATTGCAACAAGTGCCGGAGCATGTTTCAAAAGCCCGCCGATATAGTGAAGCGCCATATCCGAAAGATCTGCATAATTTCCTTTGCCCCAGAAAAGCGATTTGCCATCTCTGACCAGCATCTGATGGAAATGCATTCCATTGCCGGGATGATTAAACATTGGTTTAGGCATAAAACAGGCAGAAAGTCCAGCTTCGCCAGCGGTCATTCTTATGATATATTTGATTATTTGGACAGCATCACAAGCCTGAAGAAGTGGCGTAAGGGCAATCTCGATTTCTTGCTGACTGGCTCCGCCAACCTCATGATGATGATAATGAACCGGAATGCCAACATTCTCGATCAAGCGTACCATTTCGGAACGGATAAGGAAATTGGCATCCTGCGGTGGAGTTGCATGGTAGCCATCCATCACACGGGATGTATAGCCTAATGAATCTGTCGTACCCTGATATTCTGTTGTAGCGACACTGAAGAAAGATTCCTGGTCGCGATTAAGATATGCGACATCATCGAAAAGGAAAAATTCGAATTCTGGAAGCCAGACACTAGAAGCATCCAGTTCGTCTTTCAGGAATTTTTCGGCCTTTTGGGCTATCATCCTGGGGTCGGCAGGATTGACTTCATGCGTATCTGCATCGACTTGTTTGCAGAGCATTATCACATTGCTAGGATGAAAAGGATCAGCAAATGCGCTCTTTGGATCAGGAATCAGAAGCAAATCACCACATTCGACAGCGTGAAATCCAGGCACGCTAGATCCATCGAAAGCCAAACCCTCGTGAACTAATTTGCTAAAATTCTTCGAGGGAGTACACAAATGTCGGAAATTACCGAAAAGATCTGTATAATATAAATCCAAAAACTCAATATCTTCTTCCGAGATATACCTTGCCAGCTCATCGATATCTTTGAACATCTAAACTCCTTTTGATTATTTTATATATTGCGATTTTTTTCACTATTACAATTATAAAAGCAAAGCATAGAAATATCAATAATAAAAGCTTTGTAAAATAATTTTTCAATCAAAAATGAAATTTATTTATCAGATTTTTCCCGGAATTTCCAGGTAAAAAGATTGTTTTTGATAGTTTCTAATCTGCTGAACTTCTCAGGTTCAGTTTCTGAGATGGAATTCAAATAATCCAGGAAGATAACATATGCCGATGTCATAAGAAAGACTAAAAATGCAGCGATAATAGCAATCAGCGTCCGTTTTGGGCGGCTTTTTTCATCTGGTGTAACAGCTCTTGCGAGAATTTGAATCGAAGGTGTATCTCGCTTTTCATCGATTCTGGCCTGTTCATATTGTTGCATGATAAAGCTATATAAGACTTCTCTCGCCATTGTCTCGCGAACCAGCCTTGCATATTCCAGTGCTAAATCCGGCATCTGAACAAGCGGAATATTAAGAAAATTTGAAGATGAATTCTTTCCATATTCGATCTTTTTTAGCTGCTGTTGCAATTCCTGCTTTCTTACATGTAAATTACGAGTTTTAGAATGCTCTTCAGAATAGGACCTTCTTGCGATTCCCAGCTCGACATCTGTAATAAGAAGCTCGGCCTGAATCTGTGCAGCGCTTTCTATTATTACTTTGGCCTGGTCTTCTATAGCGATCGCTCCGTGTTCGCTCTGGAAACTTGCCAGAGAATCCTCGTATCGACGAAGCTCCTTACGAGTTTCTTCTAACCTGGTTTCAAGGAATTCTCTTGTTGCGCCAGATACGGTTGTTTTTACGGTAGTAATAATTTTATTTAGCTCATCCACTATTCTATTTGTCAGATATGCAGCGAATTCTGGATCTTTATCCTCTGCGCTGATTCTTAGGATTCCTTCTTTTGTTCCATCTACTTTTATGTGTTTGTCGAGTTCATCTCTTGCGGATTTGAGATTCTGGGCATCATATCTTTCCATCAAATCTTCTTCTGCAATCAATGTGTCCATGAGCGCAGGCGATTTAACTATCGCTGCCCAAAGGTCGGTTTGAGTTGCCATAAGCGGGAGAGCGAAGTCTCCTTCGGAACCGCTGATTCCTAACATTCCACCTAAACCACCCATTCCGGGGATTGTAGCAGAACGGTTATATGGTGGTAAAACAGCTGCCTGGCCACTGTACCAAACTGGTAAAAGCCTTGCGATCCCATAGGATATTAGAAGCACTAAAATAGTGTTGAATATTATCAATTTTTTATGCCGTAAAAGAGCAATAAACCAGTCTAAAAAAATATTTGTGGTGTCTTGATTATTCTTTTCCATATTACCTATTATTTCTATTTATTGTGTAAATTGCTATTGCAACCGTAGCTGATTGCGATAAAATCGAAACAATATCCAGAACCCTTGTGAAATAGCCTGCTTTAACATATAAGACATCACCGGGCATAATTGTCTCTACTTTTCTGGGATTTAATTTCTCACCATTTCTATAAAGTGCCACTCTATTTATACTTCCTTTTTCGGTTGGCCCACCAGCCATTGCAAGATATGCCTTATAATCTTGATGAGGCATATATTTGAAATTACCCCCTGTTGCAACATGGCCTGTAACCAAAACCGAATCAGGCTGTATTGGAATAATCAGGCGATCATTTGATTGCAGCGCAAAGTCTTCATTCCCTTCGAAATCTATAATATGACTCGCTCCCGAGCGGACTACCTTGACTCTTGAAAGATCAACATTATCCTTATTATCTACAATATCTGGTACAATATCACTTAGTTTTTGGCCGGCTTCAAGCGGATATTTGCCATTTCTTTGGACAGCACCGGCAATGATAATATTATCCGAATCCGCTTTCACTGAAGGTATGAAAACAATATCGCCATCCAAAAGGAAAGGATTCGATTCGATATTGCCTTCGATATAATATCTACTTAAATTGACATCGAGAGTATCATTATCACGATAGATTTTGATTCTGGATAGATCGGCATTCGGTTTTCGCCCACCAGCCATCTCGATAAGCTTAGCCAGCCTGAATGAAGCCATTACATTATATGCTCCCGGAAGCTGCACAAAACCTGTTATATGTGCCCTAAAAATCCTTGCTTTGGCCAGATTTACCATAAGCTTATCGAAAACAAACATTTCATTAAGTTTCTCTTCGATTTTTGCCTTTGCATCTTTCAGGCTCATTCCAGATAAATCCAGTGCGCCCCAACTGGGAATGACAACCATGCCATCAGGATTAACAGGCAGGTCTATCGTTTCTGATTCATCGCTATCCGGTACTATGTATGTAACCGATAATACATCATGTGGGCCTATGATATATTTTTCTTCATCGACTTTGCCTTCCAGGGGAACATAGTCTTCCATCATTTGAAGACGATCTGTCTGTTTTGCTTTTTCATCTTCGGCAATTTTTTTCAGATCCAGCATATTAGAAGACCTGATATCCATCTTACCTTTTTCCTTGGCGATTTTATTGAGATCCGATAGATCCTGGGAAAACGAGAGAACAACTAAAAAAGCAATAATTGATAGATTAATTATTTTATTCATTTCTTTTTCCAAAAGTCTTGATTTTCTTCATACCATTTTATTGTAAATTCGAATTTTTCTTCGAAATCAGCTTCCGGCTGCCAGCCGAGAGATTTTATTTTGGAAATATCGAGAGAATATCGTCTATCGTGGCCGAGACGGTCTTTGACATATTCTATCTCGACATCATTTCCTGTTATTTCGATAATTTTTTCGGCTATTTCGGCATTAGTTTTTTCGACATTGGCGCCGATATTGTATGCCTGTCCAGGCACGCCCTTTTCTATAACTGTCAGAATACCTTTGCAATTGTCTTCGACATGTAACCAATCACGGACATTAAGGCCATCGCCGTAGAGAGTAAGGCTCTCGCCATGAAGTGCTCTTTTAGTGAAGAACGGAATAAGCTTCTCTGGATATTGATATGGGCCATAATTATTCGAACTTCTAGTAATAACGATCGGGACATCAAAAGATGTGAAGTATGCATTGGCAAGGTTATCTGCTGCTGCCTTCGAAGCCGAGTATGGACTCGATGGCTTCATGGGAGAATTCTCTGTAAAGCTTCCCTCTTCGATGGAACCGTAGATCTCATCGGTAGAAATCTGGCAGAATACTTCCGGCTTGAACTTTCTTGCAGCTTCGAGAAGAACCGCAGTTCCTGTGATATTGCTCCTTAAGAAAGGAGAAGAATCCACCAGGGAACGATCTACATGTGATTCTGCTGCAAAATTGATAACAGTATCGAAAGCCTTTTCTTCGAAAAGCGACATCATTGACTTTGCATCTGCAATATCCTCGCGCCGGAAATCGATTTTATCCATGATAGCAGAAAGATTGGACTCATCGCCAGCATAGGTCAGTTTATCTACAACGGTTATTTGGGCTTCTGGATACTTTTCCAAAATAAGCCTTGTAAAATTAGAGCCAATAAAACCTGCTCCACCAGTAATCAATATGTTTTTTCGTTTACGAATTTTCATATCAGATTTTTAACCTTCTTTGAGTTTCCAATCATAAGGTATCGAATTATCATAGGGGTCGAGTCTGTATTCATCTGGATTTTTGTAATTATATGGTTCTGTGGGAGCATTGACTATGATAGCTTCCTTGCTTCCAATACCTTTCCAGCCGTGATAGACACCTTTGGGAACACGGATCAATGTAGGGTTATGTTCGCCAATGAAAAACTCATTAATCTCGCCGTAAGTTTTCGATTCTTTTCTGGCATCGAATAATGCCAGCTTTATCATTCCTGATACGCATGCGATAAAATCATCCTGAAGCTTGTGGAAATGCCAGGCTTTGACAACATCTGAGTATGTTGTTGTAATATAGACCTGGCCAAATTTGCTAAATATATCTTCATCACAACGCATAATTTCCATAAGCCTACCCCGCTCATCGGGTATAACCTTCAATTTTTTTGTTTTTAGTCCATCTATCATATTTACCTTCCAATCAATGTTTGACCTAAGATAAAGCCTTTAAAAAAACGATGCAAGTAAATTATTTGCCTGAGAAGTTATTATTCCATATATTTGCTTCTATGAAAATTAGCAAGATTACATATGGTATCCTGATAGCTGCTATGGCTCTTGCAGTCTATATTATTACATTAAGCCCATCGGTAAGCCTTATCGATTCTGGAGAATTGGCATTAGTTGCCCAAAATTTGGGGATTGCTCATCCCACTGGATATCCTTTGTATACGCTCATATCTCGAATATTCGTATCGATACTCCCTGTTTCGTCTGTACTAACGACAAATTTTGCATCGGCGGTTTTTTCTTCGATGGCGGTTTTGGTTTTCTTCTTTTTTTTATTAGGAGAATCCAGGAGCACAATGAGAATTATTATGGCATCCCTTGTGGCTTTAGCATTTGCTTTTTCAAGGACATTCTGGTCCGTATCTGTAGAGACAGAAGTTTATGCGCTCGAAATGTTTCTAAACCTTCTTGCTATTTCGGTATTCTATCGACTATTTTTCAATTCAAATAGATTGAAAGACCCACAAAAATACTTCTGGCTTGGCGCTTTCTTGCTCGCTATTTCATTTACGAATCATATGCTGACTATTCTGTTTCTGCCATCGATTGTACTTTTTTCCATCTGGAAGCGCAAGGCAATTTCTTTGAACCTGAAATCGCTTTGCATCTCATTTCTATTATTTATTTTGGGGTTGTCTATCTATATATACTTACCTATCAGGTCATTAGCCATGCCGGAACCCAATTGGGGTGATCCAAAAAATTTGGTAAACATTATAAGGCATGTCTCTGGATGGCAATACCAGACATGGATGTTTGAATCTTCGAAGAACCTGGCCAAAAATATTCAAAATTTCTTTGAAATATATATGAATCAAAATTTCTATCTACTTCCAGTTTTGACTTTGATGAGTATCGTATTTCTAGTTTTTAAGAAAAATTACAAAAAATTGCTATTTTGGCTGCTTATCATTTTTGTCGATTTCATCTATGCAATCAACTACTCTATTCCAGACATTGAAGCCTATTTTTTGCCTCTTTTCATATCTTCTTTTGCTTTGATTTATGAGGCAGTAGATAGCTTTGAAAAAAAGTCATTAAAATGGACTGGAATTTCATTGGTTTTGATTCTTGCTATGGTTTCTCTAATTACTAATTTCTCAAAAAATGACAGGAGTGATGATTATTTCGCAAGAAATGTAGCATATAGCACCCTGATAGCGCCGCCTAATCAATCGCTGGTATTTTTGGAAAACTGGGACTTCTTTGCTCCCGCAAGATATATCCAAAAAGAATATGGCTTTAGAGATGATTTGGTTCTTGTGGATTTTGCGCTCCTTAAGAGGTCATGGTATATCAAAGAACTCAGGACACATTATCCCAAATATTTTTTGCTATGCGAAAAAGAAATCGAAAACTTCCTACTCGAAGTAAAACCATTCGAGCAAGATAAGAACTACAATCCGCAGAAAATCGAAGCGGCATATCGAAAAATGATCTTTGCAATGGTCGAGAAAAATATCGCTCGTGGCATCGATGTCTATGGTTTTGTGCAATGGAAGCCAATGAATCATAAATATTATCCGGAACCGGAAGGCTTTCTCATGAAATATAATTTGAATCAGAATGAACAAATGCAGCCGAGATTTATTTCACCATCATTTTATTTTTGGCAACCATTACCGATAATATCAGAAGAGCCGGACCCAAGAAGGCAGACAATACTCAAAATATTTGAAAACAATCTTCTTGCAAGGACTGCCTATCTTAGCCGTATGGGATATTTTAGGCGGGCTATTCCGGTTATGAAGCAGCTTTTGGAACTCGAACCCGATAATAAAGAATACATTGAAAACCACGCCGTTTTGCATGTTAAGGCAGGTCTCTACGAAGAAGCTAAGGAGGCATTTAGCTTGATGGAGAGCTTTGTTGATGACTATCAAATGCAAATAATATACAAGGACCTTGAAAAGAAGATAGAATCAAGGAGAAGAAATGAAAATCAAATTCCTGAAGATGAACGGGACAGGCAATGATTTTATTGTCATAGATAATCGAGATGGTAAGATAGATAATGCATCCAAACTCGCCAGTAAACTATGCACAAGACGAGTCGGCATCGGTGCCGATGGCCTTTTGCTATTGGAAAACTCGAATAAAGCCGATGTTCGAATGAGATATCTCAATTCCGATGGTTCTGAAGTTGCGATGTGTGGCAATGGCGCAAGATGCACTGCTTTTTTCGCGAATATGCTCGGCTTACCTGATAATTTCATGATGGAAACAGGCGCTGGGATTTTATCTGCGGAAATCGATAATGATATGATAAGAATAGGAATGCCAGAAGCAGAAATCTCGACTAATGCCTATGTTGTTGAAGTCGAGGGCGAGAGAATGATGGCTTATCATGCCAATACCGGCGTTGACCATAAAGTTCTTTTCCTTGAACATCTCGAATCTATACCTGTCGAAAAAATCGGCAGGAAAATACGATACGACAAGCTCTTTCAACCCGATGGAACCAATGTAAACTTCGTTAAGGTAATCGATGAAAAAACTATCGAACTTCGCACCTATGAAAAGGGCGTCGAGGCCGAGACATTATCATGTGGTACGGGAGCTACCGCTTCGGCGCTTATCGCAGGAGCTCTTGGGCTTGTCAGGTCGCCGGTTACGGCAAAGGTAGCCCTTCCGGCTGAGCTTATTGTCGAATTCGATGAAAATATTGAAAATATTTATCTAAACGGCCCTGTCGAGATTTCATTCAGTGGTGAGGTGGAATATTAAAAATATCCATCTCGGGCAATATATCAATAAAGACTCTGTTATTCATAAACTTGACCCCAGAGTAAAGCTTTTTTCATTAATCTTTTTTTCGATTTATTTAATAATATACGATTCTTTAGAAACTCATATTTATGGCCTTTTTATAATACTTTTGGTTACTATATTATCCAAAATTTCGATATTTAGAATTTTAAGGCTTCTCAAAAATATTCTCTTTTTTATCATCTTTATTTTATTGCTTCACAGCCTTTTTTCAAAAGGTGATAATTCTATTGAATTTTGGATTTTTGATTTCTCATTAAAAGGTTTTTTCCACGGCATTGTTTTTGCATTGAGGCTTATTTTAATGGTTTGGGCAGCATCATTATTTGGTTTCACAACTCGCCCTGTCGATATTACCGATTCTATGGAGCAAAGCCTGTCATTTTTGAGTCGCTATAAGCTGGCTATCCGTGATTTCAGCATGATTATGCTTCTTGCAATGAGATTTATTCCTTCGGTTTCTCGCGATGCAGACAGAATACGCCTCGCACAAAAAGCAAGAGGACATAGCATGAAAAAGGGTAATAAAA
Organism: Candidatus Zixiibacteriota bacterium; assembly: GCA_046542255.1. Taxonomy (GTDB): domain Bacteria; phylum UBP14; class UBA6098; order JBKHBT01; family JBKHBT01; genus JBKHBT01. The sequence goes on along the minus strand of JBKHBT010000006.1, from coordinate 27,549 downwards.
TCACCGGCCTGATTCCACTTGTAATACCGCTTTTCGCAATTTCATTCAAAAAGGCAGATACTATCGCATTGGCATTGGAATTAAAGGGCTATAATTCTTTTTCCGTAAGAACTTTCTACAAAAAATGGGCTTTTAATCACCGGGATCTTTTTTTTCTGTTATTTTTTATATTAATTTTATTAATTCCATTTGCATTTTTGACTTATATATCTTATACTTAATATGTAAACTTATATGTGTAAATAGCTGTATGTCTTAGTCTGGCATACAAAAAAATAAATATTTAAGGGAGTTTTTGATGAAAATATACAAAATTTGTTTAATTTCAATATTGCTAATTGCTTTCGGTCTTTTTGCGGCTGATGGATTTAGCTATCATAATTTCGAGGTCAGCAATAATAACACTACCCAAATTTTAGAACAGCTCGATGATTATTTTTATTATGCGATGGGCTGCCGCGACCAGGATGGCGGTGTAGATATTGTTTTTTGCATCGACTCCTCCGGTTCTATGGGGGGTGAGATTTCTGATGTACAGGACAATATCGTTGACTTTATCGCCGCTCTCGAATCCGGCGGATACGACTATCAACTTGGTGGGATTCCTTATGGAGATAGCACATTAATTTGGGATTTCGATGATGCACGGCCGGGTTTTCAGATGACAGATGACCCTTCAGAATTTATTAGCTTGATTACAGCCTGCGGTGCGTCCGGCGGGGGCGATGGCCCCGAAGTACTTATGGATGCTATTGCTGATGCTATTCGTCAATATGAATGGCGCCCAACTTCGTTACATGTTATTCTTGGATTTACCGATGCCCCGTCACATGAGCTTGGCGATGGCTCCGAATGGAGTCCCGGCTATCCATACTCAGATGAAGACCCAGATGGAGTCTATGACCTTGTGATGTCATCTGGCTCAGTTGTTTTTCTTTCAGCAAGTCCTTATAGCGATACACCTATTGGTGGGCCTGAATACAGAGCAATTAGCGAGGATTCTGGTGGAGAATATTATGCCCTCGATGTCGGTTGGGATGTTATTTTTCCTGATGTAGTTGGCCTAATCGGAGAATCTTTCGCTATCAATATCTCTGCTGCTAATGGCACAGGTACCTTTCTCGATACAGTATATGCGACACTTCTTCCAGGCCCCGGCATCGATCTTATGACCGTAGATACACTTCGATATCCGTATGTGCCGGCTGAAGATACAATAAATTTTGGCTGGAGAGTAATCCTCGACCCGGACGCCGATGGCTCTGAGCTATGTTTCAATGCTGTATTCTGGGGCCCCGGTTTTTCTTATATGGATACAGTAACAGGCTGTGCTACTAATACAGATTGCTTCGCTTCCATGCCACAGGCAGAGATTGTAAATCCAGCAGAATCTTCGATCGATGCATGTCCCAATGATAGCATTGTTATGCTTATGTACGATACGATGTTTGTTGTTGACACTGCCAGCATCGAGATAATGGTCGAGCGAAGGGTCGCTCCAGATAGTGCTTTCTCAAAGCTCTATACATATCATTCTCCTGAATTAAGGTTTGATGAACCGGACCTTGTTATCCATCCTGATCCACCATTCGCAAGCGGTGAAATTACGACAGTTATTGTCCAAAGATGTTTGAATAATAAGGGTGTTTCTTTGCCAAGCCCAGTGTATTGGACTTTCTTAACAGACCTTGAACCGCCAATTTTCTTTGACTATTGGCCAACTACCGATGCTGTTCTGGCAACAATTCGTCCGGACAGTATTGTTGTTTCTATTGAAGATTTAGTCACTGGCGTTGATCCTTCCAGCATTATTTTCAGAATCGATGGAACCGAATATACTATCGATGATGCTGCTTTGGAATACGATGTCGATAGAAACCTGCTATACTTCGACCCACTTATAGCCGACCTCAGATGGTCCGGGGGTGATACGATTAATATCATGACAGTAGCAGGCGATTCCACAGTCGGATGGCCCTGTGGCGCTAATATCGACAGCATGGGCTCCAGATTCTTCATTGCAACCGGAGGCCCACCTACATTTATCAATTATCCAGAAGACAGTACCATATCATCCTGTATAGACCAGATTATTCGTATAGATGTTTACGATGAAAATGGACTCGACCTGTCAACACTCGAATTAAATATTGGCGGAGAGCATATTACATGGCCAGATGCAAGATTAGAGTACAATTATGATTCGCTATTTTTGGTATTCACACCCGATGAGCCATTCGAAAATGAAGAGCTGGTTAATGTCGAGGTTTTACATATAGAAGATAGCCTCGGTAATGCTGGTGTCGACCTTGTCAGTTGGTATTTTATGATGGACCTTATGCCACCGCAATATGAACTTGTTTCACCCCCCGAGAGCTTAGACATGGTGCTAAACAATCTTCAGATGATACAGGTTGATTTCTATGATAACCTCGCTGGAGTCGATGTGGATAATATCGAATTTGAGCTAAATGACGAAATCATGGACCCTTCTACATACAGAATTGACTATGACCCGGAGACACGCGAAGGCGATCTTCGCTACAATCCAGATTGGTCGGGTGAAAGATTTATTCAGGGAGATACAATTCGCTTCAGGATAACAGCTTCTGATTCAACTGATTACTGTGCCGATAATGAATCTACTTTCGAGTATGCATTTATAATAGAACCTATGGTTACTTGTTATCAATATCCAAATCCATTCACACCAAATTCAGATGGCTTCAATGACAAAACAGTCTTTGAATTCCCATTTATGTATTCCGAACCTGCTGACCTTAAAATATTTGACCGTCGGCGCCAGTTGATTTACGAAGATGAACTTGGCCCAGTTCTGCATACATCAGACTATGATTCTCATTTATGGAATGGACGAGACAATAACGGCAATATTTGTTCACCGGGAATCTATATTTATGTGATAGAAAGAGATGGGGAGCTTATATGTGAGGGAACACTTACCCTTATCAGATAAACTTCAAGCCGATTTTTAGGCTATCGACATTAATGTTTTAGTCCCGTTATCAAAAAAATAAATTGACAATGTGGGGGGATCAATATAAATTCTGTAGTTATGTTGTTGAGTATGACAGGATATGGCAGCGCAAGAAAAAAGGTTGGCGAGTTTACAGTAAGCGTCAATTTGCAGTCTCTTAATAGCCGCTATCTCGAGCAGAGATTCCGTTTGCAGTCGGTGCTCGGTAATTTCGAAAACCCGCTACGTGAAACTGTCACAAAAAAATTCACAAGAGGCGAAGTAATGATTACTGCCGAACTTGTTACCGGCAAAAAATCCCCATACAATATCGATGTCAATTATTCTGCTCTGGGAAATTATGTCGAGCTTTTAGAGCAACTTCGAAAGAAAAATATCGAAACTAGCCCTATTACTCTCCGCGATGTGCTGACAATTGAAGATGTCCTGATCAAAAAACTGGACGATTCGGCATTAAATGAAATCGAAAATGCGCTTTTTTCAGCTTTCGATGATGCCTCGGATGCTCTTATAAAAATGCAAATTAAAGAAGGCAAGAACCTTCAGGAAGATATTTTGGAAAGAATCGATAGGATCGCAAAACAGACAGCAATCATCAAAAGCGCGGAAATAGACCTACCAGAACTCGCTAAGGAAAGAATCAAAAAGCTCCAGAATTCATTGCCGGCAAGTATTACGCCAGAAAGGCTGGCACAGGAAGTTACTCTCGCATTATCCAAAATGGACATATCCGAGGAGATCGTGCGGTTGGATTCACATATCGAGCAATTCAAAGATACAGTCAAGCAAGAACCACCGGTCGGTACAAAACTGAACTTTATTATTCAAGAAATCCATCGAGAGGCGAATACTATCGCAGCGAAATCGCAAGTTATAGATATCGTCTCGTCTGTGATAGAAATCAAGGAACAAACAGAAAGAATTCGGGAACAACTAAGAAATGTTCAATGATAATAAAATCTTTACAAGACATGGTTTTCTTTTGATTCTTTCTGCTCCATCTGGTGCTGGGAAAACTACCATTTACAAAAAAATGCTCGAAAAATACCCCGACCTCGAATACTCTGTATCAACAACTACAAGAAAAATGCGCAATAATGAAAAAAATGGCACTGATTATGTTTTTGTGTCCGAAGATGAATTCAAAAGCAAAATCAAAAATGACGATTTCGCTGAATGGGCCAAAGTCCACGGCAATTACTATGGAACAGACAAAACAAATATCGAAAAAGCCCTAAAAAAAAGGAAAATCCTGATATTCGATATCGATGTACAGGGTGCATTACAGCTAAAAGAAATATACAAAGACAATGCCGTGCTGGTATTTATTATTACTCCCAGTTATAATGAGCTTAAAAATCGCCTAAAATCCAGATGCACAGATTCCGAGAAAGATATTGATATCCGTTTGAAAAATGCGCGGTGGGAGTTTTCAAATATTCATAAGTACGATTATGTAGTTATCAATGATGAAATCGAAGATGCAATAAATGTTCTAGAGACTATTATTCGAGCCGAGTCTTCCAAACTTTCTCGAATAGATGAAATAGAATGGAAAGGAATAAACTAAATGCTAAAAAAGCCAACAAGGATATTTTCATTCGAAGAATTCGGCGTAAACAAATACGAAGCTGTCCTTCTTGCAGCAAGACGCGCCAGACAAATCAATGCAATTAGAATCAATCTTCAGAAAAGATACCAGATGCCTTTGATCGAAAAAGATAAGCCCACAAACTTTGCATTGCAAGAAATCCTCGAGGAGAGATTGACATTCGAATATAATAGAAAACCTAATGAAAAAGAAGAAATCAGAGAGATTAAGAAGTTTTAAGTATGAGCAAATTAGTTATTGTCGAGTCTCCCGCAAAGTCACGTACTCTCAAAAAATTTCTCGGACGCAAATTCAAGATATTTGCTTCCGGCGGCCATCTGGTCGATTTACCCAAAAATACGCTTGCAGTTGACCTAAAAAATGATTTCAAGCCACGTTATCGCGTAATACCCGGTAAAAAGAAGATTGTTAAAGAACTTAAGAAAGCTGCTGAGAATGCAGAGGAAATCTATCTTGCATCTGACCCTGATCGCGAAGGCGAAGCCATAGCATGGCATATCGCCAGATTGTTAAAAGCCGATGATGAGCATGTTTATCGTGCTGTTTTCAATGAGATTACTCGTAAAGCAGTGCTTAATGGCATAAATAATCCAATGAAAATCGATGAAAACAAAGTCAATGCTCAACAGGCAAGACGAGTACTCGATCGTTTGGTTGGATATAAAGTCTCGCCGGTGCTTTGGTATGCCCTTTACAAAGGACTTTCTGCTGGAAGAGTCCAGAGTGTGGCATTACGATTGATCTGCGAAAAAGAAGCAGAAGTACAAGCATTTGTCCCACAGCAATACTATGAGATAAAAGTCCAATTAGAATATAATGGCAAAAAATTCTGGGCAAATCTCGATAAAATCGATGGCAAAAAAGTCAAGGTCGGGACAATCCCAACAAAAGAAGATGCCGAAAGAATTATAAAAGAAATCGAACAAAAAGGCATCGAGATTACATCGCTTCGTAAGAGGAAAACAAAGAAAAAACCCACGCCTCCTTTCAAAACTTCAACCTTACAGCTTCGTGCTCATTCAGTCTTAGGCTTTTCTGCCAGCAGAACAATGAGGATTGCTCAGGGCCTATACGAAGGTATCGATTTAGGCAAAGAAGGCCATGCCGGTATAATAACCTATATGAGAACCGATTCAATCAGGCTTTCTGATGATGCTATCAAAAATGCAGCCGAAGTTATTGCCGAACAATTCGGCGAAAAATATCTTAACAGCCGTCAATTTAAGACCAGCAAAAAGGCTCAGGATGCACATGAAGCCATCAGGCCAACTAATCCTGGAAGAAATCCTAAAAATATCGAAGATTTTCTCAATCGCGAACAACTGCGTCTTTATAATTTGATCTATAGCCAGTTTATGGCATCACAAATGAGCGAAGCAATCTATGAAGAAATAACTATAAAGGCTGAAAGCGGCAAATATTCATTCAAAGCTCAGGACTCAATTTTGCAATTTGAAGGATTTTTGAAAATGTTCCCCAAGAGACTTAGCAAAGAAAAGGCAAAAAAAGCTCTCATTCCTTCCATTCCAGAAGGTTCGGCTATGAAAATGGCAGAGAAAGAACTGCAAAGAAAAGAGACATCGCCGCCTGCTAGATACTCAGAAGGAACTCTCGTACAGGAACTGGAGAAAAATGGCGTAGGACGGCCAAGTACTTATGCGCAGATTATAAGCACACTCTTCCACAGAAATTATGTAAACAAAGCAGATGGTAAACTCATTCCCACAAAACTCGGAATAGAAGTTCAGAAGATACTTGTCGATAAATTTCCCGATTTATTCCAGGTCAATTTCACAGCACATATGGAATCTGATTTAGATGAAGTCGAAGAAGGCAAGAAAGACTGGATAAGCCTGCTTAGGGAATTTTATAATCCATTTGAAGAGCATCTGAAAGAAGTTCTAGAAAATCGCAAAGAACTAAAAGAAAAATACGAAGAAAAAACAGACAAAGTCTGCGAGAAATGTGGCTCGCCTATGATAGTCAAATGGGGCCCACACGGCAAATTTTTAGCATGTAGCGGATTTCCTGAATGCAAGAATGCCCAACCTCTCGAAGAAGAGCAGGAGAAGCTTCCTGACCATATCAAGAATATGAAATGCCCAAAATGCGGCAAAGCTGTTACTGTTAAGCATGCAAGGCGCGGCCCGGGAAGGTTTATCGGATGCACGGGATATCCAGATTGCGACTTTATCGCACCATTCTACCTTGGATTCGATTGCCCGGAAACTGATTGCGATGGTCAACTCATAGAAAGAGTTACAAAGCGCGGTAGGACTTTTGTCGGATGCAGCAATTATCCCAAATGCGAATTTGCATCATGGGATATTCCTGTCGATGAGAAATGCCCGAAATGCGAGACTGTGCCCCTTTTCAAGAAAAAGTCCAAGAAAAAGAGTTTCAAATACTGTCCAAATCCAGAATGCGATTGGGCTGAAGAAGGACATAAGAAACCGAGGCGGAGAAAGTCTCGTTCGAAGTCTAAGGAAAAATCGACTAAAGAATAATTTCAGCCTCGAAATGGCAAGATGCCCGACATAAAAACAATTGACGACCTTATTGCCGAATATCTGTTATTTATAGATAAAGAGCAGAATTATTCTCATTATACAGTTGAAAACTATGAGAATGACCTCACGCAATTTGCAGAATATCTACAAGAGAAATTCTCTTCAGGATATGATAATCCATGTGAAATCGATTTAATCGTTTTGCAGGGCTTTGTTATGGGCCTTCGCGAAGCCGGATATAAACCAGCATCGATAGAGAGAAAAATTGTCGCTATCAGAAGCCTTTATAAATTCATGTATAAAGAAGAAGCCGTCCAGGCCGATATTGCCAAATACCTTAACCTACCCAGGAAAGATACAGTAATACCGAATTTCCTGCAAATGGCAAAGCTGGAAGATGCACTCGATAGCTTCAAAGCCGAAACCGATGAAGACATACGCGATATCGCCATTATGGAGCTTTTCTATGCGACAGGTATCCGCCGGGGCGAGCTTCTTAATATGGATAAAAATGATATCGATTTCAAAAAGAAGAAAATTAAGGTATTTGGAAAGGGTAAAAAAGAGCGAATTGTGTATTACAATAATCATGCCGAAAATGCACTTATGAAATATCTTCATATTCGGGATAACTTCAAAAGCGAAAGATATCCGGGCGAAACTGCTCTTTTTTTGCACCGAAGAGGCCGTAGACTTTTACCCAAAGAAGTTTATAATATCGTTACGCTTTGGCTCGGCCCTGCCACAGGCATCCATGTAACGCCTCATACGCTCAGGCATAGCTTCGCAACACATCTTCTTGAAAAAGGTGCCGACCTTATGTCGATAAAAGAACTACTCGGCCATAAAAGCCTATCTACTACACAGATCTATACCCATACTACAATCGAACATCTAAAGAAGGTCTATAATAAAGCACATCCAAGAGGCCAAAGGTATTTAGAAGAAGAAGAAAAGAATGCCGAGAATAAAAAGCCCGATACCGATAAAGATAAAGACTCGCATAGCGCATGACGCAATTTCAAATGCAAATCTCATGATGAGGCCGATAATGATAAGCAGTAATCCTAATATTAAAAATGGCATTAAAGCTCCCTTCTGTGTACTACGAAAGACTTTGGATATGTTAGGTGTTCTATAGCAAATTCTGGGCCTTCTCGAAGCATTCCGCTTTTTTTCTGTCCCCCATAAGGCATAAGGTCGGCTCTAAAGGTCGGTATATCATTTACTATGACTCCGCCAGTAGTGATCTTATCGAAAGCTTCACGTGCAGAATGGATATCGGATGTAAATATACCCGTCTGAAGGCCATAATCGGTATTCTCTACTTTGTGAATAGCCTCTTCGAGCGTCTTCACCGGCTTTAAGGAAACAACCGGTGCGAAGGCCTCGCTATCTATAAGGCTCGAATCTTCCGGAGGATTGATAACAATTGTCGGTTCGATTGTGGATTTCCATGCATTTTCATATTCGATAAACTTTCCGCCCTGCTCTATTTGACCGCCGGAATTATGGATAATATCATAGGCCTTTTCCGCTTCTTCTTCGGAAATCATCGAACCCATATTGGTTGATTCTTCTCCTGGATCACCGGTAATGATTTCATTTGTGAAGGCTTTCAGGTATTTCAGGAATGTATCGAAGCTCTCTTGCAAGATATATACTCTTTGGGTTGAGATACATACCTGGCCTGCAAGAGCAAATGCGCCAAGTGTAATTCTCGATGCAGCACGCATCATTTCGGATTTCTCGAGGCCATTATCGATTATTGCTGCTGAATTGGAGCCAAGTTCCAGCGCAATCGGTTTCATTCCGGCATTTTTGGCAATAATCTCGCCTACTTCTGGGCTTCCGGTGAAACTGACAGTCTTAATCTCTGGTGCCGAAACAAGAAGAATGCCTATTTGTGAACCACTACCTGCTATCACGCTTACAGCTCTTCTTGGATATCCTGCTTCCAAAATGGCATCGCCGAGCATAAGGGATGTCAGGGGTGTCTGCGATGCTGGTTTGAGAATAAAAGGGCAACCAACCGCGATAGCAGGCGCAACTTTGTGCATGACAAGATTAAGCGGAAAATTAAAAGGGGTGATAAAAGCTGCCGGGCCAAGAGGGAATCGCTCATAGAATCCCCATTTGCCCTGGCCATTTGGAGATGCAGATAAGGGCAAGACTTCGCCATTAACCTTTTCGGTAGCCAAAATAGAAAGACGAATCGTCTCCAAAGAACGGCTGACCTCGCCACGGGCTTCATTGATTGTTTTACCGGATTCTATGCAAATGGTTTTTGCAAAATCTTCAGATTTATCAGAAACAATGACTGCCAGATTACGAAGAATATCTTGTCTTTGCTTTATCGATAAAGTCCTGGTGTTTTTGAATGATTTATCCGCATAGAAAAGCGCATTATCAACGTCTTCTCTATCGCCTTTTACCACCTGATGAACAATATCTCCATTAAATGGAAAACGGACATCGATAGCATCTTTTTTTATTACTCTTTCGCCGCCTACAATTATTGGATGTTTTTCCATTATTATCCTTTACTATAGCTCTATCTCATCTCCGGAATTCATGATTATAACTTCGGCAATGTCTTTGGCTTTTTCGGCGAATTCTTTGGGATCTGTGTCGATAACAGGGAATGTGCCATAGTGAATTGGAACTACTTTGGGTACTTTAAGCATTTTTAGTGCATATACGGCATCATCTATTCCCATAGTGAAATTATCGCCGATAGGAAGAAGCGCGATATCCAGGTCGAATCTGTCGCCGATAAGCTTCATATCGCCGAAAAGGCCGGTGTCTCCGGCATGATATATCTGTTTACCGCCAATCTCCAAAATTACTCCAGCAGGATTTCCACCGGAAATCATAGTGTCATTATCTGAGATGCCAGAGCCATGAAGGGCTTTGGTTAGATTAACACGTCCGAAATCAAAGTTAAAACCACCACCAATATGCATCGGATGTGCAGTTGCGCCTTTGCCCTGGACATACATTGCAACCTCGAATGGTGCTATAATTGTCGCCTCGCATCTTTTGGCGATCTCGATGCTATTTCCCAGATGGTCGCCATGGCCATGAGTAACAATAATATAATCGGCATCGAAATCATCTGCTGTCTTTTCTGTATGCGGATTATCTGTGATAAATGGGTCGATGAGGATTTTGGTACCCTCGGATTCAATTTGAAAAGCTGAATGTCCGATAAAATTAATCTTGACCATAGTGTACTCCTTTGCTTAAATTACTACTATGAAAATAAATATAAATCCGGACCATATCAAGGAAAACCTTAAAGCTAATGATAAAGTCTCTCGCATGGGAGATATGTTCTTCTATATGATGATTATGGCTTTTTATCCCATTTTTTTGGCCCTTAGCGTTTTTGCAGCCTTTGCCTATGATGGCAAGATTATAAATGCACTAATCTATGGCACCGTTTTCTATATAGCACTGGCAATTGCAACAATCAGCATGCGAAATAAAATAGTCAAAGGCAGTTACCATCTCTATGTACCTGAAAAAATCGAAGGTACGAAACGAGAAGACTACTCGCTTTTATCTACCATGATCCTTCAGGGACGCTATGATGAAGCAGATGGCGAAGGTTTGCAGGAATTTACCCAAAATCCTAATCTCGATATTGTGGCTGTTATGGGCGATACATTCAGCCGGTACAGGCAATATGGCCTTGCGAGGACATGGTATCAAAGAGGTGTGAATATCGCAGAAGGCCGAGAAAGGCTTTATATTCTCGACCGCCTTCGTGAAATCACCGAAAACCACCTAAATGACGACAAACGCGTTATCATGTATCTGGAAAAAATAGCATCGGGCTTCCCTGATACCGATATCGGCCAGGAAGCCCGAGAAAGATTAGATTACTATAAGAAAACCAAATCGCTTAAGAAATTTACTTAGCGACAAAGTTGATTATCTTATCCTGAACAAAGATCACTTTTATTATTTTCTTGCCTTCGAGATGCCTTGCGACAGATTCCAGAACTTTGGCCTTAGGCTCTATATCTTCCTGCATTGCCCCTTTGGGAGCATCGAGAGTGCCGCGCAGCTTGCCCATTACAGAAACCGCATAGGTTACAGAATCTTCTCTGACAAGTTTCGGATCAAAATCCGGGAAAGGCTGGTCGAAGACTGTGCCATCATAGCCCAATCGACTATTTTGCTCTTCGGCAAGATGAGGCGCAAATGGCGCAAGCATCCTATTGAAAGTATCCATTATATAATATGATATCGCACTCGCCCGAAGCTTTTTGATATCGACTTCATTCATAAACTCCATCATAGCAGCAATACAGGTATTGAATTGAAGCTTCTCAAAATCATAAACATATTTTTCGATTGTCTGGTGGAGTTTCTTCAGCATTGCCATATCGGAATCGCTGAGATTGTCGGTATTATCGAATGATTTGGTTTTATCAACTTTGATTTTGGTGAATGTATTCCATATCTTGTCCAAAAATCTCACAACCCCTTTCACTGCCTTCTCAGACCATAGAATATCTCTATCGGCCGGAGCAAAGAAGAAAGTCGCAACGCGAATACCATCGACACCGATTTTCTCTGATAATGGCCCGGGTGCTATGACATTGCCTTTGGACTTCGACATAATATCGCCCTTCTCATCCATCACCATACCCTGATTAAATAGTTTCTTCGCCGGCTCTGTAATACCTACATAACCCATATCATGCAATACCTTTGTAATGAATCTAAAATAGAGCAAATGGCCGGTGGCATGTTCTGCACCGCCGATATAGAAATCGACTGGCATCCATCTATCCAGCTTCTCTCTTTCGGCAAAAATCTTGTCATTATTGGCATCCGGGTAGCGTAGCATATACCAGCTTGAGCAAACGAATGTATCCATTGTATCAGCATCGCGGACAGCATCTCCGCCGCATTTCGGGCATTTGACATTCATAAAATTAGGTACATCGGCAAGAGGCGATCTTCCCTTCGGAATGAAATCGACCTTATCGGCTTCGGGAAGTTTTATCGGTAAATCATCTTCGGGTACAGCTACCGTACCACATTTTTCACAATGGACGATCGGAATCGGCGCGCCCCAGTATCTCTGGCGAGAAATAAGCCAATCACGAAGCTTGAATGAAACGGTCGGGCCACCGAAGCCGTTTTCTTTGGCATACTCTGCTACGCGGCTGATGCCTTCCAGGGAATCGGTGCCATCGAATGGTCCTGAATTCACCATTATGCCGTGCTCTGTAAATGCTTCTTCCATATCATCCACGCTCAATTCGGAATCTTTTGGATTAATAACGACTTTTATCGGAATATCATATTTCTTAGCAAAATTAAAATCGCGATAGTCATGAGCGGGAACTGCCATAACAGTGCCTGTGCCATAGGACGCCAGGACATAGTCCCCAACCCAGAGCTGAATCTTATCGCCATTGAAAGGATTGATGACAAAGAGGCCTGTATTGACTCCATCGGCTTCTCTGTCGGTGAATGAGCGTTCAAGCTCGCTCTTTTTCAATGCCTTCTGGACATAATCTTCAACTTCCTTGCGATTTGGCGAATGCTCGAGCAATTTGTCGATTAGCTTGTGTTCGGGTGCGATCGTCATAAATGTAACACCGTAAACAGTATCTGGCCTTGTGGTAAATACCGGCAATTTATCACCAGTAGCTTCGATCTCAAATACAATCTCCGCACCCTCGGAACGTCCTATCCAATTTTTTTGCATAGCGATGATATTCTCCGGCCAACCGCCTTTCAATAGCTCGAGGTCATCGAGTAATCTCTGTGCATAATCTGTGATTTTGATGAACCATTGCTTGAGCTTTTTCTTCTGAACTTCAGAATCGCAGCGCCAGCATTGCCCCTGTTCGATTTGTTCATTTGCCAAAACTGTCATACATTTAGGACACCAATTAACTACTGCCTCGTCCTGATATGCCAGGCCTTTTTCGTATAATTTGAGAAATACCCATTGTGTCCATTTATAGTAATCGGGAAAGCATGTAGCAACTTCTCTATCCCAATCATAGCTGATGCTGAGCTTCTTCAATGTATCTTTGGATTTTTTGATATTTGCAAGAGTCCATTCTTCCGGGCTTTTGCCATGCTTTATAGCGGCTTCTTCGGCAGGAAGGCCGAATGCATCCCAGCCAAAAGGATGGAGAAGCTTTTTGCCTTCCATGCGCTTTTTGCGCCATATCGCATCGCCAACTGAATAATTGCGCAAATGGCCGATATGCAGGTCTCCCGAAGGATATGCATACATCTCGAGCAAATAGAATTTATCCTTAGGGTCAAAATCTTCGGGAGTTTTATACAGCTCAATCTCGTCCCAATATTTTTTCCATTTCTTTTCGATTTCTTTGAAATTATACATTATTACCTCCTGCCAGTCCGCTTCTTTATAAAATCCAGAAACGAAATGGGGCCATTATTCTACTCAATTAATTCGGACATCCTGGGATGCAGGCCTGGATTTGCTGCGATTATTCTATCAGAATCCAATGTCCATCTATTATCTTGATAGTCGGTGCATTTTCCTCCGGCATTTTCAACGATAATAGAACCTGCTGCCATATCCCAGGGTTTAAGTTTCATTTCCCAAAAACCATCGAGCCTTCCACAAGCAACATAGCAGAGATCCATAGCTGCGCTGCCTGCGCGGCGAAGACCTCTTGCACCGAGACTTAGTTTGCGGAAATTTTCGAGATTATTTTCATTATCATGAGCGATATCATATGGAAAGCCAGTAGCCAGAAGAGCTTCAGAAAGTCTTTTTGCGCCGGCAACCTCGATTATATCGTCATTTAGATAAGATTTACTGTCTTTTTTAGTCCAAAAGATTTCATTACGAAGCGGTTCATAAATTGCACCGAGGATAATCTCCCCATTGTAGGCAAGTGCAATTGAGACGCAAAATATCGGGAAACCATGTGCGAAATTGGTTGTGCCATCCAGAGGGTCGATTACCCAAAGATATTTATCAGCATCGATATTGCCGCCTTTTTCTTCTGCGAGAATATGATGCTCGGGATACTCCTTCGAAATGCGTTCCCGAATATGATTTTCAGAAGCCATATCAATATCGGTTACCAATTCCCTTCCTGCCTTGAAATTGATATTACGCTTTTTATCATAACCATTTCTAATTATTTCGCCGGCTTCGCGAGCTACGGTTTTAGCAAACTTTAAATAATCCATAAATCTATTTTTCCATTTCTAAAACCCACTTTATAAATGGGTCATTTTCTTTTTCTATTTCTTTTCGAAACTTCCTATCCACCTTATCGGGGCGAAGTTTTTTCATTCCCAGCAAAGCATGTCCTTTCAAACGTCTATCATCGCTACGGCTTTTCCTCCTGAGAATTCTAAAAACTTTCTTTCTTAAATCATCATCATTGAACCTGCTAATTATCCTGATACATTCGAGTTTGATTTTTTCATTATAGGTATTCTTATATCTTTTGTCAAGCCGCTTGAGCGCATCTTTACCAAATTTGGGTAATGCCAATGTAATCGCCTGCCTGACAGTAAAAAGCGAATCATCGAGATGCTCTATCAGATGTTCTATAGATTTTGGATTCTTTAATTTGCCGAGTGCTACTGCGGCTGTTATTCTTGTGTATTCAAGCGTATCCTCGAGAAATTGATGAAGCTTGGGCGCAGCATCGGGATTACCAAAATCGCCGATAGCACGAATCACGGTATTTCTGATTTTTCTGCGGTCTTCTGTTGTGTCTTCCAGCATAGCAAGCAGAGAATCATAGCCATCCTCGAGCTTAAAATTGCCAATATATCTCGCCGAAGTCGCCAGATATCCACGAGGATTATCTCCGAGGCAGTCATATATTCGCCATTCTGCTTCATCGAGCAAAGCTTTAATAGTTGCTTTTGTAGCGCGATCTTCAAGCCCACCGGTATATGCATATTTCTCGAAGAAAATATAATCGAGAGCTTCTTCGCCGCGCTCGATAAGCTCTTCTCTGGCTGCTTTAACCGTTTTTCTTGCATTGCCGACTTCCCATTTAGCAGCATTTTTGTATAGCTGTTCAATATCGAGAGTGTCCATAACAGCGGCGATCGAATCCTCTTCGGATATAGCTGTCGAGTCGGTTGTGAGGCTATCTTCGGCCTCCCGTGCAAAATTGGATAATGTCGGAAGGAGAACTATCGCTATCATAAATAATAATTTCCTCATTGTGGCCCCTCCTTATAAACTTCGGCATCCACTCCTACACCGTAAAATCCTTTGACCCATTGCATATTGTTTTTGCCCTGTCCTCGAATATATCTATCATCGCCACCAAGGTCGAGAAATATTCCAAGCCCGCCATATCCTCTTGCAGCAGAAGCTGTTCCCTGAACATGGCCAGAACTTTTGCCTCCATAGACATCCGGTCCGCTTTTATCGATGAAGATACCGGTTCCATTAGCATGTCCCTGTCCCCATGCTATGCCATCGGCACTGTAATAATCTGCTCCGGCGCCATCGAACATATACCCGACAGCCCAATCGTGTGCGCAGCCTTGCGAAGGTCCTCTTCGGCCATAATATGCATCCTCGCCGATACGATCCACAAGAGCGCCTACTGACAGGTGTATTCCAGCTCCCTGCCCATAGTGGCCCATCTGGTAAGTGTCATGGCCGGTTACATCATAGAGAAGGCCGAAAGCATACCAATAGGAAGAACCCTGGCCATAAATTTGGGTATTGTAATTATCATTGCCAGTTGCATCATATAAAAAACCGACACCGCCGGAAGCCGAACCTCGCCAGCCAAATCCAAACCCTTGAGACATTGATTGATGATGCTGCGGATGAAGCGGTTCATGAAGATACCTGCCACCGGCGATATATGAATCATCGCCGCCCATATCGCGAAGCATGGCAAATGACTTCACCGATGCAAAACCCTGTGAATATCTGTGCGCGCGGTAATCGTCATCGGAAGCTGGATTGGCAAGATGCCTTCCGGGGTCGATTGTTCCAGAATGCAAAATCGATATTCCAAATGTCGATGCTGCCTGCGAGTGTTCGCCAGCGCGATAAATATTATCGCCATCATCATCGAAAAGCACAGAAAGGCCGACAATCGCAGAACTCTGTGAATATCCGCCACCGCGATAGATATCATTGCCAGAGATATCGAATAGCCCGGCTATCCCAAGAACCGATGAGCCTTGAGTAAAAAACCAATCATCCGAGATATAGCTATCATTGCCATCGAAATCGACAATGCCTGTGATAAATCTATCAAGATAGCCGACTGTGAATGATGCTCGATTAAAATATAGGTCATTTCCACCAATATCGAAAACAAAAGGGAAATCTTTTCTATATATATTCTCGCCTACCCCACCGATTATGATTCTGCCAAGTGGGCTTTGAATATCTGCAATAACTCCGCCTTCGATGCCTTCAACTGATATTGTCCCTGTATCTTCGGGGAATTCTCTCGTTCTGGCCGACATAGATGTATCCTCGATTCCAGCGATATCCCACAATGTATCTGAGAAATAGCTGTATAAGCTGTCCCATGCAAGGGTATATATGGCATAAGCAGTATAAAGATTCTGATAGTCGAGTGTTTGCATGGCATTAAGCAAATCGCGCGTGGAAATCTCATCCAAAGAATCGACCAATTCAGGTTTGTATTCATAAAAAATATATTCGAGTGCATGAGAGTCTGGGTCTTCTTCCTGCCCGAGCCATAGTTCGGCAGCATCGCGCAAAATGGCATATCTTGTTTCTTCAGGGATCGTATCGAATACCATCTTGCAAAGCCTCGATGCCGAATCGCAGGCAGCAAGGAAATATGAAAGCCTTTTGCCCAAAGAATCAGGAATACTAGCATCATTAAAAAGCGAAAGATATTCTCGATATGTATTATCATTGGGAATATATGCTTCCGGCAATTCCAATGAGTCTTCTAGAGAATTGCATGAAAAGATTGTATATGGTGCCAGCCTTTGCCCACTTCTTTCTGCGATTTTCGCCAGTGAATCGGAATAGGTGCCGGTATAAAGTGGATCATCCATCAATGAATCGATTATATGCAAGCGAAAACTATCTCTTCCGCCAAATTTCTTTTCATAAGATAATTCATAAGGCTCTATATTGATAAGATAGAGTGCATCATTGAATATAGAATCGATTTTGGCATCGATAGATAGCTCGGCAAGGATGCTATCAGGCTTTCCAAGGCCATTATAGTCGGCAAATAGCGCAGGTAGTAGCAATAAGATAAAAAAAGTAAGTACTAAAATCTTCATAATTTTTAAATTTATATCCTTTGTTCTTTGTCGTCAAGCGATTTGCTGCCTGACAATTTTTCAGTTAATATTGAATTCAACCAGTTTTCTGTCACGATTTAACTCATCGTAATAATAGGTTGTTGTGCCGATATAGCCAATTCCCGGAGCGAAGAAATATCTCCTATTCATTGGATTATCATAATCCCGATAGCCATAACATATAAAATCACCGGCTGGCGTAGAAATCAGTGTATCAGTATCGATGATTTCATATCCACTCCATTCATCGCCAATTTCTGCTGGATACTTGAACATGAGTCTCGGAGTTTCATAATAATATAATGTATCAGAATCAGAATTTCGAAAAGCATGCATATAGAGGCCATCTTCATGGTTTTTGAAAAACATAATCTCATCCTTATTGTTCTGAATCCATTTCCATGTAGTATCGCCTTCGATAATAGTATCCTTTACAATTTCGATAAGAACCGTGTCAGTATCGACAATTACCGAGTCGGCATAAAAATGTGATTCGGCAAATTTCCAGAAATTGCCTTGCTCTAAAGGCATAAGAACTTCAGTATTGTCACCATTATCATCATCATCATCGTCATCATCGCCATTGCAACCATTTAATAAAGAAAAAGCTGCCAGAGCGATAATGGAAAGCAATATAGCTTTTTTCAATAATTCCTTGTAATTCAAAGCTTTTCTCCCTACATCATATCAATTGGATCCGGTATGACAGAGATGCGAAGATCTTTGCCAGACGGAATTAATTTATAAATATATCGAAGAAAGTCAAAAACCGAAACAGTTTTCACAAGAATCTGGAATCTGTACCGGGTTTTGATTTTTTCCATAGGAGCAGGAACCGGCCCCATTATTTGAATATCATCGGTATATTCATGGAATTTTGTTTTTAAATTCTCCGCAAGGACCGTAGCCTGATTGAGTGCGAAATTGGCATCTTCACTCGAAACTACAAATAAAACAATTCTCTTGAATGGCGGATATCCCCACATCCTTCTTTTTTCCAGCTCGGTTTCGAAAAATGGCTTAAATTTCTGCCCTACTGCAAAATTTATAGATGGCGATTCCGGCCTATATGTCTGAATCACAACGCTTCCGGCATAGACACTCCTGCCTGCTCTTCCTGCGACCTGTGTCAGAAGCTGGAAAATTCGCTCTTCGGTGCGAAAATCGGGCAAAGTCAGGCCGATATCTGCATTTAAAACGCCGACGACTGTTACATCGGGAAAATCCAGGCCTTTGGCAACCATTTGCGTACCAATCATGATTGCGCCTTTTTCCTTGCGGAATTTCTCGAGAATATCGACCATCGAGCCTCTTTTTCGCGTAGTGTCTCTATCCATACGATAGATTGGTACATTCTCGCCAAAAGTATCGCGAATCTCCTCTTCAATTTTCTGTGTTCCGCGCCCTCTATATGTGATTATGGCATGTCCGCAATTCGGGCATTCTCGTGGTGCTGGGATTTCGTAATCGCAGATATGGCAGAGAAGCTTTTTGCCTTGGATATGATATGTCAAGGTTGCCGAACAATCGGGGCAATATGGTATATGGCCGCATTGATTACATTGCAAATAACTGGAATATCCCCGGCGATTCAGGAGCAATATTACTTTTCGGCCTGTAATCAGGGCCTTTTTTATCCTGCTAACCAATGGCCTTGAGAAACTCCCTTTGACTCTATCTCGCCTCTCCAGCCTCATATCGACAATCTTTACTCGCGGAAGCCGGAAATTGCCAACACGCTTGGGCATATTTAGCAATTTGTATTTGCCTGTTCTGGCATTAAAGAAGCTCTCTATAGAAGGAGTCGCACTTCCTAGAACAACAACAGCATTCTCGATTTTGCCGCGAAGCAATGCCAGATCTCTAGCATTATAATGCGGTGCCTGTGAATGCTGCTTGAAGCTTGCATCATGTTCTTCATCGACAATAATAAGGCCAAGATTTGCTACTGGAGCAAAAATGGCGCTCCTTGCACCGACAGCAACACGAATTCTGCCATTTTTGATAGCATACCACTGATCGCGACGTGTGGCTTTGGGTACTGCGCTATGGATTAATGCAATATCCTCACCCAATTGAGCACGAAATCGGCCAAAAAGCTGCGGCGTAAGTGAAATCTCTGGCACCAGGATAAGGACTCCTTTACCGAGATGAAGCACTCTTTTTGCGCTTTCGATATAGACCTGAGTCTTGCCGCTTCCGGTTATGCCATGGAGAAGGAAGGAATCGAAGCGGTTTTCTTCAATAGGTTCGGTGATATGATAATATGCTCTTTGCTGTTCTTTCGTAAGCTCAAAATCCTTGTCCTTCTCTTGAATAACCATACCGGTGTAATCAAAAGATGGATTTTGAAGGGTTTCTCGTAAAAGGCCTCTTTCGCAGAGAGTATTAATCGAGCTTCTTGGATATTTTTTAGCTAATTCTGAAAGGCGGATTGCCTTAGTTTTGCCTGTAATAAATGACATAAGCAGTGCTCTTTGCTTTTTGGCATTTTCGGGAATATCGTCCAGAACAGCTTCTATACCGCGCTTTTTCACTTCGGCCGGAATCTCGACATATTTTATCATTCGTGGGCCTTTTCCGGTAAATGATATCTCTACCTCGACCAGATCCAGCTCTTCTAATTTTCGAATTGCTCTTGTTATCTCGCTCCAGCTAGTCTTCTGTGCGAGATAGGCACGTGTTACGCTTTTTTTCTGACGAATTATATCCCAAAGCTCTTTCTGTTTTGGCGTAAGCTCTGGAAGCGCCTTTCCAGAGAAAATTTCACCAGAAGCATCATCGATGCATTTGATATGCATTTTCTGCTTGCCAGATTTCGGCACAAAAAGCGATAGCACAAGCCCCATAGATGTGAAATAATAGCGGCTAACAAAGCGCGCCAGCTCCATCATATTATGCGACAAAAGCGGATAGTCATCCGGGAAATCGAGAATGTCTTTGGTCTCGAAATCAGGCTTCTTATCATGGATTTTGGATATTATTCCCCAGACTACTCTATTTCCCAGGGGCACCATCACACGGCCTCCGGGGGCATAGGTTAGCTCATCAGAAAACCTGTCCGGTAGGCTATATGTAAGAGATTTTGGCAAAGGAGTTGCTATTATATCGACATCGGCATATTTAGGCAAAACAAACTGTCCTTCGAGATTGTTAGATTATCGACTTTTATATTTTTTTATCTATTAACTTTCAAAATGATACGATTTCTAACAGACATTCTCATCGATATCTTCTTCATCATCAGATTCGATACTTCCAGTCTTTGTAATAATGATCTTTTCACCATCGAAATCGACTTTGGTAAAATCGCCTTTTTGGATATCGCCTTTCAGTAGAAGTTTTGCGAATTTTCGTGTTACTTCGGCTTGAAGAGTCCTTTTGACCGGTCTTGCGCCGAAAATTGGGTCATAGCCGATTTTTGCGAGATAATCCGCTGCATTATCTGATAATTCGGTATAGATTTCCTGCTCGAGCATTCGCTGGCGAAGATGGCCAAATTGAAGACGCACGATTTCCTTGACAATTTCACGGTCGAGTGGATTGAAGATCAATATTTCATCGATTCTGTTTAGAAATTCTGGCGGAAGATTCTGCTGAAGCATCTCCTCGAGCTGCCTTTTGGTCTCATCTTTTATCTTGCCAGTATCTCCGGATTTTATGCTATCCATAAGAAGCCTCGATCCGAGATTGGAAGTCATTATCAATATGGAATTTTTGAAACTGACTGTCCGCCCCTTATTATCGGTCAACATGCCATCATCGAGTACCTGAAGAAGAATATTGAATACTTCAGGATGCGCCTTTTCTATTTCATCGAAAAGTATCACCGAAAAAGGATGCCTTCGGACAGCCTCTGTCAACTGGCCGCCTTCTTCATAGCCGACATATCCCGGAGGCGCACCGATAAGCCTCGATACTGCATGACGTTCCATATATTCGGACATATCGATTCTGATAAGTGTCTCTTCGGTATCGAATAATGTCTCTGCAAGGGTTTTCGCCAGTTCGGTTTTACCGACACCGGTAGAGCCTAAAAATATGAAACTTCCCAGCGGCCTCTTTGGGTCTGAAAGGTGCGCTCTTGCTATCCTTACAGTATTAGCAACCGCCTCGACCGCATGGTCCTGGCCGATTACACGTTCTTTCAGCCGGTCTTCGAGTTGGAGAAGCTTCTGCTTCTCTCCCTCTGTCAGCCGTGATACAGGGATTCCTGTCCATTGGGAAAGGACCTGAGCGACATCGTCTTCATCGACTTCTTCTTTCAGTAGCTTGCTCTCTTTTTGAATTTCCTTTATCTCTTGTTCTTTTTGCTCGAGTTCTTTACGTAATTCGAGCAGAGTTCCATATTTGATTCTGGCTGCTTTTTCGAGTTCGCCGGCTCTTTCGGCCTTTTCCTGGTCATTTTTCGCTGCATCTATTTTCTCGCGCAATGTCTTTATCTCTTCGACCGATGATTTTTCCTTCTGCCATTGGCTCTTGAGCAGCATAAGCTCGTCCTGTGCTTTGCGGAGTTCGTTTTTCAGGCATTTCAGCTCTTCCTCATTGCCGGATTCTCTGGAAAGGCCTTTAATTTCAATCTTGAGTTGGGCGATTTTCTTTTCGAGTGCATCCACTTCTTGCGGCTGGCTGTAAAGGTCGATGCAGAGGTTTGCGGCAGCCTCATCGATTAAGTCGATTGCCTTATCGGGCAGGAATCTATCCGATATATATCGTGCAGATAGCTTTGCTGCAGATTGAATTGCTTCATCGGTTATTCTTACGGAATGATGCAATTCATATTTTTCACGAAGCCCTCTAAGGATAGAAACCGTCTCCTCGACAGATGGCTCATCAACCATAATTGTAGCGAATCTTCTTTCGAGTGCCGGGTCTTTTTCGATATGTTTTCGGTATTCATCGATAGTTGTTGCGCCAATCATGTGAAGCTCGCCGCGTGCAAGAGCAGGCTTCAGAATATTCGATGCATCCATCGCGCCGCCAGTTGCTCCTGCGCCCACTATTGTATGCATCTCATCGATGAAAAGGATAATCTTATTTTCAGATTTTGTAACTTCTTCGATAAAGCTCTTCAGTCTCTTCTCGAATTCACCGCGAAATTTTGTGCCTGCGAGCAAAGAACCCATATCGAGCTGAATCAATCTTGCGCCGTGAAGCTGTTCTGGCACATCATCGGCAGCTATTTTCTGCGCCAGCTTCTCGACAATAGCAGTCTTGCCGACTCCCGGTTCGCCGATGAGTGCAGGATTATTCTTTCGGCGTCTCGAAAGGACTTTCATAACTCGCCTTATCTCTTCCTGCCGGCCGATTACCGGGTCTAATTTGCCCTTTTGTGCTAAATCAGTATAGTCGATTCCGAATTTTTCCAATGTATTGTATTGCTCTTCTGGATTTTGATCGGTAATTCTCTTATTGCCACGAATTTTCTTGAGTGCTGCCAGAATTTTATCTTCGGTAAGGCCGGAATCGCGAAGCATTTTGCCGCAGGCTGTTTTATCATGCTTGACCATTGAAAGAAGAACGTGTTCAGGGCTTATGAATTCATCCTTGAATTTCTCCATAAAATTCTGGGCCTTTTCCAAAATATCGACCAATTCACGAGATATATTCACATCTGCTGGCTGGCTAGAAAGTTTCGGCCTTCGTGAAAGCTCTGTCTGGACTCGCTCTGTCAGGCTATATTGGTCTGCTTTTACAAGCCTAAATATATCGGGAATAATGCTATCTTTTAACTCCAGCATCGAATATAGAAGATGAATCGGCTCGACCATGCTATTTTTTCTGCTTTTGGCTTCATCGGTTGCGAGCCTTAATGCTTTTAGTGATTTCTCTGTGAGTTTTTCAGGATCGAGCATTTTCACTCCTTTCTTTTCTGCCCTCTTCGACAATCCAGTTAAAGAGCGCTTTGCTGCCGAAATCATAAGGCATATGCTCGGGATGCCATTGAACGGCTATGACATTTTTGCCATTCCATCTGCCTTCGAAGGCTTCTATTTGGCCATCCAAGCTTGCTCTGCCAACGACAGAGAAACCTTCTGGCATTCTCTTGATCGTCTGATGATGTGATGAGTTCACATTGTATTTATCATGTCCGATTATATGGTGCAATAAGGATTCTTTTTCGATAGCAATTTCGTGCATTGGCAACTCTCCCCAGGTTCTTTTGGTATGGTCGAAGTATTCGCCTTCGATTTCAGATAGGTCCTGATATATATCGCCGCCGAGTTTAACCGTTATTAATTGCAGTCCGCGGCAAACAGCGAGAATTGGCTTTTGGGCATTTAAGAATAATTCAAATTCGAATTTATCGCGAATTGGTCTTGGTTCCATATTTTTCGGGCTGATATGATCTGTCTCCCATAGAGTTGCATCTATATCGCCACCGCCGGAGAGCACCAGAGCATCTATCAAAGGAAAATAGTCGAAAACTGCTTTTGTGTCTTGCAATGTAGGGATAAGAAGCGGTACTCCGCCTGCACGATATATGGCTTCATAATATTTCTGCACAAGGTATGAGAATTCGCTATCGGGGAGAATAGCGCCTCGTCCTTTGCGATACGGTGCCCAATTTGTCGATATACCGATAACTGGTTTCATATTTAACCTAATTCCAGATCAGTTCACTGGCATTTTCGCAGTAATCGACTATTGTTTCGACTTCTTTGGTAGCGATATCAACTACATATATCGCCCCTGTTGCCATCGGTGATGCATAATAGACGATTTTGCTTCCATCTGGTGAAAAAGCGATATGCCTTATACTTTCACCATCGGATGCTGTATCGATAAGAAGTTCTGCTTCGCCTGTGCCATCAGCATTCATCAGGTAAAGCTTCGATTCTGTCGATGACTGTTTTATAACATATGCAACCTTGCTGTCATCGGGTGAAAAGGCAGCATCATTAATACGATTCGAACCGGTTGTTGAAAGAATCTCGGTTGCGCTGTCTGCTGCGACATCGACCCAATATAGTTCATAATCGCTATATTGAACCATATAGTCTCCACCAGTCGCCCAATCATAGGATTCTATTCCGGCAAAATTAGGATTGAATACATCGCCTGTTTCTAAATCGATGCAATATAGGTAATTTGCTTCTATGAAAGATAGATAATTACCGGTTAGAGAAGCTTTAAGCTGGGTGATCCTTGTCGATCTCTCGGCAGTATATAAAGTATCTAAGGACGCATCTGATATATTCGGGTCGAAGGTACAAATATTATTATAATCATAACCATGCTTCAATATATATGCAATTCTTCCATTTCTAAGAAATGCTGGGAAACGCTCTTCCTTCTCATAGTCGCCATCAGAAACCATCTCGAAAATACCTGTCTCTGGATCGCCGAGATAAAGCTCGAAACGAGTTGCATAGCAGACTTGTGAGTGTTCATAGTCGAATGCGGCCGATTTGGGTTCTTCATCTGAAATTGTCGATAGCTCATAAGAATCAGGTGTGATATAATGCAAAAGCACATCACCGGAACCGGTAGAGAAGATACCTAATATCCCTTCATAGACCAGAACCCTCGAATCATCGTCATTATTATTGTCATCATCATCGTCATCACCATTGCAGCCTGCTATAAATAGAATGCTGGTAAATAGCGTCAATATCAAAAATATCGAAAATAGCTTTTTCATCTTAAACCTCTCTATTTGATATAAAGGACTTTTCCACTTCGTGTTACATCGACGGTTTGAATTGTATAGTTATAAACTCCGCTTTTGATATCAATATCTGGCCGCCAGATAAAGCTTGCGTCATCAGATTCTAGCTGCTCGATAAGGTTTCCTTCGATATTGTAAATCCTAAGAATCGCCGGGTAATTGACCCTTATCGGGATTTCTATTGTTACAGCGGAATTGAATGGATTAGGATATGCTGCATCCATGGCATATTCGACTGGCTTATATTCTTTTACATCATTTAGATTATAGAATCTCCAGCAAAATGTGTCGATATTGGCTTCGCAATAGTCGGGCATATCGGCTGCTATTACACAAACATCATTAACATAATATTCCCTTGAGACATCTACAGAATCCGTGATTAGCGCAAAAGTAACATCATTCCATAATAGTGCTGGATCAGGATATGAAAGATCTACTTCTCTTGCTTCGATATGCAAAGAATTCGGATCGACCCCGGAGCCTTCATCCGAAATATTTACTGTTATCATTGCTGGTAACATAGGCTGTGTGGATTCATCCGGTGGAGTTGGGGAGACAAATGATGGTGCAGAGCGGTCAATATGGAAACTCCATTCCAGCGAGCCTGCCATAACATTACCCAGCATGTCTTCGACTCCAGAAATCGAGCAATCAATTGTTTCGCCATCGGCCCCTAAGCTGGATTCTGACAAAATAAGGGTATCGTCAACCAAAGAAAGTAATGGGCTATCTAAGGTAAATACATCAGATCCAATATTCAGCGAAATAGTCGATTCATCGATGCCATCTGGATCGCTGAGATGAATTCTTACTTCGATTTCATCACATGCGACATATTTATTAGGCCTGGGCGAGATAATATTTGCTACTGGGCCTCCTGGTAATGCTTCACTTTCTATGATTTTTCCATAGATATCGGCTCCGCCGCCTCTTCTATCATCCCATGCAACAAGAAATGTTTCTTCTGCAAAAGCAATTCTTGGATTTCCTTGTGCCGCATCCTCCGAAGAAATAACAAAGATATCACCGACAGGAGAACCAGACGGGCTAACCCATCTTCCCATTATATTTGCAAAATAGCCATCGCCATAGTCTTCATATACTACAAGGAAGGCTCCCGTACCTATTTCGACAACTGGCCTTTGCTGGTGGCCACTTGCGGATGAGATAGAAAATGGCTCGGCATCGCCACCGCTAAGTACTTTGCCCATGATGTCTCTTGCACCATCGTTTTGCACATGGTAAACTACCAAAGCAGAAAAGCCATTCGATGCAATCGATGGGAATGATGGTGAATCTGAAGTATTATCGATGACTTCAAAATCGCCGACAGCTGTTCCAGATGCGTTAAACGCTTTGCCAAAAATTCCATTTTCTGTGCCTTCCTGTGCCCAAACAACATAGAATGAACCATCAAAATATGCTACATCGGGATATGTCTGTGTATCGGGCGTTCTATGAATATCGACTGTCGAACTTAAAGCTGTTCCATCTGCTCTAACAGGAAGGCCTTTGATTGCGCTGTTTTCTTCCCATACTACAAAATAAATTCCATCGCCGGCAGTGATATTTAGATTACTTGTCTGCTCTGAAGTGGAAACGAGTTCACTTGGCCCGTCTTCTAAGACAGTGAAAGAAGACCTTCGATAGCTGATATCGCCACCTGGTTCGCTCCATACCATGAAATAAGTATCATCGATAGCCGACATGGCTGGTTCTGTTTGATTTCCTGGTGAAGTGGAAACAGCAAAAAAGGTCATAGGCACATCACCATCGCCAAAAATAGGGTGCCCCATAATATTTTTATTAGATGAGCCAGCACGATTATCTTCCCAGGCTACAACGAAATCTGTGCCATCTGATGCTATTGCTGGATTTACCTGATCAGTCGTAGCGACGGAAATTTCGATATCCTGTCCCAAACAACTTAGTACAAAAATTGCCAAAAGCATAAAAGCCAATACTTTTCTCACTTCTCCTCCTTTAAGTTCCAGTTTACATCCTTATAATATAACTTATTAAACAGATTTTTCAAATAAAAGCTTTGTATATGATATAAAACCCTGATTCAGTGTTAAATTTATATAAAGTAATCAATCCCGACTTTTATCCTCGTTACGAAGCTATGTTTCTCAAACTTCAATATCTTGGAAGCTCTGCACAATATACCCTCGTAGGGGAAGCTCTGCTTCTCAACGTAAAAATCTTTGAAGCTCCGCTTCTCTTAGGCTTCAAAAAGAATCGAAGCGGAGCTTCGGACATTATTGCGCTACAAAGCAGAGCTTTGTAGCGAGGATGTTGTAGTGAGTGCTTTGTAGCGAGGGTGTTGTGGTGAGTGCTTTGTAGCGAGGCCATTGGGACGAGTGCTCTGTAGCGAGGGCATTGGGACGAGTGCTCTGTAGCGAGGCCATTGGGACGAGTGCTCTGTAGCGAGGCCATTGGGACGAGTGCT
>JBKHBT010000039.1:0-29102 GCA_046542255.1 Candidatus Zixiibacteriota bacterium | reverse complement strand
GGAGTTTGGGTAAGAGCTTTGTAGCGAGGGAGTTTGGGTAAGGGCTTTGTAGCGAAGGAGTTTGGGTAAGGGCTTTGTAGCGAAGGAGTTTGGGTAAGAGCTTTGTAGCGAGGGAGTTTGGGTAAGGGCTTTGTAGCGAAGGAGTTTGGGTAAGGGTTTTGTAGCGAAGGAGTTTGAGTAAGGGCTTTGTAGCGAGGGGGCTTTTGTGAGAGCCTGGTAGCGAGAGCAGTAGTTTTGTTTATCTACTTATTGAATTTCACCATTTAGGTTAATTCAGTAAAACTATAAGTTGCTTAATATTATGCAAATAGAAAATTTTACATTTCCGATAAAGCAGAATCGAGGTTGCAAAGGGCAATAACTCATACCCATCATTTCAACCTAAGGGGGGCGTTAGCCCTCGACTCCGCTTGGGTTGCAAAGGGCAATAACTCATACCCATCATTTCAACGCTCTGGATGGAACGAAATAGCCCAAACCCTCGTTTCAACGCTCTGTGTGGAACGAAGTAAGCCAACCCCCTCATTCCAACGCTCTGCGTGGAATGAAATAACTCAAATCAGCTCGCTCCACGTGAAATGCTTATATCCTTATTAATATCACCGGTGATTAAACCACTAAATAGCGAAAGTGTTGTCCCTGCGGAACTAAAAAAATGCAATTGCTAATAACTTGATATGTCAAACTAGATTTCGTGCGGTTTTAATGCCGGGCAAGTCCTAAAGAGAAACGCCAGCCACTTCTTTCAGTCGTGAAAGCCAGCTATCTGGCACTTCGACAGTTCCGATTTTTACTGGGTTGTAGATTTCGCCATGGCAATCGGAGCCACCGGTTTTAAGAAGGCCTAGCTTTTTTGCGACATTTTCGAAATACTCTATCATAGCTGGGCTGTGTCGCATATGCCGGCATTCCAGTCCCATAATACCCATTTCCTTGAATTTTGCGATCTCATCTTCATCCAGATCGATTTCGCCGCTATAGCCGGGATGTGCAAGGACAGGGATTCCACCATATTCTATGATTTTCTTGATTACGAACTCTGGTGGAGCTTTTGTAATAGGTGCGAAGCATTTGCCACCATTGGCCAGAAGTTCTTTGGTGAAAGCCTCCTGAGTATTTTTGATAAATCCTACATCGACAAGTGCGCGCGCTATCTGTGCGCGGGATGCAAAACCATGAACCGAAAATTCAAATAGCTTTTCATATGCGATTTTAATTCCAAGATTTTTCTCGATCTTATCCAGCATTACCCTATTCTGCTGCGCACGAATTTCTTCCAGCGAATCCAGGTATTCTCTGAAACTATCGCTTTTATAGTCTATGAAATAACCGAGAATATGAACTTCGAAATCGCCGTAAAGCGAGAAAAATTCTATTCCCGGTATTATTTCCATATCGATATCTTTGGCGGCATCTTTCGCCATATCGATTCCGGTGACTCTTTCATGGTCGGTTATTGCGATGGAATTTAGGCCAAGTGCCTTTGCTCTTTGGACGACTTCGGCTGGTTCCCATGTGCTATCGGAAATTGTGGTATGTAGGTGAAGGTCTATCATTTGGCTATCGCAATCAATCTTTGTGCCTGATTGTCATAGGCTATTCCATCATAATCGCCGTAGAACTCGATTTCTTTGAAGCCGGCTTCATGGAGCATCATACGAAGCTCGCCAGCGGAATAAAGCCAATGCGTATAGACAAATTCCTGCCTATCATCGCCATCTATGACAATCTGGCGGTTTCGGATTTTAGTGAAATCATCGATAATCTCGCGCTCATGGATTCGGATAATGCCGTCATGGTTTTCCCAGTCGCGTTCGATGAAAATCCTGGCGATTATCTCTTTTCCCATGACATCCAGAAAGAACTGGCCACCGGGACGAAGAGATTCATAGGCATTTTTTAGAATCTGGCGGTTTTTGGCATCATCTTCGTAAAGGCCAAATGATGTAAACATGGAAATAGCCAGATCGAATGATTTCTCTCTTTTGAAGTTGTAGGCATCTGCCGTAATGAACTCGATTTCTGCGCCAGCATTTTGCGATGCCATTTTTGCCCTATCAATATAATCTGGCGATATGTCGATTCCTGTAACAGAATGTCCCAAAAGAGAGAATGCGATTGAATGCCGTCCGATGCCGCAGCAAATATCCAAAATATCGAGATTTTCTTTTACCTGCAAATCCATTAGATATAGCGCAGAATTGATTTCGCCTGGCGCAATTTCCAGACGGTGATAATTAAACATCCAGTCTTCGAATGCTTTCCAATAGTCCATGTTCTGGCACCATTCTTTCATAAAGCCTCCTTTGTATGCCACTAGTAATGTATGAATATTATGCATAGAGTCCAGAAAAATATGGCTATTAAGCAAAAGTTAGCAGACAATGCGCTGTTCCGCATTGTTATACTTCTCAGTCTAAGACCTCATTAAAGGCTTTTAATTATTAATATTATTCATTAAGGATATATTATTTATCGCTTGCTTTAGAAGAGTCAATGCGCTGTTCCGCATTGTCATACTTCTCAGTCTAGGACCTCATTAAAGGCTTTTAATTATTAATATTATTCATTAAGGATATATTATTTATCGCTTGCTTTAGAAGAGACAATGCGCTGTTCCGCATTGTTATGCTTTTGGTTAGAAAGTAACAACAAAGACGTTGCTTTATATATAATATAATATCTAACTATGGTATATTTATGGCTTTAGAAAAGAAAAATTGCCAATAAGGATTCTCAACCCTACGGCAAACTACATCTTTATTGCTAAGATTATAGGTATATTTAAGATAATGAAGACCCACCATCAATCTAATTGGTTTCGCTGGCCTGCCGTTTGAATAACAGTATAATTCATGGAAAAAATTATCGAATTTATCCCATTCTATTTCATTTGCTATTATGTGTAATGAATTAGACTTATCAAGTAAGTTTTCTAAAGCTATTTGAAATAAACTTCCTTGTTTTTTCCATCTGATAGCATATTAAATCTCCAAGTTTTTGCAGTATTTTCAATACATACATGGAAAGAAAAGCGAGATATTCAAGCTTGCCTATATACAAATTGTTCTGTTGCGATGTTTTTCAGAGGCGACTAATTGCGCAAAAAATCCTAGCCTATTTTATTTTTCTTTGGGACAGTACTCTTTTTCTCAAACACTTATTTAAATATTTCTATTGAAATCATTGGTGATATTATATAATATTAGGTCTTGTTAATTGAAACCTATGAAGGAGAAGATATGAGCATCGTAGTAGTCGGCTCTGTAGCCATGGATACAATTGAAACTCCCGCAGGAAAAATCGAATGCGGGCTCGGTGGGTCTGCGACACATTTTAGCCTGGCAGCATCGAAATTCACAAGCCCGAGAATAGTCGGAATTATTGGCGATGATTTCCCACAAGATCATCTGAATATGCTTGCCGAGAACAATATAGACATCGATGGCATCAAGCGAGTTCCTGGCAAGACTTTCCAATGGAGCGGTGTATATGGCGATGATTTCGGAGATCCGGAGACTCTTATGACAGAGCTGGGCGTTTTCGAGACATTCTCACCCGAGATTCCCGATAAGTACCAGGATTCACCGGTGCTGTTTCTTGCTAATATCGCTCCTTCTTTGCAATATGATGTAGTTCAAAAGATGCCGAATGTCAAATTCATCGGCGCAGATACCATGAATTTCTGGATCGAAGGCGTTCGTGATGATCTTCTCAGACTCATTGCCGAAGTGGATTTGCTTGTTATCAATGAACTCGAGGTGCGGCTTCTTTCAGGTAAAGAGAACTTTCTCGAAGGCGCACGTGATGTCCTGGATATGGGGCCAAATGTCCTAATTGCCAAAAGAGGTGCTAATGGCTCGGCACTGATTACCGCAAATGATTATTTCATGATGCATGCCTATCCCGTTACTCGCTTGACAGACCCTACAGGCGCAGGTGATAGCTTCGCAGGCGGCATGATGGGCTATCTCGCAGAAATTGGCAAATACGATATCGATAATCTCAAAAAAGCGATGGCATATGGTACAATTACCGCAAGCTATGGTGTTGGCGAATTCTGCACAGGCGCGCTGGAGAATACATCCAGAGAAATTATTGATAATAGGGTAGAAGAGCTTAGAAAAATGACTCAGTGGAATTGGTAAAAATAATTTATCTATATCTCAAAAAATAGTCCGGCATCATGCGAAGATGCCGGACGGATATAAAGTCTTTTTGTCTATAAAACAGCTTTGTGCTTTCTATTCTGCGCAGAGTCCTCGAATTTTCTCGATTGTTCTGGCCATATTTTTATCGGTATCGATCAATTTATCTATCTTTTTGAATGAGTGATGAACAGTGGAATGATCCCTATTTCCTATTGCAAGTCCAATGTATGATAGTGATGCATCAGTCATTGTTCTTGAAAGATACATTGCGATGTGTCTTGCGGTTGCGATTCTTTTGATTCGGCTTTTGCTAAGCATCTCCTGCCGTGAGATACCGAATTCTTCGCAGACTAAATCGATAATAGTCGGAATACTGACCGATTTATTAGTATTTGTCGTTTCATATTGTTTGATAAATCCTTGAACCGTCTCCAGGTTTATATCCATTCCCGTCAATGAAACCTGTGCCAAAAGCCTGATGAGGGACCCTTCGAGCGCTCTTATATTTGTAGTGATATTTTCAGCAAGATAGCTGATGACGTCGTCGGGTATGACTGTATTGACTCTCTCCATTTTGGACTTCAGGATTTGGATACGTCCTTCGAGACCTGGTGGCTTGAGATCAACAACCAATCCCCAGTTAAAACGGCTTCTGAGCCTTTCTGCGAGCCCTTTAAGCTTTGAAGGCGGAATTTCGGAAGTCAGGACGACCTGTTTGCCATTTTGATGAAGAGCATTGAAAAGATGGAAGAATTGTTCCTGCGTCGATTCCTTGCCTTCGAAAAACTGCACATCGTCTATAAGCAATACATCTGTGCCACGATATGCGGATTTGAAATCATTGACAGAATTCGACAAAATCGAACCGACAAATTCATCCATATAATGTTCTGCTGTAACATAGACGACATTTTTCGATGGTGCCAGCTTTTTTATCAGGTGGCCGATCGATTGGAGAAGATGCGTTTTCCCCAATCCGACTCCGCCATGGATATAAAGCGGATTATACGGATTATTACCGGGTGATTTCGCAACCTCCATAGCCGCCGAAGCAGCGAGCCTGTTAAAATCGCCTATGATATAGTGATCAAAAGTGAAGCTTGGATTCAAATGCGAATCATCGATCGTTTCTTTTTCCTGATTATTCTCAAAATAATGGCTTCCATCATCCTTTTTAACGGCAAATACCAATTTATTATTAAGATTTCCAGTGACCTTTTTGATAATATCAGAGATAAAATCGATATAATTATGCTTTATCCAATTTAATGCGAAATGGTCTTTGACTTCTATTATAAAATCATCATTGGACGGTATGGCCTTGCTTTCTTTAAACCATGTTTCATAGTTTTGTTGGCCGAGCCGCTCCTGGATAATTACCAAACATTTTTCCCAGATTATTTGATTTTCAAGAGACAGCTTTAACTCCTTTCATATGGACAAAATTCTATCGTAAACAAAGAAAAATAACTTTCCTTTTAGCAGTTTATTCTAAATATTTAACGACTTTATAAAAAACTTACAATTATTTCATTTTCTTACATCTTTTGTTTACAAGGCAATAAAATTATGCTACAAAAGTGTACAGCTAATAATTTAAGACCAGAACAACTAGATGTCAAGGCTTAATTAGTTTTTTTATAATTTAATATACGTGCCTGTTCTAATGTAAGTTAAGACTTAGTATTATCTATAAGTTCGAAGTTAGTAAAGAATAGCACAGTTTACAAATTGTGTAATATATGCTATGTAAAGCTTTTTAGTTTTTACTAAATCATGGCTATCGTCGAATATATCTTATCGAATTATCACAATTTGCAGGTAATCCCACATTAAATTATTGCTAAAATCAGCGAGGCATGATTTCTTCATTAAATAACCTTATAATCTCCTTTATTGGTTATTGATCTCTTCTTCTGCTTTTCAATGATTATAATATTAATTTCTTAATATTTGTCCAGAATTAGATGTCTTTTTGACATATTGATGAAACTATTCTGTGAAGCTCTTTCTTGGAAAGACATAGCCCTGTGCGGATTAACTTAAATTTTCATAAAACACTTACGAAACAAAGCGGAAATTGTCCGATGTAGGTTCTGCATTACCAGTTAATTCTTTTTTGTGTTTTTTCTATTATTATATAATTTGATATTTAAGGGGGTTTTAGAAGCGAAATGCATATTTTAATCAATTAATGTTTTCAAATCGTTAAGATTGAGCTTATAATTCTTGACAATAAAAAGCCCGTGCTCTATTATTATATAGTTTATGAACTGAGCCCTTAAAATGGACACAGTGGATATGGGAAAAGATGCATGAAAATTAACAAATTAGTTTACTTAATATCTCTGGGGAGGTTTTCTATGCCCAATACTATTAAGAGAATAGCGTTAATCGCTACTCTATTTGTAATTATTGGCACAATGCAGGCCAGTAATTATGGAAAAATCGCAGGAACAGTCACAGATGCAGAAACCGGCGAACCTCTGATCTCCGCAAATGTTAGCCTATTCGATAGTGACGGGAATTATCTTAGCAAAGGAGCTGCCACCGATTGGGATGGCAATTACTTTATTCTTCAGATAAAGCCCGGTGTTTATAGCTTAAGATTTACATTTGTTGGTTATGATACGATGTTTGTCGATGAAGTTCGAGTTTCGACCGACAGGACGACAACTATCGATGTTGAACTCAACCCTGAAGTAGGCTCGACAGAAGTTATCAGGGTTACTGCCGCAAGAGAGAAAATCGAAAAAGATGTTACCACAACGACTCAATACACCACCACAGATGATATCGATAAGATGCCGGTTACATCTGTCGAGGCAGTATTAGCTCGTAAGGTTGGTGTTGTTAGCCATGATGGCCAACTTCACTATCGTGGTGGTAGGTCCAATGAAGTGGCGCATTATGTCGATGGAATGCCGGTCAAAGACCAGGCAACTGGCGGCCAGGCACTTTCGGTATCGACTAATGCTGTACAGGAAGTTTCTGTGCAGACCGGTACTTTCCAGGCTGAATACGGCGGTGCTATGAGTGCTATTGTCAATGTTGTTACTAAAGAAGGTAACACAAATAAAAACAGTGGTAGCGTTACTTTCAGCACGGATGATTTTGGCTTTGAAGCGCTCAATAAATTCTCGACCAATACAAAGCAGCTTCAATTTAGCCTATCAGGCCCTGAGCCGATTTCGACCCATCTTTTGCCGATGATTGGAATCGAGATTCCTCGTGATAAGAGAATTAGTTACTTTTTCAGTATTAATGGGCAGAATTCTGATACATGGCTTAAATATAACTATAAATTCGATTTCGATGATATCATGTACACTCAGGAAGAAATTACAACACCATATAAAATCGATTATGGCTGGTATGGTTTATTCCCGGAGGCCAGGCAAAATGCCTACCAGATGACTTTCAAGCTCAAACAGGACATAACACCGAGTATCAAATACACATTGAGCTATGCCGGAAATATCGGAAGACAAAGGCTTTGGAATTGGGAATACCTTTATACACCAGTATCTTCCTATGTATATGAATCTTATGCTCATCAAGCGAATATTACATTTACTCATAACCTTTCGCCAAAAACATATTATGAAGTAAAATCAGGATTATTCTTTACACAGACAGAATATTCACCCAATGGCTATACACCGGGTGATTTTGCTGTCGATACCGCAAGTTATTGGAATACTCTCGATGACTGGCATGATGTAAATAATGACGGTATTCCCCAGGTCAGGCAGCAGTGGCTCGACCAAAATGGCAATGGTATGTACGATTACGGCGAGATTTTTATTCCATCGGTTGTAGCTGCTGATACGATTGTCGATGGAACTGGGATGATTACAAGAATCGATACAGTATATGTCGATTCCCTGCCACCGCAAATGGGCGAAGAGCCATGGTATGACCTTAATAACAATGGAATTTTTGAACCAAAGCGTACTAATTATAATACTTCTTATTATGGTTCACCTATGGATGTCGCCGAGCCTTATATGGATGGTGAACCCTTCCGCGATGGATATTCGCGAATGATGAATGATGCAGGGGAATTGGTTCAGATTGACTTCGATGACCCTTCCTTCCGTGATGATACCATGTGGGTCGATATAAATGGTAATGGAATTAAAGATTATGGAGAATGGGTTTTCGGAACGTATTATTCCAATGCAGAGATAGCGCTTGAAGAGACCACTTGGCATGATTTAGATGGTGATGGTAACCCGGATCCGGGAGAATATCGCGACATAAATAAGGACGGAATGTACACTACGCGAGACAAAGCCTATTCCGGATATAAATTTCCCGAATTCACAGACTTAAATGGCAATGGGCGTTATGATGTCGGCGAACCCGGCGAGCCTTTCCTCGATATGAACGGAAATGGTTATTGGGACCCGCCTAATTTCATCCGTGATGACTATGAACCATATATCGACCTAAATGGCAATGAACAATGGGATGGCCCCGATGGATTTATGGACAGAGGCATGCAAAGATGGGCTGTCTGGAATAAACGTAAATCCACTACATGGGTTACAAAAGCCGACCTTACATCACAGGTCAATAGAAACAATCAGGTCAAAACCGGCCTACAATTTGAGCTTATTAATATAGAAAAGAATCAAATCCAATATCCTGAAGGATATTATGATGGTGATCCCGATGGCGGCCCATGGCCGGAGCGTGGTGTATTCCGAAGCTTCTTCGAAAGAAGTCCAAAACAGCTTGCCTTCTACGTTCAGGACAAGATGGAATATGGTGGCTTTATCGCTAATGTCGGTATTCGTACAGAAGTCTTCATTCAGGCAGATGAGGTTCTCGAGGATTCTGTCGAGAGCGATCTTACTCGTGTTATCGGTGATGAAATCGGTATGGAGATCATACCAAGCAGGTCAAAAGTATCGCCGAGATTGGGAATGAGTTATCCGGTAACCGATAGGGCTAAGCTATTTTTCTCCTATGGCCATTTCTATCAATTGCCAGCATTCGATAATTTCTATACTACACCAAATCAGAGTTCTAGCGCAGCGATGCTTTTTGGAAACCCTGAACTGGATTTTGAAAAGACAGTCCAATACGAAATCGGTCTAGCTTATGCACTTAATGACCTTATGACTGTTCAGTTTGCTGGCTATTACAAGGATATATTCAATCATATCAATACAACAACAGTCAAAAAAGGCCCAATGACATTCTCCTTATACGAAAATGTTGACTATGGCCGTGGCCGTGGACTCGAGTTTACTCTCGAAAAAGGATATGATAATTTCTGGGCATTCACAGCTAACTATCAATTTGCATATGCCTATGGAAAATCAAGTTCCGACCGTTCTGGCTATGATGCAAGACTGGACCAGACTGCAATACCGCTAAGAGACCTTCCTTTGGACTGGGACCAGAGACATCATGTTACCTTCAATCTCGATTTTAGTGCACAAAAAGGCGAGCATCCAGAGGTCTTTGGATGGAAGATGCCAGATAATTGGAGTATGAATTTCGTACTCGATTGGGGAACAGGCTTCCCATACACACCAAGTGTTGATAATCCAAATTGGGAAGTGCAGCCCGGCGAGAAGGCATGGGAAAGAACAAATGCACTTAGAAAACCAAATAGATACAATGTTGATTTCAGATTTATCAAGAACTTTAGCTTATGGAATCTCGATTATATCGCATATCTTGATGTCAAGAATGTTACGAATAGACGCAATATCGATGATGTTTATGCTGATACCGGCCTTCCAGATGATCCATTTTCAACCGATGGACTCGGCAATGCACTCGACTACTATTCAGAGCCGACAAGGTGGTCATCACCTAGAACAATTCAGGTTGGCCTGAAAATGAATTGGTAAGAATACAATGAGAAATTATAATGAAATAAATAATAAGGAGAATAATTAAATGAAGAGAATACTGTTTACAACTGCTCTTCTGATATTTGTCATTGCATTGTTCGGAAAGACAATGGGCGATGTTTCTCCCCTGGATGAGCTAGAATACAATAAAGCAACCGCCAGCATTGTACCTGTTACAGATTACAAGGTCCATACAGTTGGCGACCTTTATCTTACTGTTAGTAACTGGGGAGTTTTTGGAAGTAGCAGAGGAGACAATGACACTCGAAGATGTGATCCATTTATATTGAAAGAAGGCATGGAAATCTGTGATATTCCAGCAGGCCAGTGTATTCCTTCCGGTGAATATCCAGGCTGCTCCGGGATAGAATACCTATTCCAGGGCTGTTTCTGGTTTGGCGCTGTGGTCGATGGGGATACGCTTGTATCAGTAGGCCACGATGGATGGTTCCATGTTCAGGAAATGTTCCCTTCCAGATTAGAAGAGGATACAATTACTTTCAATTCGATTTATCTCGATACTACTGTTAAAGCCGAAGAAGAGTATTATTCCGAGTTTACTGATACTTCGCAAGACAGAAGCTTTGTGAATGAAAACCATAGGCCGATAGGTATCAAAGTTGGCCAGCAGAGCTATGCATGGAGCTATGACTATGCAAAGAATTTCGTATTTATAAAATTTTATATCGATAATATTCGTGAAGATGGTAAAACATTAGAAGATGTTTATTACGGCGTATATCTCGATGGCGATGTTGGACATATCGAAACGGTTGATTATGCACAGGATGATATTACTGGCTATATCAAAGATTATAGCTATTTCCAGGCAGGAACTTTGGCTACCGAAGAGATAAATATCGCATGGATAGCTGATAATGACGGCGACCCTGTCGATGGTAGATTTGAAAATACCAGCCCTACCGGCGCAATGGCTTTCAAGGTACTGTATCCTGATGTCGAAACTTATTCATTTAACTGGTGGATATCAAATTCTAATGAAGACCTTGACTGGGGCCCAATGCTAAGGTCAAACTACACTGGCTGGGATGGAACACCGGAGACCGATGTTCACAAGTATCAGCTCTTATCCAGCGGTGAAAAAGATTATGACCAGACTCAGATTGGAGATTCTGTTGGCGGAGATTGGAATGAATTACCAAGCACAGCAGATGATCTTAGAGATGGATATGATACAAGATTCCTGATATCTTTTGGGCCATTCGATATCGCTCCAGATGACCCAACGGACAGCCTTATCGTTGCCTTTATGGTTGGTGATGATTTCCATATCGATCCAAGCAATACTGGTTCAAGATGGGATCCATCAAGATTCCGTAAGGATAAAATCGCTGATGCGGCTGTCTGGGTACAAAGGATTTTCGAAAATAATTACAAAGGCCCACAACCACCACCAGCTCCAGAATTCGAAGTCGAAATAAATCCATATGAGCTGGTTGTTTATTGGAAAGACAATGCCGAAGATGCATATGACCCAATTACTGAGCTGGAAGATTTCGAAGGATATAGAATATATATCTCAGACTGGAATCTCGATGAATACTATACGCCACTTTCAGAATTCGATATTATCGATTACTATCGATATGCATCTTTTAACTATTATGAAGAAACTGGTGGTATAGAACCACAATTCGATGATAATATCTACTATGAAGATAGCAGCTATACAGCAGTAATCTATAGCGGAAGCGATACCCTGCGAGATACAACCTTTACCAATTTCATGGAGATGTCTCTTAATAATGGAATGCCACCAGAGACTACATGGAAAGGTGAAGAATGGTATTATTATAAGATCAAGGATCTTCGTCCGGGCGCAGATCGTTATGTTGTTGTTACTTCATTCGACTATGGAAAATTATCAGAAGGACTCAAGCCACTCGAATCCAATAAGAAGAACAATGCCAAATGGGTTGTTCCGGTTGGCGATGGTTCCCTGATCGAGGGCATTTATGTATGGCCGAATCCATATAGAGTCGATGGAAATTACTATGGCGAGTCCGGCCTTTGGGCAGAAGGTACTCCGACATCTACGTGGACAGAATATTCAAGAGGCATTCATTTTGTGAATCTTCCTTCGAAATGCACTATCAGGATTTTCACATTAGATGGTGATGTAGTTGATCAATTCACTCATGATGATACAAAGCCTGGTACCGTCCAGGGTGGAGAGACATGGGATATGATCAATAGAAACGACCAGTCAATTGTCAGTGGAATATATCTCTACAGCGTCGAAGATGCTGAAACTGGAGAAAACACACTCGGCAAATTTGTCATAATTAAATAATCAGGAGGGCAGTAAATTGACTAAATATAAGATAATCCTGCTGATTGCATTAATCCCTCTTCTCGCATTTGGCCAGGCCAAAGTTGGAACCGCCGAGGGACAATTCCTTGAGATAGGCGTTAGCGCTCGCGGTATGGCAATGGCCGAGGCATTCACGGGGACAGCGGATGATGCATCTGCAATTTTCTTTAATCCAAGCGGGGTTGGCAGGTTGACAAGGCGAGAGTTTATGTTTACCCATATCGAATATCTCGCTGGAATTAACTATGAAATCGGAGCTTTTGTTATGCCGATTGCGGCTACCGGCGGAGTTGCCGGCTTGTCGGTAAATTCGCTTAATACAGGCGATATGTACGAAACTACGCCATCACACCCTGAAGGTACAGGAAGAACATTCAATGCGCATTGTTTGGCAACAGGATTGACATATTCGCAAATGCTTACCGATAGATTCTCGGCAGGCCTTACATGGAAATATATCCATGAGCAATATGCCGATGTCGGTGCCAGTACATGGGCAGTCGATCTTGGTACGATGTACAGGACAGAGTTCAAGAATTTGAGAATTGGTATGAGCATAAGAAATTTCGGGCCGGATATCACATTTATATCCGATCCTGCACCATTGCCTATGGCATTTCATCTCGGTTTTGCCGGTGAGGTCATAGATAATGAAATGCATAAACTTACACTAGCTCTCGAAACTTCGCATCCAAATGATAATCTCGAGAAATTCAACTTCGGTACTGAGTACTGGTGGGATGATATGGTCGCTATTCGTGCCGGTGTCAAGGCAAAGCCGGATTCTATCGCATCTTTTGCCAAGCTACCAGCTATCGATATGCACCTTATTTATTACTCCTTTGGAGCTGGAGTCAAGATTCCTGTTTACCTCTATACAATCAAGGTGGACTACGCTTTCACAGATAGATATTGGTTCAAACCGGAACATAGATTTACAATTGGAATGGAGTTTTAAATGAAGAAATATCTCGTAATAACTATATTAATCGTTCTAGGCGGATTTTTTGCATGTGCAGATTATGAAGGCGAAATTGCCGATAATACACCGCCTTCGATTCTGACCTTTCCAGATGCTGATTCTATTGTAGTTTCTTCGGCTCCAATAGTCTATTGGCGAGGATTTGATCGAGATGGCGAAGTTTATAGCTTTGAACATATCGATATTGTAAAAGGCGATATTCCAGACTCTGAATATTATATGTATTTCGATGACCCTGGTACGATTCCTGATCAAATTACAGGAAGCAGAAGAACTTATAATTGGAATAGAACCAATAATAATAATGACACGCTATATCTGTCACTTCTCGAAGGTGCCGACACAACCGAACATCTTGTATGCGTTAGAGGCCTCGATTCTGACAGCGTGTTTTCTGAGCCTGTATGCCGTGTATGGTATAGAACCAATAAACCGCCAGATTCATTGTATGTTACCACCGAATGGTTGGCTGATGATGTAATGGATACAGTATGGTGCCTTATGGCACAAGCATATAGCTGGAATGGTATCAAGATTGAATGGTTCGGCCATGATCCGGATAATTCTATTATTCTCGAATATAAATGGGCATTAGTAGAAGTTGATAATCCATCGGATACAGCAGCATGGTCGGTTATCGATGACCGTGGTGATTACGATGATGAAGAAGATGACGGTTGGACAGGTTCACCCTATTCCGGCGAAGATAAATTCGATGGTTGGATAAGAGGTAAAGACTATACCAGGCTTTATGATATTCCAACCGGTAATTATCAATTTAGGCTCCATATCAGGGATGATGCCTTCTATGAAGGAGAAGTCTATACAAAAGAACTGAGAATTGTAAAACCAAGTTTCGATCCAACAGATACAGCTATTGTAGAATCAATTCATAATAGAACCTTCGAACATAAAATTCTCGTGGTCGATGAAACAGCGGATGCTAGCTATAAAAGCACTCCGAGTGATTCGACAATATCACATGAGTTCTACAATCAAATCTTTGAAGATATTGGTTATCCATACAAAATGGTCGATATTAGTC
This sequence comes from Candidatus Zixiibacteriota bacterium, assembly GCA_046542255.1. GTDB lineage: Bacteria > UBP14 > UBA6098 > JBKHBT01 > JBKHBT01 > JBKHBT01. Next base: position 14,713 of record JBKHBT010000039.1, on the reverse strand, counting down.
AAAATGTAAATACATTTTCAGACTGGGTATTCAATAAGGATACATTGGCCAAATATTCCATTATTTATTGGTTTGATGGAGAAACAAGCTTCAACCAGAAACTGTCGCCCAGTGCAGACGATGTTGTCGGTGGTATTCGAAATTATATCGATATTGGCGGTAATTTCATTATCGATGGCAGGCAGTCTTTGACCCAGCTCGTTGATGAAAGAACAGATACGACACTGGCGAATGCATATTTTGGTTATGTTAGTTCACATAGTGGGGAAGGTGCACGTTTTAATGGCGCTTCCGGAGCAGTTACATCAAACTATAGCTATCCCGACCTTGAGCTTAATACCGATCTTGCCGATGAGCCTGGTATGAATATCAATAGGCTGACCAATGATATTGTCCCATTTGAGCAAAGAAGCGGTGGAACCACAGGAATGCCTTTTGCGCAACCGATATACTACTTCGTGGATACCACTGAAACATCACCTTCTCATATGAGGCCACTCGCTATAAGATTCACAACTACTGCATTCAAGACTGCATATTTTGCTTTCCCAATGTATTTCATGGACAATAGCGAAGGCGCAGTTACAGAGGCAGTTAGAAAAACAATTGAATTTGTTACCGAGAGACATCTTTTGACTGCAGATGATGATACAACAGAAAGTACATCTTTGTTTTAATCCCAAAAGGACGATTACATAAGATGCAATCTATAAATATAACCGGCGATGTTTCTATATCGCCGGTTTTTAAATGAAAGGAAAAATATGGCAAAAGATTTTATTGCTATCACAGATATGTCGAGCGAAGACATTAAAAGAACAATCAATAATGCTATCAAAGAAAAAGAAGCAGGCTACACGTCGTTTCTTGACAATTCTGTAGATCGAATTCTCGATGGCAAAAGTGTTGCGATGATTTTCAAGAAACCATCGCTACGTACAAGGATCTCATTTGAGATCGGTGTCAAGCAGTTGGGCGGACATCCGCTTTATATCACCGATGCATCTATCGGTCTCGGCTCCAGAGAAGCTGTATCGGATGCTTCACGCGTGCTCGATAGATATGTCGATATGATCGTCATAAGGACATTTGACCACGAAGAAATTCTCCAGATTGCTAAATGGGCAGAAATACCTGTTATCAACGCTCTTACCGACCTTCTGCATCCATGCCAGATAATCAGTGATGCTCTGACTATTAAAGAACACAAGGGCAGAATGGAAGATCTCAAGATTGCTATTGTCGGCGATGGCGCAAACAATATTGCAAATTCATGGCTAAATTATGCATCAAGAATCTCTATCGACCTCAGAATCGGCTCCTCCGGCGATAGAACGCCAAATAAAGAAGTTCTCGATTATGCCAAAAATGCCGGTAAGAGCGATATTCTCATAACAAGTGACCCTGTCGAGGCAGTCAAGGATGCAGATGTTATCTATACAGATGTATGGGCATCGATGGGTGAGAAAGAACAGCTCGAAGCCAGAATCAAAGCCCTGCAGCCTTTCCAGGTCAATCAGAAATTGATGTCTCATGCCGATAAGGATGCGATTTTTATGCACTGTCTTCCAGCAGAAAGAGGCCGCGAAGTCCCAGATGATGTTATCGATAGCCCGCAATCTGTCGTATTTGACCAGGCAGAGAACAGGCTTCATGCTCAAAAAGGTATCATCCGCTGGCTTTTCGAAAAATAAATCAATACAATAATTATTCAAAACCCTCTTTTATCGTGAAAGAGGGTTTTTGATTTTTGGGGAAGAAATTTTGATAAAAACGAGCGAGAAATACATCTTAGTTCGTTGCTCTATAAGGATTGTGTTTTATCGAATTATCGATAACTATACTTTTAGAATGCTGAATATTAAGACAATCTACTTCTTTACCCAGTAAAAAAATTGCATGCGTCTTTTTGAATTTTCCGAATGAAATATTCATCCTAAAATCGATATTTTTGCCATCAGAATTTTTGAGGCTAAGATTTATCACAGAAGATTTGTTTTTAGCATTTTTCTTGATTGTGGTAACGGTTTCAAAGGATTCGGGGCAGAAATCAACAAGCTTTCTATTTATGATATCAAGGTATTTATATCCCAGCCTGTGCCTGAAATGTGGCCCAATGTGAATTATTTTCCCCTGATGGTCGATAACCAATGAATAATCATTAGAAATGTCGAGAATTCTCTGCACTGTAAACGAAGAAGACAAATTATTTCCTGTGCCAATATCGAAAATATCCGCGGATATGAAAAGATTTCCCACAAGTTCGAGCAGCGCAGAATCATCGAATATGAAATTGAAGCCGAGATTTTTGGCCTGGAAACCATAAAAACCAAGAAGTTTATTTTCAAATTTCAATGCGACCAAAATAAGCGAGTGGAATTCACCGAATAAAAACCCAAGCTTTCGCTCGTACTGCTCCTGCAATTCATTTTTATCATAGATATATATCTTAGAGTCCTTTTGAAGTCGCTCAAAGAGCCATCTATTACCCTCTGCTTTTATCGAAGATTGTAAAAATGGCTTTTCTTCTAAATCTTTCTTTTCCCAAATATTGCGTAATCTGAAATCACCTGTTTCTTCTTTGTAAGAATAGATAAAAGCAAAATCCGCACAGATAGTATTTCCTATAACATCGAAAATCTTAATCATCGAGTTATCAGGTTCTGAATCCTGAAAAAACTCCTTCGAGAGTTGTACAATATCATACTCGAGATTCATCCTTCTTTGCAGGGCATTTATCGTATTACGATAGCGTTCTCGTGCAATGATCTCCTTGCCAAGTTTTTTATTCAAGCGCTGGATTTCCTGGTCTTTTTCGATGAGTTTGCTTTTGCTAATTTGATACTTTTCTACAAGATTATCTTCAATCATTTTTCTTTCATGCATATCGCGAAAAACAAGAATATAGCCATCGATAATCCCATTACTGTCAAAAAGCGCTCTCAGGCGGCACCAGAAGGGTACCGAGTCACCATCTGAATCCCTTAATTCAATATCGATTTCGGAGGAGCCTTCGGTTTTGATCAGCTCGATTCTATCATTGAAAGCCTTATGATAATCATTGGGCATTAATGTCTCAATATTTTGTTTTAATAGCTCATCTCGCTTTATACCCAAAATTTCTTCACAAGCGCGATTGGCAAATTTGATTTCGAAATTGGTATTTAAAAACAAAAAAATATCAGGAGAAGCCTGGAGCATTAGTTCATTTAGTTGGGATTTAGAATTTTCCATAGAACCTCCGAAAAAAATTGAGAATTACCTAATTACTTGTATATACTATATACTAAACTCGGAAATTTACAAGGCATTTATTAGCTAAAAAGGAAAAAATTTCGGCATCAAAAGGGTAAATGAGAAAAATTATTCATGTATTGAAATACAATTTATTAAAAATAATATAAAATATCAAGTAAAAATGAAATAAGAAGTATGAGCTATTTAATTCTATTAAAAAAAAGCCCTTCAATAGAGAAGGGCAATAATATCTAAGTATATGAAATATAGTTGATTGCAGAATATTATAGGCCGGCAAATTAATGAATTTTCTGATATTCTTTTAGTCCAAGTCGTATATTTCCCATAGCTTCGCGAAGATCGTCTTCTTTGAGGACATAGGCAAATCTTGCTTCACTTTGGCCTACTCCCTTAGATGCATAGAATCCTGGCCCTGGTGCAAACATGGTAGTTTTGCCAATGCGATTGAAATCTATGAGCATCCACCGGGCAAAATCTTCTATATCATCGACAGGAAGAGTCGCCATAATATAGAATGCGCCTTCTGGGGTTTTGCAAAATGCGCCATCAATTTTTGCTAGTTCTTCTATAACTATATCGCGGCGTTTTTTGTATTCGCCTATAAGCTCGGCAAAATAACTCTGGTCGATCCATTCCAGAATTGCCTTTGCGCCGTATTGGCCTATCGTTGGAGGGCAAAGCCTTGCCTGTGCAAAACGAAGGAAACTGCTATAGAGTTCGGAGTTTTTGGTTACCAGCGAGCCAATTCTGGCACCGCAGGAAGAAAATCTTTTGGAAATAGAGTCCATAACGATTGCACGGTCTTCGAGTCCATCTAAATGAAGTGCGGAAGTATGCTTTCCTTCATAGACAAATTCACGATAGACCTCATCGCTGATTAGATATAAATCGTGTTTTTTGACGACATCGGAAATATTTTCCATCTCATCACGGCTAAGGACGGTTCCGGTTGGATTATTAGGCGTACAGATCATGATTCCGCGTGTACGGTCATCGATAGCGGCCTCTATAAGCTCCACTGGCGGAAGATGATAGCCATCATCCGGCGAAGATTTGACAGGATTCAGCTTTATATCCGCCATTGTCGCATAGCCATTATAATTGGTATAGAATGGTTCGAATACGATAATATTGTCTCCAGGATCCGTGATTGCCATCATAGCGAAGACGATAGCTTCGGAACCGCCTGTCGTGACAAGGACATTGGTTCTATCGATTTTGATGCCTGCATTATTATAGTAGCCTACAAGGGCGTTGATATATCCATCGGTTCCCTGTGATTTGTCATAGGCAAGCACTTTCCGAGGATAAGAATGGATTGCATCCCAGAAAGCTTTCGGTGTTTCGATATCGGGCTGGCCGATATTAAGATGATAGACATGAATACCTCTGGCCTTAGCAGCATCTGAATAAGGAACCAGCTTCCTTATCGGCGATTCCGGTATATTTTGGCCCCTTTGTGAAATATTTGGCATATTGCTCCTTTCATTTATATTACTTATATAATATAGAAAAGAATTCCTGCTCGAGAAAGCTTTTAATTTCATTTTTCATTCCAAAATAGTCTTCATGGGCTAACAAGATTACAGAATAGAAATTACACGATAAGAAGAATGATATTAAAAAATAAATAAAGACAGAAAGATTTCATACGATAATTGATATTAGACTTTGCATTATCTATAATGCATATAGACAAAGGAGAGCTATGAAACAGGAAATTCTTATAAGGGAAATTCTCAAATCAACTAATGATGTTATCGAAGAAGTAATAGGCATCAAGCCCGTACAGCTTGAAACAGCCAATTATCTCGATGATAGGATAGACTATGAAATAACAGTTATAAACAGTATTACCGGGGGCAAAAAGGGTATATTCTTGATTAGATGCTCGCGAGAAACAGCTGATAAAATAAATGCCATAATATCAAAAAAATATAGTGATACAGAGCGAAATCCATTATGTTCCCTTAGTAATGAAATAACTTCTGAAGCTAAGAAGAGTATCATAGATATGAATCTCGACTTTTCTGAGTCTGCATTAATAGAAGGTGAAAACTTGCAGTTTGGCTTCTCATCCAGCTCGAAAGTCAGGGCCATTGAACTGGAACTCGAAGATATCGGAATTGTTAGTATAGTTATTGTCTATAAGAGCAAATAATAAACTTAAAGCTTTATTAATCACGTTTCTTGATGTATTATTTAGAAAGCATGAATCTTATTATACCCTCTTTGGCCATTAGCCTATTGGGTAATTATTTTCGGGCTTCAGCAGTGTATTGAGCTCCTTATAGCTGTTTGGGTTAATCCCGAAATCATATCAATGTGATATTGGTTATTAGACAATGTCCTGTTCCGGATTGTCATACTTTTCATGCTAAAACATCAGTAAAGCCTTTTGGGTGTATACATTATGTATCATATTTATAATTTTTATAGGGCTTTAGAAGAAATAAACTTGACAAAAGCTTTGCGATTTCTTGGGCCATCGAAGTCGGCGAAGAAGATGCCCTGCCAGGTGCCAAGAACCAGCTTGCCATTTTCGATGATAACGGTAACCGAACTTCCCAAAATCGCAGCTATAATATGAGCATCCGAATTGCCCTCTGCATGTGAAAAACCATCATTTGCAGGAACAAGTTTTTTGAGATGTTTTATTATATCCCGCGCTACATTCGGGTCGGCATGTTCATTTATCGTAATTCCAGCAGTGGTATGTGGAACATAGACCAGGCAAGCACCATTATAAGCTTCGGGCACAAGGGCTTGCACAATTTGAGTAATATCCACAAATTCTTGTCTTTGGGAAGTTTTCACGCTAATCTTATGCATGTATCAAACCTTTCTCGTCATTTTATAGTCGATTAGGCGATTGGGAAAAGACATTACCTAAATTTTTGATAATGTCTTTTGAAATTTATCTACCGGTCATCGAAGCCAGGAACATCTCATTGGTCTTGGTGCGCATGAGTTTATTAAGCAAAAATTCCATCGCTTCGACAGGATTCATGTCCACGAGAATCTTCCTGAGCAGCCAAACTTTTTGGAGGTCAGCTTCTGACATGAGAAGCTCTTCTTTACGTGTTCCAGATCTCGTGATATCGATTGCAGGATAGATTCTTCTATCGGAAAGCCTTCTGTCGAGTATTATTTCTGAATTACCAGTACCTTTGAATTCCTCGAAAATGACTTCGTCCATCTTAGAACCGGTATCGATAAGGGCGGTTGCGATAATAGTCAATGAACCGCCTTCTTCGATATTTCTGGCGGCGCCGAAGAATCTTTTGGGATGCTGCAATGTATTGGCATCGACACCACCTGTGAGAATCCTACCCGAATGAGGCGTAACAGTATTGTAGGCACGGCCTAATCTTGTTATACTATCGAGAAGGATAACGACATCGCGCTTTTGTTCAACCAGCCTCTTGGCACGCTCAATAACCATCTCGGCAACTTGCGTATGACGTTCGGCCGGCTCATCGAATGTGGAAGATACAACATCGACTTGCTTCGGAACATTACGCCGCATATCGGTAACCTCTTCTGGCCTTTCATCGATTAAAAGGACAATCAAAGTCGAATTTGGGTGATTATTAATCACGCTATTGGCAATTTTCTGCAAAAGAACTGTTTTGCCGGCTTTTGGTGGTGATACGATAAGGCATCTTTGCCCCATTCCAATTGGAACCAGAAGGTCCATGATTCTTGTCGAAGGCTCACTACTTTGATATTCAAGGTCTATCTTTTTCTCTGGATACAGAGGTGTTAGCCTATCAAAAGGTGTCTTATTTTTGACCGAATCCGGCTTATCGCCATTGACGGCGACTATTTTGAGCATGGCGAAGTAGCGCTCATTATTTTTAGGGGGTCTGATTTGGCCAGCTACTTTGTCGCCTTTTTTAAGGCCGAGTAGCTTTATCTGCGATGGCGATACATAGATATCATCCGAACCGGAGAGGTAGTTGTTTTCTGGTGAGCGGAGGAATCCATAACCATCCGGCAATATCTCCAGAAATCCCTCGCCACGGATATAATTATCTTCGCGAGATGATTCCACTTTAATCATATGATATAAAAGCTCACGTTTGGAAAATGTTGGAGAGCCTTTAATATTGAGTTTTTTGGTCATAGCAAGAAGTTCATTGTATGGAATCTCCTTGAGTTGGTTTAGGTCTAACATTTTTCTCCTTTATTAAAAATCTTTTTTTACTGATTATTTTGTAATTACATGCTTTCCGGTGCAGAAATGCCCAGAAGGCCAAGTACTTCCTTAAAAACATTCTTCAATGCCTTAGAAAGAATAAGTCGTCTCTTCGTTATTTCTTTATCGTCTGAAACTATCCTATACTTAAAGTAAAATGGATGGAAAAGCTGGGCCAGCTCATGCAGATAAAATGCAACCAAATGCGGCTGCCGTCCAACCATTGCATTTATTGCAATAGACGGGAATCGCGCTATTTTGTGCATCATTTCAAGCTCATTATCTTCATCCCAAACAATGTCTGAATAATCGATATCATCGATATCGACACCTTGCTTTTTGGCATGAAGAATGACATTAGCGATTCTTGCATGAGCGTATTGTATATAGTAAACGGGATTTTCATCGCCCTGTTTTTTGGCAAGGTCGAGGTCAAAATCCAGATGTGCTTCCATTTTGCGAGTCAGGAAGAAATATCTCGCTACATCGGAGCCGACTTCATCGACCAGTTCCTTCATCATGATAATCTTGCCAGCACGTTTAGACATCTTGACCTTCTCGCCGCCTTCAAATAGATTAACCTGCTGAAGAATCAGAATCTCCAATTTGCCTTTATAGCCGAGAGATTCCATTGCAGCCTGCATTCTGGCGACATGGCCATGATGATCGGGACCAAGAATAATAATAGCACGCTCGAAACCACGATTTTCCAGCTTATCTAGATTATATGCAATATCGATAAGTCGATAGCTATATTGTCCATCAGATTTCACCAAAACGAAGTCTTCGATTTCGTTATTATATTTTTCGCCCTTGAACCATAATGCGCCGTCTTTTTTATAGACATCATCGCCGAATCTTTCAAGAAGCGATTGAATATCATAGCTATTTCTAAATTCTTTTTCGGAAAACCAGCCATCGAATATAACATTGTAGTCTTCAAGGACTTTTCGGTTTTCTCGGATCACTCTATTTAGAATCCATTTGGTATAGTTATCACCTATTTTATTGTCATTTTCTTTGAGATATTCTTTGGCATAATCGATAAGGTAATCACCGTGATAGCCATTCTCTGGAAATTCAGTATCTTCACCCTTGACTTCTTTCAATCTCGCCAAAAACGACTTGCCGAGTATATCGATTTGATTTCCGGCATCGTTTATATAATATTCAGAAAAGACTTTCATATCGCAATTTGCCATGAGCTTTGATAACGTATCACCGACAGCAGCAGCTCTAGCGCTTACTATATTCATCGGGCCAGTGGGATTTGCGCTAACATATTCGAGCTGAATTTTCTTTGATAGGTCTTTAATTCCACTGAAACGTCCTGCCTGGCCATAATCGACTTTTATAAAATCTTTCGGCGATTCGATTATAAGGCGGACCATTTTGGATAACAAGTTTGGTGATATAGTAAAATTCATAAATCCGCCGACTACTTCTATACTTATTTTGCCCTTGAAATCTTCTTCGATCTCGTCTGCCAGCTCTTTACCAATAAGAATAGGTGCTTTTTTCAGCTTTTTTACGAGAATGAAAGGCAAATTCGTCTGGAAATCGCCAAATTTCGGGTCGGCAGGATTGATATTTACCGGAGCATCTATATCGAAAAGTTTCTTGCATGCTTTATCGAGAGCTTCTATGAGCTCGTTCTGAAGTTTAATTATTCCTGCACTCATATTATTATTCTTCTTCTGAAGGTTTGTCATTTTCCGGGTCGTATTTATACAGCGGAGCATCGGCCCAATAGGATTCGAGGCCATAATAGTCTCTTGCCTGTGGCAGGAAAATATGCACGACTACATCGGTATAGTCCATAAGCACCCATTTAAGGCCTTTGAGGCCCTCTATATGATTAGCCTTCAGGCCATTATATGCCAAAACCTCTTGAATCTCATTGGCTAAAGACCGCAAATGATTCGGCGATTTGGCGGTCGCAATAATAAAATAGTCTGCCAGCGATGATATATCGGTAATCTTTAATACTTTTATATCATCTGCCATGTTTTCATATAATAATTCGCAAATAGCATCGCGAACATCTTCAGTTGTAATCTGTTCTAATTCCATTTTGTCTTCAATGTTTTCCATAACACCTCGTGGTCTATTCCAATCACCAGAGTCGCATCTACAAATTGATTCGATCTCTGTTTAATAATATCTTCTTGTTTAAGTCCTATAATTTTCGCTAATTTTTTTACCTTTTCATCTTCGATCTGTCTTTGCAGTATCATTGTCCGGGGATATGTTGTTCCCGGTGATTTGATAATATCGACTACATCGATATCAGCATTTTCTCTAATCATATCTGTAATCTGTAATGTTTTTTTACTGTTTTGGCAACCATTAAATACGACAATTTTTATCCTATTTTCTTCATCGACTTCATCCAGTTTTTTGGCTTTCTCAGGAGCCTGCATGAATCCTATTAACGATAGACTGGCATATAATATAAAAAGAACAATAATAATAGCAAAAGTTATGACAGTAATTTTCGGGAATGCTTTTCCCGAGCTGGAGTTTTTCTTAGCCATAAAATAAAGAGATTTCAATCATCTGTCAATATCTTGATTTTTAACAATCGGTGGCGCATTTACTTTGATTTGAAAATTGAAGTTTTCGCTTCTATAGTTCCAGTTAAAATTTGGCTGCAATTGTAATCTATCGCTATATCTGGAACTTCCGATTTTCGATGCTTGCAGGTCGATATCCAGTTCACCAAATTTACCGAGGTCATATCCGAAATTATAAGTATAGCTTGCGATATATCCACTGGAACTACCGCTTGAAAAATATCCAAATGACATTTTGTTATGTGTAAAATCTGGCGCTAATTTGAAATAACCCAAAAGGCCTGTAGCAACTGCGCCGGGGCCATATCTCGAAAGGGCATTAACAGAAGAGCTAAGGCCATTGCTACTGCCTTTTTCCATAGCTCGCTCTCTGATATTACCGGAACCAAATCTTTCATAACTGCTACTCGATGAGCTAGTTTCTGCCTCAGAATTAAGATTTTCTGAAGGCTCGGTTGTTTGTGCCGATATAATTAATGGTGCCAGAAGTAAAAATAATGTTATTTTGATAAATTTTGACATTTTGGAAAAGTATAGGTTTTACGATTTATGATTTGTACTATTTTGTTTTTAGTACTTTAATTAATTTGACTTCACTGAATATTGGTTTTGAAGAAACCTCTATTCTATTATCAATATATACGTAACCATCTTAATGTCAAGATAAATTAACTTTAGAAATTTTGCTTGATTAAAATATTAAAAAAACTGAATATATAACTTGATTTTCTATTTATGATTTATATATTGATTATTGAGGCTTTAGAGAATGGAGAATAAATGGCGCTTCGATTAGGCGAAATGCTGGTCAATTCGGGGCGATTAACCGAAGAGCAGCTGGAGAAAGCCCTTAGCCTACAAGAGGCTGAAGGCGGAAAACTTGGAGAAGTTCTACTAAAACTGGGCTATATTGCCAGCGAAGATACAATTAATGAATTCCTGGCAAAACAGCTTAATATCGGTACACTTAAAATCGAAGATATAGAACTTAATCCCGAGGTTGTTCAGCTAATACCGAAGGACATCGCCAGAAAATTTAATGTTGTCGCAACTTTGAGGGTTGGCAAATCGCTTTTTGTAGCTACTGCCGAACCTAAAGATGTCTTCGTTCTCGATACGCTCAAATTCGTTACAGGCCTCGATGTCCAGCCGGTGCTTGCCAAAGAAGAATCAATCAGAACCGCTATCGAAAACTATTATGAATCCGACTATGAATCATTATCAGATATCATGATTGATATCGAAGACGAACTCGAGATTATCGAAGAAGAAGAAGATGATTTCGATATGAATGATCTTCAGCAGGCGGTTCAGGAAAAGCCGCTTGTCAAGCTGGTCAATGGTATTTTGATGGAAGCAATCTCGAGGGGTTCATCTGATATTCATATCGAAACCTATGAAAAGACAACAAGGGTACGCTATCGTATCGATGGCGCACTTATCGAGGCTGCACCTTTGCCTTTTAAGCTTCGTGCTGCTGTGGTGTCTCGTATCAAGATCATGTCCAGGCTGGATATTTCCGAAAGGCGATTGCCACAGGATGGCCGTATCAAGATACAATACTCTGGTAGGCCAATCGATTTTCGTGTATCGATTCTGCCATGTGTTTTTGGCGAAAAGGTAGTTATGCGTATCCTCGACCCGGAAAGCCTGATGCTGGATATGACTAAACTTGGCTTTCCATCCGATGGCCTGGAAAAATTTCGGCATGCTATTAGTTTGCCATTTGGTATGGTACTTGTTACAGGGCCTACTGGCTCTGGTAAAACAACTTCACTTTATTCAGCATTATCATCGCTTAATCAGCCGGATGTAAATATCATGACGGCGGAAGATCCTGTTGAATATAATCTTACGGGTATCAATCAGGTACAGATGCATAGCGAAATCGGATTGACATTTGCCGCTGCATTGCGGTCATTCCTTAGGCAGGACCCGGATATCATCCTGGTTGGTGAGATTCGTGATAAAGAAACTGCCGATATTGCAATCAAGGCTGCACTTACAGGACATCTGGTCTTTGCAACCCTACATACTAATGATGCTCCATCGACGATCACAAGAGTCATCGATATGGGCGTTCCGCCATTTATGGTGGCAACTTCGGTTAAGCTAATAATGGCCCAGCGACTTATTCGCCGTGTTTGCGAGGCATGCAAAAAGCCTAGCGAGATCGAAGAAGAATACCGAAAGTATCTTCGAATTAGCAAAGAAGAAGCCGATGAGATGACAGTCTATGAAGGCAAGGGTTGCGATGTCTGCAATGGTACCGGCTATAAAGGACGACAGGGACTCTATGAAATCATGCCGATTTCTCATGTTATCGAAAAGCTAATCATGGAGGGCGCATCCGCTCTCGAAATTGCCGAACAGGCACTCAAAGAAGGCATGAGGACCCTGCGACAGGAAGCAATCATGGTTATGCAAAAAGGCAAAACCACATTAGAACAGGTACTTTCGCAAACCGCCGACTAATTTCAAATGCAAACCTTAGAACCTTTTGGACTATTACTCATCTTTTATGATTAAGATTACTAAAGATATTTATATAGATGAAAATAATATCGAAGAGAATTTCGTCCTTTCTGATGGCCCCGGCGGGCAGCATGTAAATAAAACTGCTACAGCCGTCCAGCTATATTATGATGCAATGGGCTCTGATAATTTGCCATCCAATGTAAAAAAGCGTTTAAAGAAGATTGCTCGAAATCGATTGACGAAGGATGGGAAAATACTAATCGTATCTAAAAGCCACCGTTCGCAGCATCAGAATAGGGAAGAAGCGCTTTATCGTTTGGTCAAGCTTTTGCGAAAAGCGGCCAGAAAGCCCAAGAGACGATGCAAGACGAAGCCAACAAAGGCATCGAAAGAAAGGCGTTTGAAGAACAAGAAGCATCGCGGAAGACTTAAGAAGCAGCGAAGCTTCAATAAAAGGGATATACATTGAAACTAAGGAAAAGATTTTCAGAATACGATAAATATTTTTATGATACGGACATGAGTTCATCGATAAAGCAAAACATCAAGAAAAAAAATCTCAAAATGCTCTTTATGGGAACAAATAGCCTACTTTTCGATGATGGCAAATCCAGGATTTTTATTGATCCTTACCTTTCGAGATTCCGGAATCTTATTGGGCCGGCTTATGTATTTAAGAGTTATAGTCCGAAGCGGCGAAAGATTCGCGGAATCCTGCGAAGTATAGGAATTAGAAAAGTCGATGCTATCGCTTTGACACATACACATCCCGATCATGCTTTGGATGCCCCATATATCGCCAAAAGGACTGGAGCCAAAATCATAGGCTCCAAATCAGCCGGGAATATTGCTCGTGGATATGGTATTGCCGAAGATGACATTATTCTGGCAAAGGGAAATGAAATAATCGATGCCGGGAATTTCTCGATTGAATTCATCGAATCGAAGCATCAGCCATTTCCATTGCCACTTAGGCCAATAGGCGGACTTGGCGAGGCGATCGAAAAACCACTCGAAATGCCAGCAAGGCCGATTGATTTCAAAGAAGGAGGTTCCTATTGCATTTTTATAGAACACAGGCAAGCAAAAATACTTGCCTGTGGAAGCCCGGGTTTTTGCGAGGGAATGTTCGATAATTATCAGGCCGATGTGCTTGTCGCTCCTATCGGTGGCCTTGCAATGCAGAGCAAAAAATATAATTGGAAATTTTTCGATGAGGTAATTGTTAAAAGCGGTGCAAAGCGTGTTTTTCTGTCCCACTGGGATGATTTCAGAATCAAACTCAAGAAGAAGCAGCGATTTATTAGAAATAGCCAAAAGCCAGCTGAATGGATAATAAAAAGAGGCGAAAAACTCGGCATAGAAATTTCATTGCTTCCTATGATGGAAATTATTAAATTAGTATAAAGAAATATTTTTTTATCTTATAATAGGGAGAACTTATGGGATATAAATTTCGTGCCAGATGCCTCGAATGCGGCCATAGATTCATTGGCAGCGTGGGCAATGGTTTTTTTACTATTTTGACACATTGCGATGAATGCGGCAAAGAGAAGATGATGTCATTCGACAAATTCCCTGAAGCTCATAGGCAATTTGTCAAGGGTCTTGATGTGCCGTATAGCACCGTAACTATGGATATAGATAGCGCAATCCAAAAAGACAATACGATAGAACCGATATCCGAAGAAGAGTATCATCGGCGGATAGGCGAGGTCGCCGGGAATTGCAAATGCGGTGGCAGTTTCGAAGTAGATGCACCGCCCCGATGCCCCAAGTGCCATTCTGACAACTATATCGAACGTGAAACTACCTTGCACTGGGATTAGATGCAAGACAATGCGAATATTTATGCATTCTCATGCTTTACAATTTGTAATTCTTTGTATTCATGATAACTTTGGCAATTCGCCCAATTAGTCTTTTGCTCGTGTAGCAGTTTAGCAAATTATCCTTTTCTTGGTCATCTTTTCTATCCTGTCTATCATGGTTCAGATCTTTTCCCATAACCATGATTTTGGAGATTAAGTAATGGTTGTATCAACGCGGAGCGTTATTGTTTTTCGTTCCACGGAGAGCGTTGGAACGAGGTTTATGTTTTTGGGTTTGTACTGCCCCCAAAGTAACACCAACAATCGACGAAGGCTGCTACAACTTCACCCCATAACAATAACATTTAACCTTACGACTTGATATAAAC
>JBKHBT010000139.1:0-6216 GCA_046542255.1 Candidatus Zixiibacteriota bacterium | reverse complement strand
TTTCAAAATTTTGTCAAGTATCAAAAATTGATCCATAATCCCGATATAATTTACAAGTCATCTTAGCCTATTATACTGGAGGATATATGGCAGGACAGATAAAGTCGGTAATCGACTTTATAATCGAGAAACGATCCAGTGGCAATCAATCTATTGCCAGTGCCACAAAGACAATACTTATCTTAAGGGGAGTCTATCCAGAGAAATACGATAGCAAATCACAAGATGAACCGCGAGTTTTAAGTAAAATAATGCCGATGGCCAAAGCTCTCGGCTATGCAGCATAAGGAGTTATCTATGATTAAGAATGCATATTCAACAAAATCCCAGGAAAAAGATGCTGTTGCCGAGATAAAAGAACAATTCGAGAACCAGGAAAGTAAATTGATACTGTTCTTTGCATCGAGCAGCTATGAACCGATAAAAATCGCAAAACAAATGAAATATGCCTTTCCTGATGCCGAAGTGATGGGATGCACTACCGCGGGCGAAATAACCAGCGGCAAGATGCTGGATAATTCGCTGGTGGCTATGTCTTTCGATGAAGATGTTATTGAAGACATTATCATCGAACCGGTGCGCAGTATCGATTCCGTGATCAATATCCCTGAAGCTTTCGGCAAATTCGAGAATTACTATGGCAAATCCATGATGGAACTGGATTTCAAGGAATATGTCGGCATTATTCTAGTAGATGGCCTTCGAGTTGCCGAAGAGGAAATCATGGAAATAATCGGCGAACAGACTAAGGTGCAGTTTATAGGTGGCTCTGCTGGAGACGATTTGAAATTCAAGAAAACGCATGTTTTTGTCAATGGTGAAGCCATTACCAATGCTGCCGCACTTGCCCTTATAAAGCCTTCTTGTGATTTCGATATCCTGAAAACCCAGAGCCTCGAGCCAATGGAAACCAAATTTAAAATCACCGAAGCCGATGAAGATAATCGTGAAGTCATACAATTCGATGGCGAAGATGCAGTATTTGCATATGCCAATGCTCTCGAACAGACAAAACAGGAAATTCAGGATAGCTTCATGAGCCATCCGGTGGGAGTTATGGTAGATGGTGAGCCTTATGTCAGAAGCCCAAAGATATTAAATGGCAATAATCTTCGATTCTATTGCAAGATTTACGAAGGTATGGAAGTAACGCTTCTCAAATCTCGTGATATCGTTATAGATACCAAAAAAGATTTAGAAAGAAAAATCAAGAAATTCGGAAGGCCACAGGGAATAGTAAATTTCAATTGCATATTAAGAACCCTCGAGCTAAAACAGAAAAAACAAACCGAGCAATATGCGAAATTATTCGAGAAGATCCCTACCATAGGCTTTAGCACCTATGGCGAAGAATATATCGGCCACATAAATCAGACCGCTACGATGCTTCTATTCAAAAGCAATAAGAAAGCAGCTTGAGAGATATTCCTTTATAGAGTTTCTATGGAGGTGTGTTATGCCCCGGCTTGTCCGGGGCTTTTATTAGGTAAGGTGCGAGTCCATGACCCGCACCTTGCTAAAATAATATCTTATAACTCTCTTTTCGAAGCTGGAATTTCAGTATCGATTCAGAGTGCCTTCTAAAGATGATCGGAGCAGCTCCTAATAATGACTATTTGATAAGCGAAATCCGTATCGATTTGTCAAGTGTCTGAGATGTATAATGTGCAAAATAAATACCACTCGATATATCCTCGCCAGGTTTCCAGATATAGCTTCTTTTGCCAGATTCAATCTTAGTGGCAATGGTTTCGACTCTATGGCCGAGTACATCTACTATCTGGATACTTGCATCATTGTCGGGATTTTCTATGTCGATAATGATCTCGGTTGCGCTATTGAATGGATTTGGCAAAGCATGCAAAATTGCGATTTCTTCCGGCTTTTCAGGATTTTCCGAAACAGCATCCCATGGGCTTTCATCGGCGCCGATGTCCCATGCTAATCCGGCCGGCCGTGACTCGCCATCGATATCCATAAGAGTTGCAACGAATACATTCTCATAAGGCGACCAGGCATCGATAGTGCCTTCATCCACTGCCGGTGAATACATCGAAAGATGGCCGAGCGAATCCTCGAATAATGGATCGCTGTTAATAATGTCGCCACCGAAAGCAAGCGCACCATCTGCATGGAATTCCGATGAATTGGCAATGCATTGCACAACCTCGACAGTACATTCTGATGAATGAGCAAAAAGCTCGGATATCCAGGACATAGATTCGAAATGATTCTCCCAGATGATACTATTGAAAATGCCTACTTTGCAGGTGTCTGTGATATAGAAACCACCACCTCCGGTCGTAATTGCAGTATTTTCATAAATACTTGAATTTACTATGAATGGGTCCGATTTCTGTTGGATATAGATTCCGCCGCCGGCATTAGCTGTATTGTATGCTATTACATTGTTTGCAATCTGCGGGTCGGAATTGTTCTGGCATCGAATGCCGCCGCCTTTTTCGGAATTATTCCCAATAATATAATTGCCATCGATTGTTGGGTGAGAGCGTTGGCATGAGATTCCACCGCCAAAGAGTACTCCTTCATTGTTATCTATGGTATTGTGTTTTATATCGATATTGCTATACCAAAGATGAATTGCGCCACCATATTCATTGGCATAATTATCATAGAAATGATTTCTCAAAAGCTGCGAATTATGTGAATTTGTGATATACATCGCACCACCATGATAACGGTCTGCGGAATTGCCCTCGAATCGATTATAGCTTAATGTACAATTGTATGAAGTCAGATAGATAGCGCCGCCATGATTATTTGCAGTATTTTCGATAAATTCATTAGAATCAACATACATCTCGGAGCTTGATAGAAGCATAGCCCCGCCGACATCTTCGGTACGATTATTATAAAATACATTATTAAAAATATCGCCCTTATTGTTCGTAATATAGAATCCACCACCATCATTAGAAGCATTATTGGCGTAGATGTAATTATTCTCGAATAGCACATTCGAATATTGGCAATAGCCTGCGCCACCAAAATAGGATGCGCGATTGCCAGAAAATTCGCAATTGCCGACATAAAGGTCGGTATTATTCACATAGAGCGCGCCACCGCTGATATATGGAAGATTCGTCCTGGCATTTCCGCCCTCGAAAATGCAGTTTTTCAGGCTGCAGGCATCGGAGGCATTATTAAAACGCAAGCTTGCAAAGCCGCCGGATTCATCGGTTAGGTCTTCTTCCGGGCCATAGGAAAAAGTTATAGCCTCGCTGCTGTCATGAGAAATCGCCTTGAAAACTGCGCCATCGGCAATTTCAAGATAATAATGTCCTGTGAAAATGACATCGCAATCAGGCTCGATGATCAATGTATCGCCCTCGCCAATCCATGTATCGCATGTTATCATGATAGGGCTATCATCAGCAGTCCATCTTCCGGCGACATTGCCGCAATAACCATTGACCACTTCTACCAAAACAATCGCCGTATCGGCCAATATACTGTCTGTTGCATAGATATGAATTTCATAGCTTCCCGTATCGCCTAAATCTGTTTCCCAGACTACTGTTTCATCATCGGCAAGTAATGCATCTTCCGGGCCGTCTATCGAAAAGCTCAGCCGGTCATCTTCCGGGTCGGATACCTGGAACTCGATATCTAAAACATGCCCGGCGCGGATGATTTCATGCGATGGATATTGCCAGATATTAGGTGCTCTATTCTCATGGGCGAAATCTGTCTCATATGCGCCAATGTCTATTAAACCAGTGCGTTCAGTGCCTACGATATCATAGCCTGATGCATAATAATCGATTATTGAGAAGATATTATTCCCGCCAGTATTTATCATATAAGAATCTTCTTCGGGACGAAAACTGTCATGAGAAAAACCGGGCGAAATATTGAGCATTCCATCGCCCCATTGTATATGCCCTGCCCCTTCTTCGATGCCGACTTCTTCGCTACGAATATTAGAATGTGAGAAACG
Organism: Candidatus Zixiibacteriota bacterium; assembly: GCA_046542255.1. GTDB lineage: Bacteria > UBP14 > UBA6098 > JBKHBT01 > JBKHBT01 > JBKHBT01. The sequence goes on along the minus strand of JBKHBT010000139.1, from coordinate 2,255 downwards.
CAGTGTGCATGGTTTGTCTTCGGTGAAGCTGGTATGTATCTCATCTTTTGTTTGCTCTGCCGTATTATTATAAATTATCGAATTTAGAAATGCTGCTTTCGAGTCATTTTGGATATATGCAGCTCCAGCAAATCTTCCCGAATTGCCATAGAAAACACAATTGACGAAAGCGATCCTGCTTCTGTGAAGCCATGCACCACCGCCCCATGCCGAAGAATTTCTTGCGAAAATTACATTATAAAATCTCGAATCCGATCGATTAAGATATGCACCGCCTCCCTGACTCCATGAAGTTTGGTCTTCTATAATGCAATTTTTGAATGTCGGGCTGGAATTTTTGACATATATTCCCGGGCCATCCCATGTAACTCCGCCGCGCATCGTGAAACCATCGATTACGCATCGTGGGCCTTCATTCTTTTCGATTAAGAAATTTCTATGACGGTCGTCTGAGGCTGCTTCGGCATCCAGAATCGTAACATCGGGGCCATTCTCCGAGCGCAAGTAGATAGCCTTGCCACCAAATTCGATATCGCGATTGCCATCGCCGGTATAGGTGCCATCAGCCACGATAATAGTATCGCCCGACCATGAAGAGTCGATTGCTTCCTGAATCGTAGCAAAATCGTCAGGAACGCGTACAGTCCGGTATCTGGGAAGCTCGAAATCTATGGATGTATTGCCTGTATGGACATATCCAACCGGCATTCCTCTTGGCAATGAATACCATCCATTGCTTGGGCCACCCCATCCAAAATTAAGATGGAATGTCTCGGTGTCAGAATTGTAGCCATCTGCATTAATTTTATGCCCAGAACCCCAGTCGGCATCATATATCGACATCAAGGCTGGATCATTGTTCATTATGCTATTGGCAAGTTTGCTATTATAATCTTCATCATCGCCTTTGATATTTCTTGCATAGCCAAATTGCCATTTGTTCATCATCTTGGCAGCATTGACCCATGCGCCGGAGCCATCGGAATGATAATTCATCTCGACAGAAACGCCGCAAGCAAAAGAAAGCATAGCAATCACCGAATCGGTGGGATGTATTCCGGCACCATTATAGTCGATTGTATCCATAGTAGCGGCCTCGGCTTCGACATACAAAAAAGTATCACCGCGCTCTTTTCGAAAATCGTCCAGAGCATCAAAATGCACGCTTGGTGGCCATTCATAGTAATTTATTACCATTGCCATAGCAGTAGCCACACAACCGACAACAGATGTCTCGCCCGTCTCGGGATCGATTGGGCAATAGTCATTGTAAGGCGCACTCTGGTTCCAGTCGGTATCCAGTAGCGGGCCATAAATTTCCATATCAGAATAAAGCTCGAGAAGTTCGCTGTCATTAGAAAGATGACTCTCCCACAGCGCCATATTTTCATTTATGACATTTCTGTCGATTTTGTCCATATGCTCCAGTCTTCGCCCAAGATCCCATTTTACATTATGAAGCCCAGCATTTAGCGGATGCTCGCGCATCGAGAAAGAATTGCGAAATGAAAAGCCATAGACTGGTGGGAATTCCGTATAGGCCGATACAATAATAAATCCTGTAGGCTCGAGATGGAATACATATGCCAATATTTCATTGTTTTCGAATACTGTATCGATTTTGGATGTATTATAGCCAAGCATCAGCGCCGAAGGCACTCCACCGCCATCGCGATGCCAGAAATCCTCATGCGACAATAGGTGAAAATCGGCGGCTTTTTGCGCCATTTCGATATCGACTGGTTCTGCTAAAATTATTGTTCCCAATAGCAATATCGTAAAGACAAATTTCATGCAATTCATTTTTTCTCCATTAGTTATTTCATAGAGCACATCAAATTTAACAATTTCAAGATAAGCAGTTTAACCTACAAAGTCAATTGCTAATGGGTTTAGTGATTGTAATTGTGCTAATATTAATAATCTATCGTTATGTTTATATGAAATAATCATCTCGAACAGCAAAGCTGCCTGATGGGTTCAATAGAGTTCATAATTATTGGGAACTGAGCTATCTTTATGCAATAATATTTTAGCCTGTAAGCTTAGTACTCGCACCGATAAATGCAAATATTCCTCCAAAAGCGATCGGTAATGCAGCCATTATCGAAAATATCGAAAATTCTAATAAAAACAAAATTGCTATCGCGCTCCCCAGCATCAATATCCCCGCGAGAATGGGAAGCCTTCTGGCGATTGCACCGCCTACTAATGCCAGGGCAGGGAATCCAATGCTGAAAATCTTTATTATTAAA
>JBKHBT010000138.1:0-6254 GCA_046542255.1 Candidatus Zixiibacteriota bacterium | reverse complement strand
GCTTTACTGATGTTTTATCCTGAAAAGTATGACAATGCGGAACAGCGCATTGTCTGTCTTTAGTCTATGCTAAAATCTAATCCAGCCGTGAAAAAGAAGGGAAATCCCAATCCAACTTTTATCAGCATATTTTCATTGAGAATATAACGAATGCCGATTTGTGCTCCATAACCAAGGCCTCGAGCATATGCAGCACTGTAGGCTGCGCCTGTATAAGGGGCTTCATAGCTGAAATCGAAATAACCAAGAGAGAATTTGAGATATGGGTCCAGCTCTTCATCGGGGCGAATATGATATGCACCGCCAAAAAGCAATCCAATAAAAGTATAGTCTATATCGTATCTACTCCAGTGTTCTTCGAATCTTGAAAAGGCAAGGTCTGCTGTAAGGCCGATTCGTTCATCGATGGCATATTCGAAAGAGCCGCCCAAAGCAAGCGAATTGCCATAATCAACAAAACCCAATGATGGGCCGATATACATCTTATCGATTTCAAATGCCTTAGTATTAGATAATCCAAAGCAATTTATGAGCATAAAGAAGATCAAAAAAAATGCTAAAATTTTATACATGAAAATTTCTCCTAAACAAAATCAATCGGCTTTGAGCTGTTTGTATTTCTCATGATATTCTTTATAGATAGTACCTTCAGAAACTCTTGTAGAATTATCAATATCTAATTTTTCCTGATTTTCCTTTGTGTCCTTGATGATTTGCCATAAAGATAGCTTATCTTTATTTATCTTAACCAACCAGAGAGCCTGTTCTTCCATGAATTCTTCGTCATCTTCTAAACCAAGATGAGAACCAATGGTAGTTCCTCTGAAAATGATTTTATCATCATTCTCATAGATGTCTTTGATATATATTGTATAATCTGGAAAAGCTTTCATATAAGCCTCCCAGGCATATAGCATTTTTTCTCGGCCAATTACTTCATCCCCGGCAAGGTCGATGTATTTGTGATTATCTGTCATCATTTCAGATAGAGCATCGGCATCGGAGGTGTTTATTTTTTCAATGAATTCGAGTAATGTGTTTACATTCTTGCTAAGCATTTCAACCCCACATGGTATTAAATGGATAAAGGTTTTCAATTCTTTCTATACAGCCATTTGCCAATAAATTAATATCGGCAAAAAAAATAACAAGATAAATTTGATACAAAAGCAGCCTTTTGAACGTTTCTAAGCATAGTAATCACTTATTGCCTAATTTCGCTGGCTTAAAAGATATTAGTGTTTTATAAAATCTTGCAGAATCCGGGAATTGTTCGCTATTTTGATATTTATTAAAATTTTCCATAATTATTTGTATCATTTCCGGCCTATCATCGGCGTATTGATTAATCAAAAATGCAATAGCCACAGAATCACCTTCGACATAAATTTTTCTCATATAGCCTATAAGATCTTCGCTAATGTCAACTTCGTATTTATTCAATCTATCGCTTGTTTTCTCCCTGTCTATTTTTAGGATACCGTCATCTGTCAATTTGCCAATGACTCTTGTAAGCTGGTATTTTTTCATAAGCGCCCTATCTCGCGGATTGTATTCTATGGCACGATTTAAGACTTCGAGCGCTTTATCATATTCCTCTTCTCTGCTTAGAATCGTTGCCAAAGAAAGGTAGCCTTTTTTGTCATAAGGATTCTTTGCGATAAGCTCATCGAAGGCTTCAGCGGAGCGTTCCAGGTCGCTTTCATAGCCATAAATTACGCCCAGCTTCATATGTGGGTCAAACTCTTTGTCATAATATGGTGTGCTTTGCCCAAGGACAAGATGTCTCTGCCTTTCCGCCTGCATATCGTAGGATGTGCCGAGGGCGATATGTAGTATAATATAAATAATAGAAAATCCGATAGCGATAGCTCTAATGCCTCTTCTAGGGGATTTAGCAATCAAAAAGGCTGCAAAAAGGAAAATCGGCAGGCTTATCATCGCAGCTATGTCCCAGTCATTACCGCCAAGCTTGAAATCGAGAAAAACAAGCAGCAGAACCGACCAGAGTGCGCCAAGACCAAAAATGGCTCTGATATTCGAATTGAATTCGGCTTTTTCATCGGAACCTTCCAATTCGATTAATTCATTTTTTCCGGCAAAAATTGCAAACAGCACAAAAGGTGCAGCAGCAAATATATAGTTGATAATTAGCGCCCAGTAGCCCGGTTTGAATAGATATTCGATATTAGTAAAAACTATGAAATGCTCTCGTAATGAAGTTATCGCCGAGCTAGCAATGAGAATCACAAAAAAGGCGATAATATTGATAAGCAGGAGCTTCTTTTGTTTCTTCTTTATCAAATATGCATCAGCAGAAAGTGGCGTTAAAAAGAAAGAAAGATGATGGAATACGATAGCAACAAAATTACCAGCCAGGAAATATGGCTTTCTTTGCTCGCCTTTTAACCATTTGATAAGAAGCAGCCAGAATAATGCCACTATGCTAAAGGCGATAGCGTATAATTCGATATGTGTAAAAACCAATATTGGATAGGCCGCAAAGAACATGATAAAAAATGCACCACTTTCATCATATTTATCGAAAAGTGTGCGGATGATGCCATAAAATAGCATAGCAAAAACAAAACCCAGAAAGATATGCAGATAGCTAATCATTTTCCATGTTTGGATTTGAGGCGCAATTTGATTGAATGCTCTATAAATATAGACTGTTGGTATTCGATAGAAAGTCTGGTCATGTTGCTCGGGATTTTTGACCATGCTCTCGACAAAATGGCTATCGCCAATAAATACATGATCATTGCTCGCCACAAACAAAAATACCAAAGAAAAGATTGCAAATAGAACTATTCCTTTGGTTTTAGAACCACCAAAGAACACATTTCCGATAGCAGAAAAAAGCTTTTCGATATATGATAGGATTTTATTAGAGAATAATGAAAGTGCTAAAACTCCACATATAATTTGAATCCAAATAGGCATTACCTCGATCTCAGAAAATGCCCATAATTTGCCCGGGAAAAGATATGACAGTGCAAATAGAATAATGTAGATTAGCGGCAGAATATATCTTGCTCGAAATATCCTTACTGGGCTATTGCTTTTTTTCTTTTTACTGGCTTTTCTTGTTCTTTTTGACATAGTATTGTCCTCAGTCTATGAGTTTCCAGTTTATTCCGACCTGCCAGTATGGGTCAGCCGGCATGGTATATCTTGGAAGCGGCATTGGAAAAGGCATTTCAGAGCCAAATTCTGGCATCTCGAAGAAAGTTAATTTTTGAGAAGTTAGGTTATTCATTCCGGCATAAAGTTCGAAGCCCCAGTATTCGCCAGAAATATGAGCGTTTAGCATATGTGCATTTTCGAGTTTTTGATTAGTCGATACAATCTCATCCAGGCTTTCGATTTCTGTGGAATATTCATATGCCTGCTCGAGTCCACTAAATACTTGCCCATGTATATCTGCCGTGATCTGGAAGCGGCCTTCGAATAGGAAGAAATCAAAGCCTAATCTTGTGCTCAAATAGTTATCGAGAATATTTTCATCGAGGAAATGCTCGTGATTTAAATCTACTTCTAGAAAATTTAGTGGCTTGATATTGAAATTGGTACGGATTCCGTTAGTTTCTAAAACATTGCTCTCTTTAAGATATTCTTCATCAGGTATTCCATCCGGGATATCGTGAAAAGCGGCATCGCTCTTTCCGATGAAATATTCAGAATACAAATCGAGCCATCCTAATCTGTCAAAATTCAAGCCCAATGAAATATCATTACCCTGCTTTTGATATTCATTATCCATATAATAGGTGGCTTCATTATACTGATTCGAAAGCCCCGGAGCATTGGAATATGCATATCCTCCGGCTATCTCAAGTCCATCTAATATTTCGAATGAGGCAGCCATAGCAGCCTTAATGCCGCTTAGTTCATAAGGGCCATAACAATAGCCCAGAGAGATGTCGCCGCTTAGTTTCCCGAATTTTACGCTCTGTGCGATATAGCCTTCGATGCTAAAACTTTCTTCTTCTTCCGTGCCGTCCGAAAAGATATTTTTTTGGTATAGATGATTATATTGTGCGAAAGAAAGATATAGTGTGGGATTTCGGAAAGGGCTTTTCTTAACATTCGCTATATCATTCGTATCGAGTTTCGAGAATAGATGCGGCTTTATTCTTATATCCAGAGCGAAAACTTCATTGGAAGGGCCTACCTTTACATTCTGAGAATCCGAGTTTTGGCTTTTGTATTTCATTTCGAAAGCTTCATAGCGAGCATTGGCCATATAATCTAAGATTCTGCTGAAGCGGCCTTCGGAACGAAAGTCTATTACATTAAGGCGTAGTCTATCGAAATAGAAATCATTAAAATCGCTTTGGAAGGTTTTGGCAGATAGCTTGTGCATTTTTGAATAACGATAGCCGAGATATATTCCATAATTATACTTTTCTCTTTGATAATCATCGAGGTCATAGCCATAGACATACATCCTGGATGACTCTTTGCCTAAATATACCTGCAATTCAAGCGGTTCGAGATAGTTGACATTCATGTTAAAGGCAATCGCTTCTCGGTCATAATTTGCCAGATTGATATTAAAATCGGTATATGTGATGCCGGGTTCATAGCGCATCATGCCATAATTAAGCCCTCCATGTGAAAAATATGGATTTGCTATGCTGGCAAATGGGCCATTTGATATATCGATGGCATCGATCAGATCGATAGGAAGGACAAATGCCGGTATATTGCACATTTTTGCGGTTCTGAGTTCAATATTGTCTATCGATGTGTATAGATTCCTATTTGTGAAGCCATTGATAAATATCTGATTTTCCGAATTTGCTCCCGGATAATTCTTCCGAAGTATTAGCCTACCATTATACTCGAGTATCTCTTCGATGTCTCTGCTGTGGCTTTTAATAATTTCTGGTGAATCGATTTGTGAAATGGAGAAATTCGGCCGATTGAGAGTAAAGTCTTGCCAGTAGATTTTATTATAGTATTCCTTTTTAGGCTTTTTGCCTGCGGCTAAAGAATCTGGAATTTCCAGAGTATCGATATCTTCTGCCTGGACTTCTGGGTCTGGAGTTTCGGGGATTTGTTGCTTGGGCTTTTTTTCTGCGCTTTGGGCAAAAAGCATCGGCAGAGATAAAAATTGGAAGATGAAATATATTAATAAGAGTTTTTTCATAATCTAAAAAAGGAATCGGGCAATAAGGTATAAAAAGCCGAGGAAGATAAAAAGAACAATATACCATGCTCTAATCCGTGGATATTTGCTTCTATCGATTCTATCTAAATCGACAAATTTCTTGTCTTTTTCTTCTTGCTTTTGGCTATATGTAGTAATCGATCTTCTTTTTTTTCGAAAGCGAACCATCTATACTCCCATGAAAATTGCTCTAAAAACAGAAAGAAAAGGCGAGATTATAATAGATAGGATACTAAATCCCGTCATATTTCCCAGAAAGATTATGCCGATTAATATCATCGGGCCAAATCTTTGTAGCATCATCTGGTTTTGGTCGCTTATGTCTGTAAGGCCGAAAAGAATCTTGGAACCATCCAGCGGCGGAATCGGAATAAGGTTAAATGCCATTAGAATGACGTTGATATACATTCCAAAAACCAGCATCTTAAATAGGACTTCCGGATAAGAGACCATGCCCATATAATTGAATTTGACCAGGATGCCAAATAATATTGCCATTGCTAGATTAGATAAAGGTCCAGCCAGAGCGACGAATATCATATCCCTCCTGGGATTTCTTAGGTAATATGGATTCACAGGTACTGGTTTGGCCCATCCGAAATGAAAGATTACAAGAGCGATTGTGCCGAGTGGGTCGAGATGCTTGAGCGGATTGAGAGTCAGCCGGCCTTCGTGCTTTGCAGTGGGATCGCCCAGCCTGAAGGCTACATATCCATGAAAGAATTCATGAACCGTAAGCGCCAGTAGAATCGGCGGTATCCAGAGTATCATATCTGCTATTTTTCCTGCATCGAACATAATCTACAATATTACAATACATAAGCCCGGTGTCAAGCCCTAAAAAAGCTTTGAAGGTCATCGGTAAAAATAAAAGGCCCCCTTCCCGAGGAAAAAGAGGGCCTGGTTTATTATGGGGTATTTTTATCTATAGATTTTTTGTAGAGACGTAGCATGCTACGTCTCTACTGCATATTATGAAATGCTAATCATTAGGTTTTGAGTCTTATTGTTTCTTGTAATATGTCATCAGATGTTGTTACTATTCTTGCATTTGCCTGATAACCACGTTGAGTAG
>JBKHBT010000137.1:0-6314 GCA_046542255.1 Candidatus Zixiibacteriota bacterium | reverse complement strand
GATTTCTCAATATTATTGAGCCGATTTCTCAATTGTATTGAGTAGTGAGTCAAAAGGGAGAGATTTTGTTACACTTTGTCGATAATTATATCACTATAAATAAAGAGAGGTTTTTATGAAAAAATACCTGATTGTATTGCTTATCTTATTGACGGGATTCATTTGGGCAACAACCCGATATAATGCAGTAGCCGAATGGAATGGCCCATATTTCCGTATTACTAATGCACCGGATAAGGATCAGAAAGTCGATAGCCCTGTAATTGGAACTCCATTTTCCAGCCCTGTTGCGGTCACAGGCCGGCTGAGTAATGGTAATCCACAGATATATGTGGCCGACCAGGACAATGACAGAATCCAGGCCTTCGAAGTGCCTGTCGAATATGAAGTTATCGATGCTACATCGCCGTGGCTCTTCACAGGAGCTGCGCCTTCGGCTGCATATGAAATAAACCACGATGCACTTGCACTGGCGAAATTCGATTCTGATGATATACTATATAGAATAGTCAAAGGTTCTGTCATTTTGAAAGTCGATGGCGAAGTATGGACAGAAGTTCAGGCTTTGGGTGATTATAGCGCCAGTGATAAGGTCTATTATATAAATTATCAGGAAACTGCAGGAAATCCTTATGTTATAATCAATACACCAGCAAATTCGTTCACCGATAGCAATGGAGACACAGAACCAGAACAAACTATCGAAGTATATTATGCCTATGCACATAATTCCAATCTTGCTATAGATGGCGGCGGCAATGAATTGTCTTATGGCTATGGCGATATCGATTATGGTATAACAACAGCAGGTTCAGATTTCGTAAAGCTTCAAATCGATGAAACAACACCTGGTGGTATAAGCGATATCCAATCGCTGAGCTCGATTTTTGCAATAGAAAATCTTTCGATATCTGTCAATACAGAGCTTTTTATTCTCGATATGGACGACAATAGTTCCAATGAAGATGAATATCTGTTTATGTATAACATTTCAGACCTCGGTGTGGTGGATGCAACTCCAAATCCTATCGGTACGAATGAAAAATATGATGGCATTCTGTCCTACCCTCGTGATGTATTTGTCGCAGATAAAGGAGGTCATATAGCTGTCGATGGCTCGGCAACTCTGCACGATATCACAGATATTACAGCAGTAACAGTCACAGATGCCAATCAAATTACGGGGCATATCTATGAAATAGACCTTGTAGCAGCAGACAATTGGACAATCACCGATCTTGTAACAGGCGAGAAAATCGTCTCTGGAGGCGACTATCCCGAGGCTGCCGGCTCGCCATATACCGGAATTCCCGGCCTTTCTCTGACAACGGCCAATTTTACAACAGCAGAAACCGGCTCTTTGGTTACGGTAAATCCCGACTATGGAAGGTACATTTTCATTACAGATACCGATAATGACAGAATCAAGATTCTCGCGATGGCGGATGTTGCAGACCCCGATTTTGCCGGCGATTGGCTCGATGGTGATTTTCGTGATGCCGATGCTGACGCAGATATCGACACAGATTTTCAAAAAACCACGCCTTCGAATCCCAATGATGCCAGAAATTGGGGATTCTATACGGCGACATACCCGATAAAAGAAGGCTCATTGGATACCATCAAAATCGGGCGGCATAGGTGGCGAATAGACCCAGACAATAATCTTGAAAATAATGATTCTGACGATAGCCTTTATACTGTCGATTATATGAATGGCTATGTCGATTTCGGCGATGGTACAAATGGCGCTAGAGTGCCACTTAATAAGACAGTTACATATTCATATACCACATCGGTGGATGTGATTCGATATGGCAGTACCGGAAGCGGCAGCGGGCAGTTTCATGCACCATCAGGAATTGCTGCAAGATGGAATAGCCAGCTCGACCAGTTTGATGTCTATGTTTCGGATGCAGGGAATAGCCGCGTGCAGAAATTTGCTTTCTATCCCGGAGGCGATGTTTCACCGCCCTCTATGAGCTATATTACCGAATGGAATACAGCATCCACCTCTCACGATTTGCTTGGAATGCCCGGAGGTATCCACGTGGTGGAAGAAACAGGCTCTACTCTGGATACTGTATGGATTTTCCTTTGCGATGTCACAAATAATAGAGTAATTAGCTATATCGATGGTGCGGTCAGGAACGGCTCCAATAGCCCACCTACATTCGACAGAATAATAGGGTTACACGGCAATCAACTCGGCAGTTTCATGAGACCTGTGGGAATCACGGCCTTGCCAAATGGTTCCAATTCATTTGATATCTATGTTGCAGACGAGGAAAGAAATCAGGTTCAAAAATTCCAGGCAGCTCATCCAGTTACTGTTGATATATCCGAGACAGGCATTAGCCTATTGCCGAAATCATTCTCACCCGGCGGGACATATACTATAACATATACAATAACCGGAGCATTTGAATGCGGATATGTAAACTTTTATTATAGCGAGGATACTCTCTTCGACAGCAGCGATAAGCTATGTAATCCCGAAAATACTATCAATGCAAAATCAGGCCAGGACGAAACATGGGACTGGAAATTTTCCAGCTCTCCAGATGGCCTTCCCGATAATGGCAGTTATTACCTTTTTGCCAAAATCGTTACCTGCGATGATATTGAAGAGCTTGCGACAGATAGGACAACAAATACCATTACAATAAATTCCGATCTTATGATAAAACTTTCGCTACGGGACTTCTTCGATGAAGATGCATATATGCTTCTGCAAAATGGAGCCGAAAAAGCAATCAACCTGACTCTGGATTATCCTGTTGGAGTAAGCAGTATCGAAGTAAATGGCACATATCCTTCTGATATGTTCCGTATCGAGGGCATAAATCGCGGCAATATATTCGACCTAGAAGGCGAGGCTACCAATGTCATTTTCCAGGCCGACTGGGACAGTGCAGCAGGTACATGGTCTATCGATATGTCACAAACTGGCGACCCGGATGGCTGCAATGTTTCTCCCAGCGGCGATGTTGCAATTATTCGAATTAAGGCCAGCGATGATATGATTTCGCCAGACGCACCTATCGTTGTCGATACATTTACCATGGACACCGATAGTTCACAGGTTATTAAATACAATGGCGAATCCGACGATGACATCGGCTTTAACCAGATGGTTATCTATGGCGCATATCTTGGCGATATCGCAACACCGGGCACTACTCCAGGAACGCCACCAAATATGGTGCCAAAGCCGAATGGCGCAATAGGTTTCGAAGACCTTATGGTCTGGACAAGGGGCTGGGATGGCGATTCTATCGGAAACCACGACCCGATTTCGGATCTAGGCCCAACAATCGGAACAGTACCGGATAAAATCGCAGAACCGGATGGTTATCTCGAAGTCGAAGATATCCTTGCACTAAATACCATGTATAGCTGGTGGACGACAAATAATATTCCCAAATTGATAACCGATATCGTGCCCAATGCGAAAAGCATATCAGTTGGAGCAAGGCAAGAAGATGATTATATCAGAACAAGGGCAATTATCGAAGATGTAACCGATATTATGGGAATTCACCTTGTTTTCAAATATAATACAGACCAGCTTGAACTCATGCGAGTCGAAGATGGTGGGTTTATTTCAAAAGGTGATGCAGAAGCGATTACATTGACCAGAGAATTTCAGCAGGGAGCTGAAATCTGTATGTCGAGGCTATCGCGCTCGGATCCTACTGTATCGGGAAGTGGTATTGTTCTCGAAGCAATTTTCGAGAAGAAAACCGGCAAAGTCCCGGATATTCACTATGAATATGAAATTGCCGACTTTGAGATACAGCTTGTCGAAAATGGGCATGGCAAAGCTCTCATCTCTGGGGCCAATAGATTGCCAGAAGCAAACACACTTTTCCAGAACCAGCCGAATCCATTCAATTCTGCTACGAATATATCATTTGCCTTACAGGAAAAAAGTCGTGTGTTGATTACAATTCATAATGTACTCGGAAAAAATATCCGCACATTAAGCAATGATTACTATGAAGTGGGCAAACATACAATCAAATGGGATGGCAGAGACGAAAATGGACAAATCGTTGCGAGCGGCGAATATCTATTGCGATTCCAGGTCAATGATGACTATCAGACGAGAAGGATGTTGTATCTCAAATAGGCTATGCGAAAATTGATATTTATTGAAAGAGACGGGTTTAGACTCGTCTCTTTCGTTTGTAGAATGACCACTCTCTGCCCATTCGGGCATCTCCCTCCTTGTGAGAGTCTGTCTAACTAATCCATATTCTTATTAAATTATTTTGAAATAAAAAGTTGATCAATACCAATTAATTACGATATAAATTATAGATTAGTCTTTTTTTTATTAAAATAGAAATTTTGGGCTCTCAAGCTCTAAAATCAAACAAAATATTAATTCCCGATGCTACTTATACCATATTATATCAAGTTTTATACATTTTGCGAAGATTGACAGTTGTACAGACAATGCGCTGTTCCGCATTGTCATACTTTTCAGGCTAAAACATCAGTAAAGCCTTTTGCGTATGTATGTTAAGTATTATATATATATTATTATATAACTTTAAAAGAGTCAACCATAACATGCCCATATCATTGTGTACCATCCTTTCTATCCCGCGCAAAGTTCGTATTTTACAGAAATGAGCATAGAGAATAATTTTTAGCATCATTTTATTTGAATAGTTTGGTCGTCCCTTTGTACTTGTACTCTTTTTGAATCCGAGACTTTCAAGATCAAGGTTCTCGACAATAGCATCGATAAATCTTGCAGGATGCGTTTTGTCCACCCATTCTTCGATATAAGGAGGCATCACAAAAGCTCGTTCACGATCAGCAGTTATCTCAAGTTTATTTCTTCCCATTTCAAATCCTTTCTTTAGCGTATATAAATATAAATAATAAATGAGGTAATAAAAGGTGATTTTTTAGACAGACTCTGTGAAGGAGGGAGAAAGAGAATTCTCTGGCAATGTGATTTAGCGATTCTTAAGTCCCCGGCTTATTCGCTTCGCTCAACGCACAGCAGGTTTCTTTGAAAACTACAAAAATAAATATCATAGATGTGTTTTGATTGTCGTTCGCAATCTAAGTCCCCGCTTTTTTTTAAGGAGGGGATTTAGGGGTGGTTGAATCAACGCAGCGCGTAGTAACGAGGAGATGCCTTTAGAGCAATTTGCGGAGCGATTTGATTAATCAGACGAAAATAAATCGGTGCTGAGATATTTGTCGCCCCTATCGGCGAAGATGACAATAATCCTGCCCGATTCTATTTTTTTTGCTATCTGCGATGCTGCATACATCGCCGCACCGCTTGACATTCCGCAGAATATGCCTTCTTTGCGGACAATCTGGCGTGTCATATCGAATGCCTTTTCCGATTTCACCATAATCGTCTCATCAATCTTTGAAGGGTCATAGATTGCCGGGACTATGGCTTCTTCCATATTTTTCAAGCCCTGAATATAGTGGCCTTTCTCTGGATGCGCACAGACTATCTTGATATTCGGAATCTTCTCTTTCAGAAATTGGCCGATACCCATAATCGTGCCGGATGTACCAAGCGCCGATACGAAATAGTCGATATGCCCATCCGCCTGCTCAAAAAGCTCCTGGCCGGTAGTTCTATAATGGGTTAGCTTATTGTATTTATTGCTGAATTGATCAGGCATAAAGTATTTTTCTGGATATTTTTCGACAAGCTGATGCGCCTTTTGGATTGCGCCATCGGTGCCAAGAGTTGCATCGGTCAGGATTACTTTGGCGCCATATGCCCGAATCATCTTCTGCCTTTCCACGCTCACGGCGCTGCTCATAACTATATCGACAGAATAGCCTTTGACCGTGCCTATCATTGCGAGGGCAATTCCAGTATTGCCGGATGTGGGTTCGATTATTGTCTTATCTTTGTTTAGCTTGCCTTCGTGTTCGGCCTGTTCTATCATCTTAAGGGCGATTCGGTCTTTGATGCTGCCAGTTGGCGTGAAGCCTTCGAATTTGGCAAATATCTCGACATTGGGATTTGAGTTTAGTCTATTGATGCGAATTAGTGGTGTATAGCCTATCGCATCGAGTATATTATCATAAGTATTTAGCATACAATCTCCTTTTGTCGTAAAATATATCAAAATCGGCTAATGTCAATGTGATTTGTCATCGATATTTGCGCAATTACCCAGAAAATGCGCTGTTCCGCATTGTCATACTTTTCAGGCTAAAACATCAGTAAAGCTTTTGGGTATATATATTAAGTATTATATAAATGTTATATATATGGCTTTAAAAGAGACAATGCGCTGCTGGGCATTGTCATACTT
>JBKHBT010000136.1:0-6381 GCA_046542255.1 Candidatus Zixiibacteriota bacterium | reverse complement strand
CACCTAAATCAAGTGGTTATGATGATAGGAAAGTGGGGTGGTTGTTATGATTCTTCGGGACAGTAGTGATTTTATCAAAACAAAAAACTATAAAGGTCAAAAGAAATCTCTGCTCGCAACGAGGGGGAACTAGCGGACATTGTCAAAAATGAAGTCCAACACTGGTTCCGGGTATGAACGGCTATAGAAGAGAAAAAGCCTTGACATCGGCTTGAAATTATTTAATTTCAAAAAGTTAATTGTCAAGCCTTGTGAAAGAAGCAGGGGAAAACGGGCTTTTGCTCCATAATCTAAAATTATGCCCGTCAAAAAGGAAAGGCAAATATGGGTTTAATCGACTTTATTATTCTTGGACTCTATTTTCTTACGGTACTTGGAATCGGTTTTTATTATCTGAAGAGAAATAAGGACTCAGAAGACTACTATGTCGGCGGCCGTTCTATGGGGCCGGGCCATATCGGCCTATCGGTTGTTGCAACAGATGTCGGTGGCGGTTTCTCGATTGGACTGGGCGGACTTGGTTTTGCGATGGGTGTCTCCGGCTCATGGATGCTTTTCACCGGCCTGATTGGAGCATGGCTGGCAGCTGTCTTACTGATACCCAAGGTTTTTGATTTCTCGCGCGAAAATAAACTTATGACATTCCCACAGCTTCTTGGCAAACACTATAATGGCAAAGTAGCTCTTCTGGCTGGAATAATATCGGCAATTGGATATATTGGATTTACAAGCTCGCAGCTTCTGGCAGGCGCAAAACTTGCTACTGCAACATTTCCATCGATTAGCACACTTCAAGCTTTATTTTTCATGGGAATAATCGCGATAGCATATACCAGCCTTGGTGGGTTAAAGGCTGTGGTTTACACTGATACCATTCAATGGATAATCCTGATGGTCGGTCTAATTTTCGTCGGTATTCCGGTTGGATTTTTTGCTGTTGGCGGCATGGAAGGCCTTCGGGCATCTTTGCCAGCAGAATTTTTCTCACTTACCAATGTATCTGCTGGAAAGCTGGGAAGCTGGGCAGTTACGATTATTCCGATATGGTTTATTGGCATGACATTATATCAGAGAATATATGCCAGTAGGAGCGAAAAAGATGCCAAGAACGCCTGGTTTCTAGCTGGTATTTTCGAATATCCTATAATGGCTTTTATGGGTGTTTTACTCGGCATGTTCGGCCGTGCTGCTGCCGGTCAGGGCATGTTTGCGGCTATTGGATATGCCAATGTCGCTGAGATGGACCCTGAACTAGGGCTGCCACTTCTTTTACGAAATGTCCTTCCTACTGGTGTGATGGGCCTTTTATTGGCTGCATATTTCTCTGCTATCATGTCCACAGCAGATAGCTGTCTTATGGCTGCATCAGGCAATGTCCTGACCGATATCTTCCGCGGTGGTGATTCATCTGAGATGAAAAAAAGGCCATGGTTTTTTTCGCCACATCTTATTACAGTTAGCATTGGAGTGCTATCGCTTCTCCTGGCGAGTGCGATGCAAAATGTTCTGGAGCTTATGCTTTATTCATATGCATTTATGGTCTCCGGCCTTCTTATTCCGGTGCTTGGGTTTTTGTATTTCAAAAAGAAATCGCCTGCTGCTGCTTTGTCTTCGATGTTTGCCGGCGGCGGCGCGACATTGCTAATTACTATTCTCGAATGGGAGCTACCCTATGAACTGGAACCGATTTTTATAGGCATTATCCTTTCGCTTGTAGTATTTGTAGTCGTAACAAAATTTGCTAAAGAAAAATGATAATTCTTTTTTGAAAAAATCATAAGAGACAGGAAAATAATTGCTTAAAATAGCTTTTGAGTATAATTTATGCAAAATGCTATTTACAAGGAGAGAAAAATGAGAAGATTCGCTGTTTTATTTCTATTGGCTTTGTCATTTACAATTTTTGCACAGAGTGGCTCTTATGATTTCGCAACCAGTGGCCTGACTCAGGGAGGGTTCAAGTTCGGAGTCGGAGCAACCAGTATTCGTCCCGAAGGCGAAAAAGTCACAATCGAAGGTTATACTCCACAGATTAGCGGAAGATTCGGTTTCTTCTTTACAATCAATTTTGTAGAGTATGTCGCAATCGAGCCGGGGCTTGCATTTGGCCTGAAACATGGAACTGCAGATTATATGGAAAATACAATATCACCATGGCCACCAAGGTTCGAAGATGCAACAATGCTTATCACTCATCTTGAGTTTCCTTTGCTTTTCAAATTCATGTATAATTTGGAAGATGCTGGGATTCAGCCGGTAATGTTTATCGGACCTGTGTTTAATTATAATGTCTATCACCATTTCAGCTATGACCTCTATGAAGATGATGATTATTATAATGCTAATGAGATCAAAGATGTCCAGGGTTTTGATATGAGCCTTGCCACCGGCATCGGTTCCGAATTCGCAGTTGGTAAGGGCAGAATGATTCTCAATTTTCGCTATGATATCGGCATGAGTTCTGTGGTGCACGGCAATGAAGATTATGAAGTCCTTACAGATGTTTTCACAGCCGAAATCGGATATGCATTCCGAAGATAGGAGTCGATGATATGTCCTATACAGGAGGCACAGCCGGGGCAGCGGCAGCTTATCAATATATGGCCAATGCCACCAAGGCATCCGGCGCTATTGTTATGGTGGAGCCGGAAGAATTCATCAAAATTATAGGAAAAATCGACAAACCAATTGTGATTGTTGCACCTCCGGGCTTTCTATCCAAAAAGAGTAAATACCTGGCACATTATAAGGGCTTTACATTCTACACCAAATCAGCCGATGATATAAATATATCCGGCACTGCTGAAATGATTAAGGCAGAAAAAATTTGGGTTCCAGATTAATTTTTAGATTTGAAAATAGATTTTGATTTTTAAGATAGTGCAGGCCGAGGCTATTTTATCTTAGCTACTTTCTCGGCTATTTTTTCCAGGAAAACCTTATCCGCTTCCGTGAATGGCTCGATGCTATGGGAATCGATATCCAGCTCGCCGATTACTTTGCCATCTTTGATGATTGGTGCAACAATCTCAGACTGGACAGCAATGCTACACGATAAATAATTCTCGATCTTGGATACATCCTGCACAATGACAGTTTCTTTTTTGGCTGCTGCTTGACCGCATATGCCTTTTCCGAATGGGATTTCGGTATGTTCGGTTTCCGCGCCCGTGAATGGGCCTAATTCCAATAAGTCTGGCTTATCGCCTGTCATATAGAAGCCTACCCAATCATAGTGGTCGACATTTTTCCAGAGAATTCGGCAAATCCTTTGAAGGATATCATTAAAATCGGATTTTTTGCTTATTAGGACATCATCGATTTTTCTTTCTAATTTCCCGAATGCCAGTTCCTTTTTCATCCTTTGAAGGCTTTCCTGATTTATTTTGTCCCAAAAAACCAGCGCTCTTCTGATATGTGGTATAGTTATGGAACCTCCGACAACCATGCATACGGTCATAGCTTCGATAAGCTCATCATCGGTTATGCCGATATTAAAAAGCTGAATTAGATGGTATTTGATACAATCATCGCATCTTAAAACGATAGAAGTAACAAGCCCGATAAGTTCTTTTGTTTTTGATGGGAGGGAATTTTCTTCATAGACACTGGCATCGAGGCTATAGAATCTCTTTAGTTCGCGGTCGGCATAGTCCATGACAATGCTGTTTTGTTCGCGACGTACCCTTTCAAACTTCTCCAATACTGACTCTCTCATGGCTCCTCCTGGTAAAACTATGCGGAAATTTCTTGCATTAAAATCGTTAAATACATCAGATAGTAATAAATATTTTGAATTTAATCAATCTAAAAATTTGCTTCTTTTGATAATCGATTCCTTATCTGGCCTATTGGGGTTCTCATCTGGGATGCCGAGTGGGGTTATGGTTCCGATATAGTGATTTTGTGGTATGTCGAGCATCTTTTTTACATTGTCGCGATTCATATCGGCAATATAGCATGTCCCGAGTCCGTAATATTTGGCTGCCAGCATAAGGTGATATGAAGCTATAATCGAATCGTCTTCTGGCCTTTTTGTGATATCAGTATCGGCAACAATTGCTACAGCGACCGGGGATTTGGATATCGGCGATGTGCTTCGCCCGCGAATATCACCGAGATTTTCAATTAATTTGCTATCGCGAACAATCACAAGATAACATGATGGCTTGTTTCGGGATGTTGGAGCATCTGTAACCGAGTCGAGGACTTTGCGAAGCAGGTTTTCATCCGGCATATCGTCTTTGAAGTGGCGAATGCTCCTACGGTTTCGCAAAATATCCATACCCGATTTCTGCTTTTGATTAGAATCAGGCTTATTTGACATAGCTACTCCTACGTTTGAGATTAATAAATATAAAGCCCGGTATCAGTATCGACAGATGGCCATGGTGGAATCCTGGTATGCTCGAAAATGTCATATCCATCTTTGAGATTATGCCAGAAGCGTGAAAGCTCAGGATCATCGAATCTTTCATCGAGTGCGTTTAGGGCATTGGGCAAAAGCCTCATAGGAAAGATATGAAATGGAATCTTAACCTGGCCATATCCTTTGGCCAATACTGCTGCAACATACAATTGCTTTATCAGCTTATCGGTGATAGGGATACAACCGACAGAGACACAATCGCCATGTATGAAGATATCTTTTCCCGGTTCTTTGTCATCGCCAAGTATCCTATCGGAGTGATTGGGATAATTAATCCCGAGTGAAAGATGATAGCGGCTAAGTGGATTGAATCTTTCGATATAATAGAATCCTTCTGGAATCTGAAGGTCGCCTTCTTTTCTTTTTGGGCCAAGTGTGCCACTCATTGTGCAGATTGGATACTCTGTTATAAGGCGATATCTTCCACAAAAATCCCGGCCCCATAGTTCTACAATTTCTTCATCTTTGAAAATACGAATAAAAATCCCACGGATGGGAAATGAAGCTCCAGCTTCTCTAAAAAGCTTTTTTAGCTCCGCTTTGGAATCGTCCCACGTTTTCTTAACTCTTTCGAAACCGAGATGGTATTTTATAAAATCATGTCCGCCTTCAGGCCTTCTTCTTTGATGCATAGATTAAAACTTCACTCCATACCATTCGCCGTCTTCGAAGACTTCCATAAATTCGTCTTTGCTTTCATCGTCTCGAATCTGTTCGGCGGTTCTTTTTGCAAAATCGATATATTTTTGGGCTTTGTCTTTGTCGCCAGCTGCCGCATAAGAGCGTGCCATAATTTCGAAACCGTATGCCATATCGACCGATTTAAGATTAGCATCTTTGACTTTCATACATTCGCGAGCGTGAAGGATGGCGATCTCGGGCGAATCGAGACGGAGCATGATTTGCGCCATAATCCTTTGCATCCGCTGAATACTGGATGCCTGGTCGATAGCCTGATATTGCAATAGCGCAGAATATCCGCTTTCGAGCAGGGTATATTTTTCATCATCGCTGATTTCTTCTTTTTCGAGAAGTTTTTGGATATTGGCTTCGAGTGCCTGGGCATCTTCTTTGGATGCCTTTATGCCAGCATCTTTTTTCTCTGATGCATCGTCTGGCTTTTCATTTGCTCCGGCTATGGTTTCGTTACCGGCTTTAGCTTCATCATTTGGGTCATTTGCCTTATTGGCATTGCCATTTTTCGAATCGGCATTGGAAGCATCGTCTTTTACTTCGAAAGTTGTAGATGAATTTTCTGCTTCATTTCTATTTTTGTCCTGGTCTTCAGTTTCGGAATTTTTCTCTTCATCCTTTTCCTGGCCGAGGGGTACTTTAAGCTCCAGCCCTACGGCGAAAAGCATTGTTGCATACAATACCAGCAGTAAAATTGCAATGGATTTTAATTTCATTTTTTCTCCTTGTCTTTATTCATTCCTTAAATCTAAAGCAATAGCAAGGCTTCGTCAAGGTATTTTGGATGGACGCAACCCGCGACAAAATGCTTCCGAATCGGGAACACTTCGTTATAAATTCTTCTTGGATTTTAATTTCACGGATTGTAAAGGCCACTCAGATTTAGCAAATAGGTGATTTCGAAACCTTTCGAGTACCACACTAATATTTATTCCAACCATGATCCTTGTTAAAACTACTAATATAATGTTCAATAAGTAAAAAGCGGTAGGCATAAAAAAGGCGGCGATCGGATTCGAACCGATGCATGGAGATTTTGCAGACCTCTGCCTTCCCACTTGGCTACGCCGCCCTATGTAGAGCCAAAAAATACGGTGTCCGCATTTTCATACTTCCCGGCTAAAACATCAGTAAAGCCATTGTATTATATATAGAATGTATAATATATATATTTATTTACATATGGCTTCAAAAGAGAAAATAGTTATCAAAAAAAGCGAGAGACGGGATTCGAACCCGCGACAATCACGTTGGCAACG
>JBKHBT010000038.1:0-30165 GCA_046542255.1 Candidatus Zixiibacteriota bacterium | reverse complement strand
TCCAATTCCAATTTCAAGTCCCTTTAATACTGAATTCTTACTCTCTTGATACAGGGAAATAATATATTGTACAAGAATCTCAGTCTCGGGTCGGGGGATGAATACACCTTCGCGCATAAA
Source organism: Candidatus Zixiibacteriota bacterium (assembly GCA_046542255.1). Taxonomy (GTDB): domain Bacteria; phylum UBP14; class UBA6098; order JBKHBT01; family JBKHBT01; genus JBKHBT01. The sequence continues at coordinate 30,045 of JBKHBT010000038.1, read as the reverse complement.
GAGCGATATATCATGAAAATCCCATTCGCCAATAATATATTGCAGGGGATATCTTCTTAGCCTTAAATCTATTAATTCATTGATCTTAGATATATCTTTGTCGATTAAGTTCTTAGATAATATGCAATAAAACACTCTATGATCAACACATAAGATATGGGATATCATAATTTTAGCTTCGAATTCAGGATTTTCTATCGATGCTTTTTTTAATTTATTAATGCATTGTTGATATAATCTTTGAATTGTCATATAGATTAAATGCCGCCACTTTGTCTGGCTTTTTCTCGCACCGAAACGATATTTATTGCATCATCATAGTCCGAAAGTACTTTTTGGTAGTAGGAATAAGCTGCTTCTGTTTGATTTTGTTCCATCGCAATATCGCCTAAATTTTCTAATGCAAGTGGTGCATAGAAACTTCCTGGTGAATTATCGGCTATTGATTTGAAAGCATCTTCTGCCTTTTCTAAATCATTTTCTTCAAGAGCCATAGCGCCAAGATACCAATTGATTTCATCTTTGATTTCCGAATCAGCTTTTGCATTTTCCAGTTTTTCTATTGCCAAAACGGTTCTTTCGGTTTTCCAGAGTCTAATGGCATCTACCAATTTATTGAAATCTGAAGCATCTTTGCTTGAAAGAAGCATCATATAGTTAATCGCATCATTAACCGCTGCATCGTCGGGGGATTTGCTTGCAAGGTCCTGGAAAATCTCTTCAGCCTCATCATATTCGCCCTTGAATAGCTTAATTTCTCCAACAAGAAACTTAAACCATGGTGATTTTTCAAATTCAAGAGAATGCTTATCTAGAATTTGCATAGCGTCATCGTATTTACCATTGCGAATGTAACCATCAGCATAAAGTTGCAGAGCTTCGCCCATAAATTTTTGATTTCTGCTTCGTAGCACATCATCCAGACGGTTCATGGCCGCTTCGAAATCATCATTTTGGAGATCCATCGATGCAAGATTAAGTTTTGCATCGAGTGCTACTTCGCGTATTTTTGAATCGGTCAGTTTTTGTAATATTTCATAGCCTTTGTCTTCATCGCCGATTGCAATTTTCGCTTGAGCCATTATGAGTTCGCCCCGATCGGCATAAGGCCCCTTACTATCGCGAATATATTCACCAGCTTCGATAGCTGTTTCAAAGTTGCCTTGCTGGTACATCTGCATCGCGAAAGGATATACAAGATGGCCTTTCCGGTCTTCTTTTGTATTTTTGGATGCAGAAATGAGGTTTTCTAATGCCCTGTCATAATTTTCCAAACGTATATTCAAACGGGAAAGAAGACGATAAATTCTTGATTCAGATAATGATCCTTTATCAAACATTTTGCGTATTGATTTTTCCAGTGCCTGGAGTTCATCATCGGTTCTGCCAGCTATATCGATTCTTCGCTCAACTGTAGTAAATCTATCCGGATGTTCATAGATATACTTTCCATATTCTTGCATTGCCCTGTCAAAATTGCTCTCGAGTTCATAGGTCATTGCCATATCGAGGGCGAAGAGGTTTTCCTTTCCGATATTTTTGCGTGCTGTTTTGATTACTTCGCGAGTCTCTTCAAGATATCCACGCTGCAAAAGCTCGCGAAATGCTCTTTGATAATAGTCTTCGTTCTTGGGATAAAGCTTGAAAGCCTTATCGAAATATTCCATCGCATCATCGGTATTTCCCATGATAAGAGCTACTTTGCCAAGATCGACTCTGACCTTAGCATTATTAGGTTCGCGCGATGCTTGATTATTCAGCAAATCCAGTAATGTCTCATTTTCGCCGAGTCCGAAATAGACCTCTTTAAGTGAAGTCAAAACTCTATTATTCTGAGGGTTTTCCATATATAAGGCTTCGAGAATATCTCGAGCTTGATCATATCTTTGTAAAACAATATATTTCCTGGCAAGCTGAAGCTCTCTGTCGATTTGGCTTTGTGTGAATGCAGAAAATACAAAGGTTAATATTGTAATTATTACTATTGTTTTTCTCATTATTGATCCCTTTTATATTTCATGATTATTTATTTGATTCGCTATTCTCTTCTATTTGTATTTCCTGTAGCTTATTGAAATAATCGCGAATTGAACCCTCGTATTGCTTTGGATAGGGCAGGGAAAGGACTCTGAGTAAGTCTCTTTGCAATTGATCTTTTCGCTCGCCCAAATCTTCCGGCAAAGGTGGTGGCGATTGCCTGATGAGGTCTTCACCGGCATTTGCTTTTCTTTTCTTGGAATAGTCTCTTTTATTAAGCGATTTCTGTGCATCGAGCAATCTTTGCAGAATTCTTTCCTGATGTTCCATAGTCTTTTTGCTTACATCACCGCGTCTTAGGTCTTCTGATACCTGTTTCATCTGGTCGGCTGTTTTATCTAATCTACCCAGCATGTCATTCTGCTCAGAGAACTCTTTGTTAAGCTCTTCGAGTGATTTGCGGAGTGCCTCTTGTTCTGATGATAGTTTTTGAGCTGCTGCCATCTGCTGGGGACTCATTCCGCCAGGTTGGCCAGAAGAAGACATAAGAGGCATAGATTGCTGATTAATCGATTGTTGCCCCTGACACATCGATTCCATCTGTTGCATCATGCTCTGGCTTCCTGATGGACAACTCGATGAATTACACATCTTATTCATCGAAGAAAGCATCATAGAAGAAGCCATATTCATGCTTCCCATCGCTTTCTTTTGATTTTGGCCTGCACGATTACAAGAAAAATTAGAGAGCTGTTTCATTGATTCCTGGCTTTGCTTTAGAGCATCATTAACTATCTTTTGCGTCATTTGTGGCAAAAACATCGTCTGACCGGCAATTTCGGAAATCTCTTGAGATACTTTTTCTAAGGACCGTGAGACTTCTTGCTGTTGGCGAGCAATCGATTCGATTTCCTCGCGGCTTACGCCCGACTGGCAGCTTTTATCCATGAGCTGTTCCTGTTTTTGTGAAAGATAGTTGAGCTTTCTGGAAGAATTTGTCATTTCTTTCTTAAGTTTTTCGCGAAGCTGTTGATTCATATTTTGCTGAAGTTGCTGGAGGTCTTTTTGAAGGTCCTGTAATTGCTTCTGAAGTTGCGAGCTTTTTTTCTTGGCCATTTTGGAATTCTTTTGTCCCAATTGCTGCGAGATTTGCTCTGAATTCTGCGGCATATTCTGATTCATCATGGCCTCTGAAAGGCTGTCGGCTTGTTCTTTGGGTGTATCTTCAAATTCTTTCATCATTTCAGCAAGCTCTTTCATTGTCTTTTCCATCGATTTTAGCTTTTCGCTTTGTGCATCTTGCTTTCTCTGCATTTCATCTGAATTATTATCGCTGGAATTTTCGGATATATCACTCTGAGACTCTTCGGCCTGCTTTGTCATTTCCATCATTTGTGAAAGCTTCTGTTCCATTTGGATACGCTTTAGAAGTGATAGAGTTCTTTCGAGATTTTGCATCATTTCTTCCTGTGACATCTCGAAATCCTTCATTGCCTCTTTCATCTTTTCCATATCCACATTTTTCATTGCTTCGCGCATCTCTTCCATGGCTTTTTTCATCTCTGGTGTCGCAATCTCCTGCATAATATCCTGAACCTGGCGCATTTTATCGACCATTTCAGCAGCAGCTAGAGCATTCTCTTCTATCTTTTGAATCGTCTGGTCCATTTGCTCGGCCATCTGTTCTATATTTTCGACCATTTTCTGCTGTTTTTGCATCATAGAATTTATGTCTTCGCGATTTTCATAATCCATTTTTTCGGTCGAACGCATTTCTTTGGCTACTTCACGGAATTTCTCTGCCATTTCATGTTGCTGTTCGAGAGCCTTGGAAAGGTCGCTTTTCTGTGCTTGCTGCTCCTTATCGACCTGATCGACAATTTCTGTTATGGAAGGAAATCTTGCAGCATATATCTTGCTTTTTGCCATTTTAGGCCCACGAATATAATCATTATCATAGCCTTCGACCCAGTAATAGACCACATCTTCTGGCAAAAGCCGCATTGACACAAGGCTCCATAAAAATTCAACAACAACATAAGGTTCACGATAAGACTTAAATGGCAATTTCGTCCTGCTGGTATCACCTTCATTGACATAATATGCGACATGAAATTTGCTAAATCCAAAATCATCCTGAGCGAGAACCTGAAGGGGCACTTTCATTTCTTCTGTGATATCGACATCCTGGCCGGGAACGCTTATTTTGACAGTGGGGTGTTGGTCGTCTCTTGCGAATATTTCGTAAGTTATAGGTTCGGGATTGAAATAGCCCTCTTCATCGCGGCAGATTATCTTATATTTGTCATCTCTTTTCACCTGGAATTGCCCGGTAATTTCCTTTTGGTTAACTTCTGCCGATATGGTGTCTCCGCTCTCGAATACAAAGAAGGCATCTTCGAGTTCTTTCGAAGCGCGGGCCTGTACTTTTACTATAGTTCCGCGGATGGCATCTACATTGCCATTATTTGGTTCGCCAGGATGGGATTTCATGCCGGTGTAATCTGGATAGTCGATATTTAGTGAAATTTGTAGTATACGTGGTTTATCGGCGACTTTGACTTTATACCAGTCAGTAGTATAGTCTCCGCCTTCGATTCTATATTCAAAATCCTGCCTGACTTCATCGATAGATTTATTGTAAACCCCAAAAGAGTCCGGGTGCATATCGATTTCATCAATTATTGGCCGGCCTCTTCTGAAGCGTCTTTCCATAGTAACAAAAGGTGGAATTTTGCCCTTCGCTTCTATATGCACAAAAAACGGCGCATATTTAACAATCTCTGTATCACCAGGGTATAGGCTTAGTTTGGTATCGGTGTCTTTTGGTATAGCCACCTGTGGATGAATAGAATAATAGAGTCCTTTATGAGTTAGCTTGGGCATACTCACAAAAATTGTAAGAACCAGAAGCCCTGTAACAATAAGAAGCCTGAAGGATTGCTCCAATTTATCATAAGGCAAAAGCTTCTTAGGTGACAGGCCGCCTGCGCTGGTTATTGCCTGTTCGCCAATGCCATAGACAAGGTCCCTGCTATATTTTAGTTCTTCCCATTTAGTATCCGTTAGAAGCTCCCAGGCGGATACAAGGCGATCTTCGAGTTGCGGGAAATGCTTCTCGAAAAGAATTGCGATTTCTCTTAAATTAATTTTTCGAATTATTTTTTGGCCAGTAAATTGCCATAGCAGAAGAACCTCGATAAAAATGACAATAAAAAGCATAACCGACCGAATAGAAGTCGAGAATTCGAAAAACGAATTCAGGATAGTTAAAAGTAAAACACCTATGAAAAGAGCTGTTATATTATTCAAAACAGCTGTAAATATAGCGATCTGGCTATATTTGGCTCTTGCTTTTCGAAGGATTAGTTCAAGTTTTGCTACTAGTTCTGCCATAATTTAATTTGTTAGTGCATAGGTTATAATATTTGTGCCCATTTTGAGGGCTTTTTCTCTCTTTTCTGGAGGGTCATTGTGCACTCTTGGGTCGTCCCAACCATCGGCGATATCGGCTTCATAGGCATAGAAAAGCACTAAACGGTCATCATGGAAAATCCCAAAACCTTGAGCTGGTTTTTTATCATGCTCGTGAATCTTGGGAAGGCCATTTGGGAAATTATAGAAGCAATGATATATATCGTGCGAAAAAGGAAGCTCTACAAGTTCTTTATCTGGAAAGACCTTCTTGAGTTCACGGCGAAATGGCTTATCGAGTTCATAGTCGTCATTAACAAAAAGAAAACCGCCATTCATAAGGTATTTGCGAAGGCGCGCAGCTTCTTCATTGGAAAATGTTACATTGCCATGTCCTGTCATGAATAGGAATGGATAATTGAAAAGCTCCTGGCTCATAGGCTCGACATATTTCCCACGATGGTAAATCGGTATCGATGCATTTTTGCTGACAAATTCAGCTAGATTAGGCAGCTCAGATGGGCCATTATACCAATCACCACCGCCGGCATATTTCAATCTAACCAGTTCCAGCGCACCTGCCAGTGAATCCTGACTTGCAGCGAAAGAAATGCCGATTAGAAAAATTAGAATCGTTACTAACATCGTATTTTTGATTTTTATTATTCTCATCTCTCTCCCTTCATTAAAAAAATAGGGTAGAACATATAAAAAAATACAATTCTATGCCTACCCGCATTCTACAATATATAAAAAAAAGCAATTTTTGAAAGAGAAATCTCAAAAAAGAAATTATATATGTAATTCATTGAATGAATTTTTCATAAAAAAAATATATTCTTATTTACAGGGTAGTTATGTCCGTAATATTTAGTTAAAAATTAAATTAATTTAGTAGTTACTTCATATATAAGCACTTATTGACTTCTATCTTGCTAACTGAATATAATTTTACAAAATAGAGTCCCGATGGCAATGAGCCGGGAGCCCAGTTTATAAGGCTTTTTGCATCGACATTTTTCTGGTATACAATATTCCCCTGAATATCGCAGATTTGCAGGGTCCCAGAAGATTCCGCATAGATATTCATTGCAGAATTGAATGGATTTGGCCAGCTTTTTAAAGCCGATTTCTCAGGAAGAACCTCATTACTCGATTCATCGATATGCCATTCTGGATCAAACCAGGCGAAGCAATTTCTTAGGAGCTTTTTCCTTTCACATGGGTTTTCGAAAGATGGGCTTTTGCTAAGGCTTTCGAGGCCCAGTCCGAAATATATCAATTTCCCGCCAGATGAAAACTCTTTATGGACCGCCACAGCATCATCGCCGGATGGCAAAACGATAATAAAAGGGTCTGATGTTTCGGGAGTTAATTGGTCATGGCTTTCGGAATTATTAGCGCTGCCCGGGCCGACTGTTGTAACCATTTCAAATTCACCCGTTATTGGGTCGTCTTCTACCGTATAGAGATATGCTCGACGATTATTGCCATTGAAAGTAACGCCGACAGTTTCATTCAAGAAACTGGTTGATTGGAGTTCATCCGAAATATATTGGCCGGAGATGATGATATTTCCTCCAGCAGATAATACTTCTTCGATTGCATTTATGTCTGATTCTTCGAGCGTGTTTTCATCGGCCAATCCTGTGAACCATAGCAGAGTTTGCCATTGGAAATCCTCTGCCATATCGGCTGAGATCTCCATATCATTTCTCTCTACTATATGATAAAGGACATTAATCGAATCGAGAGCGCCAGTATAATATTGTTCGTAATCTGTATAGCTTGTATCACCATCGTCATCTACAAGCAAAAGATGAGCCTGCGGTATTTCGATATTATATGGTGATAAATCCTCTGATAGGAAAACAGAATCCAGAGTGATAATAGGCGCAGGATATTCGGGGATAATTATAAATTCATAGTTTACACCTGGAAGCTCCATTTCATAGTAACCTGTTTCCGGATTGGTAAATGTCGAATCATACAAGATAAGGCTATCTGCCACCATTTGTCGGGCATATATTTGGGCTTCCAATGGTTCACCCAGATAATCTGTAATGGTGCCGCTTAAGTTTATCATTGGTACGACCTCGATAGAAAGCTCGAAGGTATCGTTTTGATGATACTCGTCATCATCAGCGAATGCTATCGCTTTGAAAGAATTAATTCCACCTGTTTCGAGAACATACTCTTCTGCGAATAGCTGCCTTTCACCCTTTGGTATTGTGATATCGCGATGGTTTTCCTCATCTTCGAAATAAGAATAGAAATCACCGTTAGCATCATTCATACCACAATTGGCGATATCGAACATAATTTCAAGTGTCTCGCCCTGGACATAATAACCAATATCATCGATAATCTCGATATCGATTGATCCAATATCTTGAGCACCGAGTGTATCTAATATTCCATCGATTCCCATAAAGACGAGATATGTAGTAACCCATGCCATATCTTCAGTAACTGGATGGCCGGCAGAAGCTGTTATGCCACCATCGTCATCGGTGTCCTGAATTATCAAATAATCTACGATACTGCGGTATCTTTCATAGGCATCTGCATTGCTGGTTATTTTGAATATTGACCGATATCCATTAGCATACCATATATTCCATGAATTATCCCATAGATATGGGTCATACCGCTCGGCTGGTGGCGCAAATTCTGGTAGGTAGCTATAATATGTATCGAGCCAGGCAGCAGCCTCATCGGGATGTTCTTTGAAATATGATTCAAAAAGGCCCCAGACGATTGTACCACTGCTCATTGCCCATGCTTCATTATCAAGAAAACTGTCCGGGTCTTCTTCGAGCCAGCTCATTACGCGATTGGCAAAGTAAAGGGAGCGTTCCTTCATTAAAGAATCATCCACAGATTCTGCCCAATTATACAAACAACCAGCGCCAAAAGCAGTTACGATTGGATGTAAATTCTCATAATAATAATGTTCATGATGGAAGGATAATGAGCTGTCCATAAGAAATTGCGCACAGGAATCTCCATACCATAGATAGCTGTCATCGCCGGTTTTCTCGGCATATTCGATAACAGTAATCAGGCCGAGTCCGCTATTCCAAAAAGGATAGTAACTACTATATTCGGATACTTCTTCGTGATAAGCCGGGAAATTCATCAGATATGTCCAGCTTCTATCGATATAATCTTCATAGAACAAATCGAAACGGTCATTCAATTGTGACCAAATGAGAACTGATTCTGATGTATTATCGGTTTGTATTACATCGCGAAGCTCACCATCCTCGGCTTCTATGATGCCTCCAAATTCCGATGAATCCTCATCGAGAAGCTGCCATGAAGCTACGAAATCACATGCCTGAACAAACTTAAAGGGATAACTGACATTAAAATCAGGTTCATAAAGGCTGCGTCTAAGGCCTTTTTGAGCTTTATATTCGGAATAGCTATCGTAGAAATTCTCAAAATCTTCATTTGTCCAATAGGGTTGTGCAAAAATTGCTATGGTCAATAAAAATAGTATACATATCTTTTTCATACTTTCTCCTCGGGTAAAAATTACTTATCTTATTAAAAAATTGATAATTACTAATAAAAACAAGAGAAATATGCAAATCTACGATATAACTGTCCCGTCAAATGCTAAAACATTGGCTTTTCCAGGAGATCAAAGGCTGAAGATAAAGGAGATAGCATCCTTTTCAAAAGGCGATGGCTATGAACTTCATAATATCGAGCAGTCGCTTCATTTTGGTACTCATATCGATTTTCCCATACACATCATCAAGGGTGGGCAAGCATCGAATGATTATAAACTTGACAGATTCTATATAAATGCCCAGGTAGTCGAAATAATTGATACAGATTTTATTGAGATAAAGCATCTTAAACATTTGGATTTATTAGAAAATTCAGCGATATTGTTTAAAACGAGAAACAGCAGGCAAAGGCTTTTGTTCAAGCAAATGTCAGTTAAGGCTACTTTTATTTCAGATACTGCTGCCGAATATATATTGCAATTTAATCCACAAATAATTGGCATCGACTATCTTAGCCCTGAACCACTGGATAGCGCTGATTTATTCATCCACAAGCTGTTTTTGGGCAATGATATTTTGATTTTGGAATCTATTGATCTATTTTCTATTTCACCTGGTAAATATTTATTACAGTGCTTTCCACTTAAATTGGACAATACTGAAGCATCTCCAGTAAGAGCCATACTGTTTAAATAATTTATCATGGACTATACTTTCTAATACCTTTTAATATTTGCCAATATAGTAATAAAAGGAATGTTTTGGAGAAGAAATTAGATGAACGATTTATTACCTTCATCGATGAGCTATGTCTTTACACCGCATTAGGAATATACCAAAGCACAATACCCGAGTCAGTAACAAATATCGAATAGACTTGAAAGAAAATATGGGCGAGACTGCTATTGACAGAATATTAAATGTAATATATTTTTCCTTGAAATTTGGAGTAATATGAAAAAAGCAATTCTCACAGTATTTATTCTCATGCTTTTTGCGATGGGATGTGCATCGATTATTCACAGCAATACTCAGTATATTAATTTCAATTCAGAGCCGGCTGATGCAATTGTCTATGTCGATGGCAAACATATGGGAGGGACTCCTCTTGTTTTAGAACTTTCTACCGAGCAAAATCATGAAATAAAGATCATGTACCATGGCAAAACATTATATCAAACAACATTAGATCAAGTAGTAAGCCAATGGTTTTGGGGGAATTTTATTACGATATTACCTTTTGGAATGATAGTCGATTATGCTACTGGTTCCATGTATCGATTGGAGCCGGGAGATGTTAATTATAGGCAGGAAGATGTCTTAAAAGATGCCTCGAATTCGCCAGTAAACAGTTTTATTCTGAAAATAACCAGCAATACAAATGCAGAGCGATTGACTTGCAATAACGACTAAAAGCATAATCCATTTGAAATTTGCATTAAAGGGGATAAAATGTTAGAATCGCATGTAAATAGAAGATTCAAATTGGAGCTGGAGCCTAATTTTTCTGTTGTCATTCAGAAATACCTAAAAGAAGAATTGGCTGAAAAGGATATCGATGAATCTGTTGAAGATTTTATCCAAAATCTATCAAAGAATAATCTACTATCTCTAATCGATACAGAACTCATTCTAAATAAAATCACACATGACAAAAGCCGCGAATTGAAGGCCAGGCTTACGCAACCACCTTTGAAAACCGGCGAATGGGTATCATTGACACATAATATCATCGATGGGAATAGGATTCTTCAGGCATATTTCAACCAGTATAATCCGAATGATATGTATCGTACGGCATGGGGATATATTGCCTTCGATAGAGAAGAAAAAGAAAGACATGGATGCATGTTAATAGAGCGCGAAAGGCAGAAAACAACAGACCTCATCGAATTCTGCTTTTTCAGGCAAAATCTAATAGACCGTTCAATATATCATTATGCGCATATTTTCACCGAGATAAGCGAAAAAGACCGTGAGAGAATCACTATTGGAGGTTTTGTTGGTTTCAGGGCAATTATGGCAGCACTTGCAGGAAAAAAGATTAAGATATCACACGATGCTGTAGATAATCTTCTAAATGCAGTAGTAGCACCCATCTATGATTTTTTCCAGACACAAGGTGATCGTTCCTAAGCTCAATATTTTTTCAAATTTTTTGAATATTTATATTAGAGGAAATTTTGCTTTTTCTTTGTCTATTTTTACTTGTATAAATGGTTGATATGTTTTATATTTATAAAATGTTTTTTTGAAGAGTTACTTTTGATATATAAATAATGAGTGGTGAGGTATGACAGAACTATTTGATAAGAAAAGAGATATACAAGAGATAGATATAGAAGACGAGATGCGTCAGTCCTATATCGAGTATGCTATGAGTACAATTGTCGGACGTGCTTTGCCGGATGTTCGTGATGGCCTAAAACCAGTGCATAGGCGAATATTCTATGCAATGAACGAGTCCGGTTATGTTTACAATAAACCTTATAAGAAATCTGCTAGAATTGTCGGTGATGTAATGGGTAAATATCATCCACATGGCGATTCGGCTATTTACAATACTTTAGTAAGGATGGCACAGGACTTCTCTATGAGAAACTTGCTGATAGATGGCCAGGGTAATTTTGGCTCCATCGATGGCGACTCTCCTGCGGCAATGCGTTATACAGAATCCAGGATGAGCAAGCTGGCATCCGAGCTGGTAGCTGATATCGATAAGGACACTGTCGATTTTGTCCCTAATTACGATAATTCTTTGCAGGAGCCTGTTATTTTGCCGGCGAAATTTCCTAATCTACTGGTTAATGGTTCTTCGGGAATCGCTGTTGGTATGGCGACTAATATTCCACCTCATAATCTGAAAGAAATTACGCAGGCTATCGTGCACCTAATCGATAATCCAAATGCCACGGTAGAAGATCTTATGGAATATGTCCCAGGGCCGGATTTCCCGACAGGGGCATTCATTACAGGGCGAAGCGGAATTAGAAAAGCCTATAAAACAGGACGTGGAAAAATAACTCTCAGAGCGAGAGCTTATATCGAAAACGATTCGATTATCATTACCGAGATACCATATCAAGTTAATAAATCCACTTTGCTTATGAAAATTGCATCCCTGGTCAGGAAAGATAGAATCGATGGTATTTCTGATATTAGAGACGAATCCGATAGAACCGGCATGAGAATCAATATCATGATTAAAAGAAATGCTGAACCACAGGTTGTGCTAAATAAACTATATAAACTAACTCAACTCGAAACAACCTTCGGTATAATAATGATCGCATTGAAAGATGGCGAGCCTATCGTGATGAATCTGCCTGAGATGATGAAGGCATTTATCGAACATAGACGTGTTGTCATTATCCGGAGAACAATATATGACCTCAATAAAGCAAAGGCCAAAGCACATATTTTAGAAGGACTCAAAAAAGCTATCGACAATATCGATTTGGTTATAAAAATAATCCGCGGAAGCGATAATACTCAAAATGCTAAAACCCGCTTGATGACCGAGCTGGAACTATCCGAAAAGCAATCCAAAGCGATTTTGGATATGAGATTAGCCAGGCTAACCGCCCTCGAACGTGATAAACTGATTCAGGAGCTTGAAGAAACCTTGAAACTCATCGAAGAGCTTGAAGGAATACTGGCATCAGCTCATAAAATCAGAGAAATAATCAAGGAAGAATTGATTGCGATTTCGGATGAATTTTCCGATAAACGCCGAACCAAGATTATCGACATCCAGGATGAGCTTACTGCCGAAGACCTTATAGCCGATGAGATGATGATTGTATCGATCTCGCGAAAGGGTTATATCAAGCGAACATCGATTTCTTATTATCGAGCACAAAGACGTGGTGGTATTGGAATATCCGGAATGAAAACCAAGGATGAAGATTTTGTTAGCGAGCTATTTGTAGCATCGAATCATGATACATTGCTATTTATTACCGAGAAAGGAATGGCCTATTCCCTTAAGGTTTACGAAATTCCCGAAGCTGGTAGAAATGCCAAAGGAATGGCTATCGTCAACCTTCTTCGCATGAGCAAATCTGATTCAATAACTTCGATTATGTCTCTCAGAGATTTTGACGATAATAGGAGCATTGTCTTTGTTACCGAGAACGGAATATCCAAAAAAACTATGCTTTCTGATTTTGCCTATGTCAAGAGAACAGGAATTATCGCCATCAAGTTAAAGAAAGGCGATAAACTAATCTCTGCCCGACTGATAGAAGGCGAAGAATATATCTATATCGCTACCTATATGGGTATGACGATTAGATTTAGCTCCGAGTTATTACGGGCTATGGGTAGAACCGCTCAGGGTGTTATAGGAATTAGATTGCGCCCGGATGATAGAGTAGTAGGCGTTGCCGTACCTCAATACGAAGACAAGACACTTCTCTTTGTTACCGAAAAAGGCTATGCCAAGAGAACTTATGTCAGCGAATATCGCGAACAAAATCGCGGCGGCAAAGGCATGATTGGTATCAGAATATCGCCGAAAAACGGCGGTCTTGTCGGTATCAGGACTGTGGATCCCGATGACGAGATTGTCGTTATAACATCTGAAGGCGTTCTGCTTAGAACCAAAGTCGATTCCATTTCGATAATTGGCCGAGCAACTCAGGGAGTCAGGCTTATAAGACTCCGCGAAGGACAAAGGGTTACTGGTATTGCTAAAGTGCCGAAGGCAGAGAAAGAGGATGAGAAAAGCCTTTTCGAGAGTAAAGAGACAAACGACTCTGAAGAGACTCCTGGTATCGATGAAGAAAATAATCTCGGAGATAACGCAAAGGCCGAAGAATCTGAAAAGGAAGAAATAGATAAAGAAGATACCGCGAATCAAGGCCTCTTCGAATCTGATGAAGAGTAATTCTATACTGGATTATAGCCAATGAAGAGATTCTACCTGGCATTTATCCTTTTTCTTGTCTGTTTTGCATTTTCGCTGGATGTAATTGAAGATGAAGCAGATATAGACAATTATTTTCAAGATGGTTTTTTGGATTATCAGGCTTCCCAGGACTTAAGACGGCTCTATTATGAAAAAATAGATATTAATAGTAATAATCTCGAAGGCCTTTCTTTAATTCCCGGCATTGAACGTATCGATATTGCGAAAATAAAGGATATTCGTAAACAAAATGGCGGTAGCTTCAAAAATATCGAACAATTCAAGAAACTTTTTGGCGAAAATAGCAAATATCTCGATTCTTTTATAGAAATTGTCGAAAAAAAAACCAAAAAATATCGAGTCGGTTTTGATATCTATAATAATACCCATATTTCGGATATAGCTGACATTCCTTATAGTAGTGGCCGTTTTTACTTCGAGGCATCAAAGCTGCGATTTGATTTATCGATGAGAAATCAACCGTCTGAATATTCCAGTGATATAGATATACGCTCGAGGTCGGTTTATCTAGAACATAAAAAGCATCTGATAATTTTGGGCAATTATCGAAAAGGTTTTGGGAATGAACTTATTTTTGGTAGGAATGCCTATTTGCCAAGCTCGAAAAAGCATCTGGAAAAACCAGCAAAGCACCTGCTTTATCCTTCAAACGGTATCAATAACGGTATCTACTGGAAAAGGGAAGGCAACCTATCACCCGGCTTAGCACTAAATTACCTGGATTATGATTCGTTAAGTATTAATGCAATGGCAATAAATGGCTCTTATGCTCCGGATTCAAATCTGACGGTTGGATTAGTCTATACTAATGGTAGTATTAAAGATAAAACTGCAGATGAAGAATTCAGGCAGATGGCCTTTTCGGCATTTTCGCGTTATTATGCCGATGAATGGTTTTTAGAAGCTGGAGCAGCTATAATCGAAAAATACCCGGGTTTCAATCTCGCATATCGATTCTCAAAGGATTCTATCGGGCTGGAAATTGGTTCCTGGGCATATCATCAGGATTTTGCACCAATTTTTTCTAATGGAATTTCTGCGAAAAAGGCATTCACAGAAATAGAAAGAACAGAATACTTTAAGCAGAAATCATATCAAGCAGGGCAGTTGGGAATCGATCTCTCACTCAATTATCCGATATTTAACGATATAACGATGGAATTTGGCCAGCAATATTATTACAATAGAAGCACAGAAGAGAATTGCCTTCGAATAAGGCCAGAGATAGAGTTTGTCAATTTTATCTTCGAAAGCCGGGTAAATCTATTCTTTGAATGGGAGAATGAAACACAAGATAACTCAAACTATGAAAGCTTTCGCATGAGATTGGCTGTAGATAAAGATTTTCATGATAATTTATCTATCGATTACAATCTCGATTTAGAAAATACCAGCAAAAGCCTAACTGAATTCGATTATATCAGAGATAATGAATATCCCGAAGTAATCGAAATAGAAAAAACCGATAGAAGATGGCGTTTTTCAACTGATTTTGGGCAAGAAGTCCAGATAATGGATGAGATAAGCCTAAAGTTTAGCCAAAAATACTATAAATACAATTTAGAAAAAACCGATAATGGCTACCTGGAACTAAATGCCCAGCAAATAATCGATACAAACGACATAGACTTCAAATTTGAAATTCTATACAGGAATTACTTCGATCCAGAAGATGAGCCATTTTGGGGGGTAAAGATAAAACTCGGATTCGATTATAATTTTGTAGATTAAACAACAAAAGATTGCTTTTGAACTTATAATACTTATATTATTCCAATAAGATCAAAGAGGAGGATTTTATGCTACATTACTATTCAAATATTAACCAATATGCCAGAGGCTTGAAACCGGTCGATAAGCTTTTCACCAATCTCAAGATGATAAATACCTTTTCAGGCGAGATCTACGAGACACAGATAGCCGTTGCAAATGGCCGATTCGCCGGATTCGGTGATTATGATGCAAAAGAAATAATCGATCTTGAAGGTGCGTATGTAGCGCCTGGCCTAATCGATGCACATATACATATTGAAAGCACACTTTTGTCTATCAGTAATTTCGCAAAAGCGGTAGTTCCTCTTGGCACCACATCTATTATCGCTGATCCACATGAATTTGCTAATGTTTTAGGTATAAAAGGCATAGATTATCTTCTCGACCCACCGGAAGATTTACCACTTGATATCTATGTTATGGCGCCATCTTGCGTCCCGGCTACTGGTTTTGAAACATCGGGTGCTGTGATTTCGGCAAAAGATTTGAAAATGATTATCGATCATCCCAATTTAGTTGGACTTGCCGAGGTTATGAATTATCCGGGAGTTATTTTCGAAGACCCTGAATTATTAAAAAAGATCGATCTTTTCCGGGGTCGGCCTATCGATGGCCATGCGCCTATGGTTTGTGGGAAAGACTTAGCTACTTATATCGCTTCTGGAATCTCAAGCGAGCATGAGGCTACAAATATAGAAGAGGCAAAACAAAAGCTTCGCATGGGAATGCATATCCATCTTCGCGAAGGCTCGACCGAAAAGAATCTTCGGACGCTCCTGCCGTTGGTTAATGCAAAAAATGCCAGCAATTTTTCATTTGCTACCGATGATAGACATCCAGCATCTTTGATTAATGAGGGCCACATCGATAATAATTTGCGACTTGCTATAGAAAATGGACTCGATCCGGTATTGGCCTTCCAGATAGCCTCGACAAATACTGCCCGATTTTACAATTTGCCATATGCTGGAGCATTTGTTCCAGGCTTTATTGCTGATTTTATTGTATTCGATGATACTGAAAATGTTCGGGTCAAGTCAGTCTATAAAGAGGGTAGGCATGTAGCTAAAGATGGTGAAATATTGGTGAATTTTGGAGAAACGATAGAAGAAGACATGACCGATACAATCCGCTTTGCTCAAATCGATAAGGAGAGCTTCAAAATCGATGCCGAAGGCAAAAAGATAAGGGTGATAGAAATTATACCCGATCAGATTTTGACTAAAGAGAAAATAGTTGATGCATCAATCGAGGATGAAGTTGCCAGAGCAGATATAGACAGAGATATTCTTAAATTAGCCGTCATCGAAAGGCATAATGTAACTGGAAATATCGGCCTGGGGTTTGTTAGTGGTTTCGGTTTAAAAAAGGGTGCGATTGCATCTTCTGTCGGCCATGATTCACATAATATAACTATTGTCGGAACCAATGACGATGATATGCTCGAAGCCGCTTTACAGCTAAATGATATAGAAGGCGGATATGTCGTAGTTGCCGATGGCGAAGTTCTCGCTGAGATCGCACTTCCTATTGCCGGCCTAGTTTCAAGAAAGGAGCTGCATAATGTCAAGGACATGCTCGATGAAGTCCACAAAGCAGCTCAACTGCTAGGTTGCCGACTTGATGAGCCATTTAGCATTATGTCCTTTTTGCCTTTGACGCCAGTACCGGAGCTTCGGTTAACCGATAAAGGCCTTTTTGATGTTAAAAATTTCAAAATGACAGAAATCTTTGTAAAATAAATAAATAAAGCAAGACACATCAATTTTATTATTAGCTGATAAGGCTTAATTACCTAGTTTTATGGATATTTAGGTTATATTCTAATAACTATGGAATCGCATATTATGCAAGAATACTTGACTTTGGCCTTAGGAATGGTATATTGCAATTGTGAGGGAAACGATATTGCACATAGCTCTTGAGAATTTTGCTAATCTGCCATGGACGATTATTCAGGCGGAAAGAGCTATGGGATTCAATTCTGATTTAGTCACGCTTTATAAGACATTCCAGAATTTTCCACAGGAGCAATCTCTTGATTTGCCATTTATAGGAACAAATTTTGGAGGAAGAATACTTGACTTACTAAAAGGCAGGAGTTTACTTGATAATAAAAGGCGTGAAATTGCCAATAGGCCCCCGGTTTGGAAACCTAAAACCAGGTTTCATAAGGCTTTATTTGATTTTCGAGATAGACTGTGGAAAATGAAGCTAAAAAATCATAAAATTCATGATATGATAGAAAAGGCTGATATAATAGTACTCGATGGTGGTAGTGGAATTCTCCGGTCGGGTGATTTTATTATCGATTCAGGAAAAGAGAATATTGTCGAAGTATTCTATGGTTCTGACCTTAGGTCGAGGGGCATAATTCATCCAGTAGATAAGCTTGCAAAATTGCGTTTTACAATGGAATTTGATCATAAGCAATTATATCCGGAATTAGAGTTCCTTTATTTCCCATTTGATTGGAAAAAAATGCCTAATAAAAAGCGGATCCGCCCGGGCGAAACGGTCAGAATAGGGCATTCACCAACAAAACGTTCCACAAAAGGCACCGATATTATACTACTTGAATTGGAAAAGTTAAAAGAAAAATACCCAATCGAGGTCGTGCTAATCGAAGGCATGGAATACCAAAAGGCAATCGAGCTTAAGAGCAGTTGCGATATTTTCATAGATCAATTGGGCGAGCTTGGTTATGGCATCAGCGCTTTGGAGGCATTGGCAATGGGCATTCCGACTATGGTGCAGCTCATGCCTGATTTCGAAGAATTTCTTGGGGATCATCCTTTCATAAATATTGAAAAAAATAATATTTCAAGAAAAATTACCGAAGTTATTGAAAAACCAGAACTTTTTGATTATTTCAGTATAAAGGGCAGAAATTGGTTAAAAACTACACATAATGTGCAGACTTCCCTCAAGAAGATGACGAATTCATACAGCCATTTGGGCTGGATAAAAGGAGATAAAGATGCGTAAAATTAATATTCTGTTTATTTTGCTTTTTTTGCAGCTGGTTGTATTTGCAGCACCATTGGAGATCGATATCGAATTCGACAAGAATGATTTTATAATCTCTGATAGCCAAACAAGTATCGAAGGATACTATGGAAGCGGCACACTCGATCATTTAGATGGAGTCCCTGTGGTTTCGTTTAATATTCTACTGCCACCGAATAGCCGAATAACGAATTTGGCGATTTATGCAACTGACAGGAAAGTATTATCCGAAAATCAAATAATGGGAATTGAAGAGACACCACTGGATAAATGGACAAATACCAATTTCTTTTCTCTTCCGGAAAAAGAATTCGTAGAAGTGGCCAACCAGGGATTTCTCATAGGAAAATCGATAGCAACAATCGCTGTCTATCCATTCAGCCAAAAAACGTCGGGTACCTTTCTTGCGGAAAATATAAAAATAGTTTATTCTACCAAGAGAACAGATCAAAAGCCAATATTGCCTTTGGTTCAAACAGAAAATACCTTTAAAGGCCAAATGGCAGTTATCACCAATTCTGTTATAAATCCTGAATATATAGACAAATACGAAGAGGTCACCAGCATTTATCCATTGCATGATTTGTATTCAGGTGATATGTCGGCATCATTGCCGCCTGCAAATGGCGATAGCCCGGTAGATTTCCTGATTATTACGTCAGATACACTCAAAGAAAGCTATGAAAAGTTCATGTTCGAAAATCATAGTGGCAATATAACTCGCATTTTTACAGTTGAAGAGATTCAAAGGCATTATCATGGCGGTGATATGCAGGTTCAAATTCGTAAGTTTCTTAAAGATGCCTATCAATATTGGGGTATTGGCGGTATAATGTTTGGTGGGGATTGGCGAGATGTGCCTGTGCGTTTTATGTCTTTGAGGATGAATACTTCTCTCTACCGAACAGCTTCTGATATTTATTATGCTTCTCTCGATGGCACCTTAAATTATGATGGTGATCATATTTATGGCGAGGATGATTCATTCGATGATATTTATCCTGAGCTTTTTGTTGGTAGAATACCAATAAATGATCCCGAGAAGATTGATATCTATTTTGATAAATGTATTATGCATCGGTATGCCTTGCCTGAAGATTTCGCTGGTAGATGGCTTTTCCTCGGAGCATCACTTCATGGTGGTGAAGACTATACTGGTGCTGCTCATAAAAATATTATTATCGAGTCCACAGAGTATGATATTCATCCTTCTATAGACATTTACAAGCTCTATACTAGTGTATCATTTGATATTTCTGATGGCGATGAAATTTTGACAGAGGAATCGACAGTTCGAGGGATAAATGACCAGAGGTATTTGATAAATCACATCGATCATGGTGACCGTTCTGTCTTATGGACCGGGCTGAAAACAGGCGGTGGCGGCCTTTTCATACCGGAAATCGATGCCCTTGAAAATGCGCCTTATTTTCCAGTATTATATTCTTTTTCCTGCGATGTAAATTCATTGGATAATGAGAATGTCGCACAGCATTGGCTTGAGAACCCGGATGGTGGGGGAGTCGCTTTCTTTGGCAATCATGATAAAGCATGGTCATTACAGATTAATATGGACTATGAGTTTTTCAAGACATTTATGGTTAATTGGGTTGAAAATCTCGGTATTGTAAATCAGATTCATAGGAATAATATCATGACGAGAAGATACTCGCCAGGGATTATTGGCCTTACCGGATATCCTATGCTTAATCCATATATGACTGATCCATTGAGATTAGACATCACAGCAGCATCCCCTGAAATCGGCGATACCATGATATCAGTAAGCGTTGAAGATAATCGCGGTAATCCGGTAGTTGGCGCAACTGTTGTCATATCGAATCAGAACTATGATATGCGAAAAGCTATTACAGACCATGAAGGTATGGCAGATATTAAATTTCATTTCCGCGAATCGATCGAGCATTATGCAAGCTGTATCAAAAGCGGCTATGTAGCAGATCAGGATAGCATGATGCCTGTGGAATCATCAGATTACTTCTCTATCGTGTCTCGCCTTCGGTTTATTGAAGAAACTGGTTTATTAAATAATACTCCAGAGGCAGGTGAAACCGGTAAAATTGAGCTAACGATAAAAAATATTAGCGAGGGTTTAATAGAAGATGGATATATAATATTAAAACTCAATAGCGAATCGATGCCTTATGATACAATCTATTATGAAGATTTGGCCGCATCTGACAGCCTGACAATGGAATCCTCATCATTTTTTATTGATTCACTTCTAAAGGGTCGAAAGAATCTACTTCCTGTCGCAATTTATGATTATGGCATTAGTGATACATTCAGTATGGTCTCTATTGGTGGCGATTTAGAGACTATGAAATTTGACTTTGATGACGATGAAAATGGCTTACCGGATTCGGGTGATACTGCAGTAGTCAAAATCAAGCTCTACAACAATGAGACAACGATTATTACTCATTTGAATATGGAGTTATCAATAGATACTGGTTTTGTTATTATACCTGTGGATGATTTCGAAGATACTGTTTCTGCATTCGATAGCACGGTTTTTGAATTTGAAATTTATGAGAATTCGCTTCCATTTGGTGCGGAGCCATTGTTCTCAACCCGTATTTACGATAACTTAGGAAGGGAATGGTCTTTTGATTTCAATCCTGATGTTGTATTTCCACCAGATTCGATATGGATGGATAATAGCGAGAATTATATCGAGCTTTTCTGGACACCACAGGAAGGTGCTCTTGGCTATAATATCTATCGAAGTTCTAATCCTGATTCGAATTTCAGCAGGCAAAACCTATTCCCGGTTTGGGGTTCGAGATACAAAGATGAACCCCTCATGCCAAGAACTGATTATTATTATCGAGTTACCACTCTCGATTCTTCATTTAATGAAAGCGATTTTTCCGAAACCATCAAAGCCTGGACTTCTCTGCGGCTTATGGACGGATGGCCTATCCTGACAAAATCCGGAAATAGGCTCAATGCCACCGCTGTTGTTGGAGATATAAACCATAATGGTTTCAAGGAAGTTTTCGTTGCTGGTTGGGATGGCGCTATTTACGGTTTTGATTATCGCGGCCAGGACCTTCGCGACTCGACAATTGGTGTTGACCCATTTTATACAATTGAAACCTATACGGGGGCACCTCATGGTGGTGGCCATATATGGAATGCGCTTGTTATGGATGATATCGATAATGATGGCTATCTTGATATCTTATTCCCTACAAGAATCGAGCATAGAATCTATGCTATAGACAAAGACGGTAATGATTTGCCAGGATGGCCTCAGGAATCTCCATCATCATTTTTTATTACGCCCACAGCAGCCAATATTGATGATGATCCTTATTCAGAGATAATAGCCTTAGATGTAAGCTATCGTTTATATGTTTGGAACCATGATGGTACTCCATTTGGTGATAGTGCTGTTTTTGCTGTCCTTCATGACCCTGATGATGCTTCTATGTTTGGGGCATCCCCACCATCGGTTGGTGATTTGAACAATGATGGTATCAAAGAAATCATTGTAGGTGGCGAATATGAAGAAAGCGGAAGAATCTATGCAGTACAGGCCGATGGAGAGTCGTTAGAAGGATTTCCTATAAGCCTCGATAGCATTAGCGGCTCTACCTTCTGCGACAATTCGCCAGCAATCGGGAATATCGATGATGATTCATCAACTCTCGAAATAATCATTTCTGCTAGAAGAGCTGGCATTTGTGCCTTTGACCATAATGGAAATTTCATTGAAGGCTTTCCGAATATGATGCCGACATTCACTTCACCAGCAATCGCAGATGTGGATGGCGACGGAAAGGTCGAGATTTTTGCTGCGGGAGAATACCAGTTTTCCCTAATCGATGATGATGGCAGCGATTTTCCCGGCTGGCCGATTCCTGCTCCAGCAATTACTTACTCTAATCCCGTGATAAGTGATATAGATGCTAATGGAGTTGTGGACTTCATAATCGCAGTTGGCCAAAAAATCTATGTTTATGATATATATGGAAATCAAGTTCCGGGTTATCCCCTCTTGACAGGCCATGACAATCTCGCATCGCCGAGTATCGATGATATTAATAATGATGGCACAATGGAAATCATCCAACCATGTTATGACTCGCGCGTTTATATCTGGGAGACAGGTAATGAAATAGAAAGAAACCCCTGGAAGACTTTTGGTGGCAATTATATGCGCACAGGTTGCTTGAATGACTCATTACGAGAAGCAATTAATCAAAATCCAATAGATGTACCTGAAGAATTCGAGTATATTTATGCTGTTCCGAATCCATTTAATTCTAAATGCCAGCTTAATATTCCAGAGGAAGCCTTAACAGAAATATATGATATCAGAGGACAACGATTATCCGAAGCCTCGTATAAAATCATACCAAATGGTGAGAATATAATACTTGAACTGGAAAATAATCCAAAATCAGGCCTTTATGTCATAAGGGCTATTCACAAAGACAAGACATATCTTGGGAAATTGATTTATATTGAGTGATTATCCGATTCATCTCTTCTAAAACCATATATAAATGATATATATAATACATAATTTATATAATGCAACGGTTTTACTGATGTTATAGTGGAGAATTATGACAATGCAGAACAGTGCATGGTTTGTTTTATTTAGCAATTTATGTCATATCTAAATTACTAAATACCTTGACTTTTTGCTGTCTGAATATTTTTTTATCATAGATCTATGCGTTCTAATTATATGGAGGGTCCATAGGGTGCTTGAGCAGTTTTTTGTTGAATTTATAGCAGAAATTTTTGGTTTATCAGTAATTGGTATAATTTCACTTGGCGGTTGGCTTCTTCGAAGACGCAAAAAGAAGAAGCGAATGGATTTCATCCGTCAAATAGATGAATTAAATAATATTACTGAATTTGATACCGATGAGGCGATCGTTGAAATAGAGAATATGATCGATCGACTTCGCAATAGAGTTGTTAATTATTATATCAAAGGGCAAATATCACGTGAAGGTTTAGACCTTCTGAATGAAAGAATCAATAATCAGGTTAACCAATTAAGATATCGGTATCTAAGTTGGCTTCTAGCAGACTCGCCTAAGCTCAAATTTACTATAGGTATTCTTTCATTGGATAATAGACTGGATAAAAATGATATAAAGACTATTTTGAATGAAATACGGAAAGATAATTATCTCAGCGAAAAAGAAAAAGTTGATCATATTTACCATATTAAAAACACCTTTGGAGAGCGGAATAAGATAATCGATACAAGAGAGCTATTCTACTCTGACCCATTTATAGAGGATCGTCATCAATGGAATAATATAAAGCCATTTATTATCGTAGCCGGTATCGTTTTGGGGCTTTCTTTATTAGCAATGCTGATTGTTTTTGGTGTGGAGAAATCAACTTTCCAACCATCGGCCCTCGATTTTGAATCTTATGTGTATTGGGCAAGAGGGGATACTGTTAAAAGGCCTATCGATAATAGAAATCCGGATTTAATTTCCAATGAAGAAATTTTAGAGTTTAATGTTTATTTTGATTCCGAAATGTTATACAGCCCATCGAGCTTTGAGAGGTTCTTGATTCGTCTTGAATGGTATCCTACTGTATATCTGATGAATAGATACTATTTATATACAGCTGATAATCCAGAGAAATGTATCGACTCTTTGATTATTCGAAAAGCTCAGATTTTAGATGATCCCACTATCAAATCGATTTTTATCAGCCATGATGCATGTTTGAGATTTGATATAGCAGTACCCGATGAAGGTAAAATCCAAAATGGCTACATATTACAAAGATATGTTTCAATTTCTTCCAAAGATACTGCCATAATCGATACTGCTCGATTTTCAATAGGAGTAGAGCGAAGAATTCCCAAAAAATATAGCATAAGGAATAAAATAGTTCACAAAAAATTGGTGGAAATTGAGACAGAATATAATTTACCCCCGCGAATCAAAAGCAGTCTTCTTGAAATTCGCGAAAAACTACATCGCCATGAGCAAATGCATGGGCCAGATCAGACATGTATCGAAATGCAAATTGTAATTAATGGACTAATAAGCGAAATAAACAGCCTTCAAGAGTACGATATCCAATTGCCGCAAGTCTCTGGTGATTGTTTGAAGCGAGGTTCATGGCAGGAGAATTTTATCCAAAAATCACTCCATGCATGTCTGAAAGCATTAGCAACAATAGAAGAAGATGACAGCCGCGAACTATGGACATTCCATTTCAAATATTTTGTCAGGCAAACGCTCGATATTCTCAGAACCAATGAAGAACTTGTATTGCCAGACAGCACTTTCCAGATATTAACCAAGCTTGGCAAGATTCATTATCAGAGTGGAGACAATAAACCATCCAGAGAAAAAACGCAGGCGCAAATCAAGGAGATAATGGAATGTATGGAAAAAAGAGAATAGATTTATTCTTTTCATTTTTTTTGTGTCTAATATTGATTAGTATCTCTTATTCCCAGGATATGGCAGAGGTCTTATTTTTTTCGAATGAATGTGGGTTGATAAAAAGAGGCTTATTTGAAATTGGGAAACAAATATATATTCCTAAAAATATCGATTATATAGTAATAGACATAGAAAACCATTATGATCATATTGAATATGTCAAACCACAAACTCTCTATACAATTAATAGACCGAGTAAAATCAAGCTTCGTTCCGATGGGACACCAGTAACCTGGTATCATAGGTCAGTATTGAAAATCGAAAATCCTGGAATCAAAAACTGCACGGTATATTCTAATAATTTAGCCAGTGAATTAAGGAGTAATATTCTCAATATCGATACTGTCAATACTGACACTTCGATTAATATATCAGAGGTGGACACAATTCTCATATGTTTATTTTGCAAGAATTATCGCTCGCAACTGCTAAAAATACCTTATGATAAATCCACAGATAAGATATATGAATATCAATTGTCTGAGAAGATTGAAAAACGTAAAATCGATCTACATATAAAGAGTAATGGTACATTGCCAATCCAACCCGAAAATATTGATATAGAAATCGAGACAGAATGCAGTAATAATGTCGCTGATTTAAAATATAATGGGCAGAAATGGGAATTAGAATTAAAAGGCTCGATATATGATATTTTTTCGATTTCGATATCAGCACCCTATTTCGAAAAGGCTTTTAAATCAATAACTTTAGAAGAAAAATTCCATGAAATCGAAATAAAACTGAACCCCAAAAAGGAAATAGAAAAATTAGATGAAATAATAGATATACTTCAAAAAGATTCATTGCAAGAAAATGAAAGTCATCAAAAATACAAAAAAGCTGAAAATATTATTGATGAATATGCTAAGAATTTCCGCCTTAATGCAATGGCTGGTGTACTGTTTTATTCTATAATTTCAAAAAACGAGGGATTCCAATTACTAGAGAAAAGCTTCTCTGATGATTTGTCTGATACTTCCTCGGCAATACCTATTTATCCGCGAGATTTCTCAATAGGTTTTAGTTATTCTAATGTAGATTCTTCCAGACGATTTAATTTCCAGAATTATTCAATTAGATATTTTATTCCATTTGGTATTTACATGGACTATGAACTTGCAATTTTATTAGGTCAGAATAGGAATTGGGTATTAAACTTACCCGATATAGAGATCGCTGCTGATATTCTTCCACTGCCTGATCCCGAAGTGAATTTTGAACCTGCATTCTTAGCAGCTTTTAATGGTGGTATAAAGATTTATAAAACAAAAGCAGGGCCAATTTATAAGCCGGGTATTTCATTATCTTATTTCTGGGCTGATTTTTCTGCGGGGGCATTCAATCAAGTTAGCCCTTCGCTGTTTCATCAAACAGCCCATGGTATGATGTTATCCGGTGGTATAGAAATACCGATAAACAAATCGATAATTTGTTATCCTTCTTTGACCTATATCTATAATCTTAAAGGGAGTAGCTACAGAAGAGATTGTAATAGAGAAGAAAGTGAACTAATAATTGGTAAAATTCGTGATGAAAAAGATATTACAGAAAGCTACCTTGCTCTTGAACTCATTTTCGATTTTACACTGGATACTTTTGTAAAGGATAGTAATTAGAAACTCAGCATTCCTTTAGTCAGTTCAATTAACTCTCTTGCTAGAATTTTTGTCTTCTTCTCGGCTATGATTCTAAGGATCGGTTCTGTATTTGATGGCCTAATATGAAGAAACCCATCATCGAAACCAAGCCAAAGGCCATCCTGCTTATCGATCTTGATAGGAGATGTCTGCTTGATAAGTTCATCTTCATCGAGTCTGTAAATACCTTCGAATTCAATAGCATCCTTTAAGATGAAGCGATCTGGATACTTGGAGACAATTTCGGAAAGCATTTTTTCCGATTCTGCCATTTTTGCCAGAATCAGAGCGGCAGCTATACCTGCATCTCTTCCTGGATGCATATCGGCCAGGATTGCTCCTCCATTTCCTTCGCCGCCTATTTTGGCCCCAATCTCAAACATCTTTGATGATACATTGATTTCGCCAACTGGCGTCCGATGGACTTTGATGCCGTGTTTTCCAGCAATGTAATCGATAATGCTCGATGTTGATAAATTGATAGTGATATCACTTTTGACTTTATCGAGAACAAAATCGGCAACAATTGCCAGTGTCAGCTCTTCGGAAAGAGGAATGCCGTTTTCATCTATCAATGCTAAGCGGTCAGCATCTGGGTCGGTAGCAAGGCCGATATTGGCCTTATGCTCGATAACCATTTTGCCAATACCGGCAAGGTTCTCGGGATTCGGTATCGGTGAATGGGAAAACTCACCAGAAAGCTCGCCACCTATAACTTCGATATCGCAGCCGAGTCTTTTTAGTAACGGCGGAATAACGGTTGCGCCAGCACCATCATTGGCATCGTAAAGAACACGGAAATGTTTATCGATAATCACATCTTTATTGATAATGTCCTGTGCTAAAATTCTATCGATATGACGAATAGGTGCGCGGACATCCATTTTTATTTCGCCTTTTTTATCGGATTTCTCGGCTCTGAAATTGGCATTATATTGAGCAATAATCCTTTTCATGGGTTCTGCTGCCATGAACATGCCTTTTTCATTGAGAAATTTTAGGCCATTATATTCGGGAGGATTATGGCTGGCGGTAACAATTATTCCGGCAATCGCATCTGGAATTTGTGCGGTGGCTATTTCGATTGTCGGAGTGGGGTTGATTCCAGCATCTAAAACATCATAGCCTTTTTCTGCGAGGTTTTCGATTATTATTTGGACAATTTCTTTGCCACTTGGCCTTGTATCACGGCCTATTACTATTGTGCCAGTTTCTGGTAATTCGGTGATGAAAGCATCGATATGCCGGATTATTATATCATAATCGAGGTCTTTTCCCCAGATTCCGCGTATTCCTGATATGCTTTGTTTCAGTGCCATAATTATTGGGAAATATATTTTATTTTTAATATATTGTCAAATATTTATCTCTTCTAAAGCAAAATATAATATATGATATATTTAATGCCACGGCTTTACTGAAATTTTAGCCGAGATTATGACAATGCGGAACAGCGCATTGTCTGATTTTTATACAAGAAAAAATTTATTAAAACTTGTAGTTTAGTTAGAATCTATTAATAAGCTAATACAATAACAATGAATAAATTCCTTGTGAAAATAATAATTTTCTATATATTTTAATAAGATAGGCAAGGTTAATTTCGAGATAGTTAAGGAATCTCAAATCTTAACAGAATAGTTTATGATGCAAGTTAGGTTATCCTAATTTTGCCAGAGCAAACTAATTACCCAAAGCTTTGAAGGAGCCATCAAAGGAGTGGAAGATGAAAAGTTATGACATTATTGTCGTAGGCGCGAGTGCGGCAGGCCTTACAGCCGCTATCACAGCAAGAAGACATTATCCGCAAAAATCGATCATGGTAATTCGCAAGGAAAAGCTTATTCCGATTCCATGTGGTATTCCATATGCATTTGGACAGGTCGGAACTCCCGACAAAAACCTGATCCCCGCAGACAAAGCCCTGCAAAAAAATAATATCGACGATGTTATTGGCAAAGCAATAGATATCGATAGAAAAAATCATATCATCAAAATAGAGTCGGGTGAAGGATTTGTATATAAAAAATTTATTATCGCCACAGGCTCTAATCCTATGATACCGCCAATTCCCGGTACGGATATCGAGGGCGTTTTCGCTATTCACAAGGATGTACCATATCTGAAGGAAGTTATTAAAGCAGTAGACAAGGCAAATAGCGTAACTATTATTGGCTGCGGGTTTATCGGCGTTGAGATTGCAGAAGAATGCCGCAGGCGTTGCCCGGATATCGAGATAAATATTGTGGAAATGTTATCTCATTGCTTGCAACTTACATATGACACAGAATTTTCCGAAAAGGCAGAAGAAGTATTGCGCAAGCAAAATATAATTCTCGAATTAGACGAAACCGTTTCTGAAATTGTAGGAAATGGCAAGGTCGAAAAACTCAAATTAAAAAGCGGCCGCGAGATAAAAACGGATTTTGTGATTCTGGGTATCGGCGCTGTTGCAAATACTGAATTGGCGGAAAAATCTGGACTGGAAATTGGGCCGGGTAAAGGCGTGCTGGTTAATCACTATATGAAAACCAATGATGAAGACATCTTTGCCTGTGGCGACTGCGCTGAAAAATTTTCTTTCTTTGACGGCAAGACTTGTAATATGAAACTAGCATCTATCGCAACTACAGAAGCCAGAATCGCCGGGGCGAATCTTTTCGCAAATAGGAGAATAAATCACGGTGTTATAGGTGTATATTCAACAGTCCTTGGCGATGAATGCTTTGCCGCAGCAGGACTGACTACTGCACATGCCAAAAAGAAAGGTATCGAAGTAATAACTGGTGATTCGGAAGGGCTGAACCGCCATCCCGGTTGCATGCCAGGAGCCGCCAGGATGCGCGTGAAGCTACTTTTTGAGGCTGCGACCAAGAGAATTGTAGGTGGACAGGTTACTGGCGCAAAAAGCGGTGGTGAGCTGATCAATGCAATATCTGCCTGCATACAACAGAAAATGACAGCAGATGATATTGCAACATTTCAAACAGGAACACATCCTGCCTTGACCGCATCACCGATCGCATATCAACTCGTCAATGCCGCAGAAATGGCGATTATTAAAATGCGTGAAAATTAATTTTCCTTAAACATGATACTCCAATAAAAAAGCGCGCCAATGGCGCGCTTTTTTGTTTGCTCAGCAAAGCCGGCACCCCGGACACTTACAAGAAAGTGTCAACGCCTCATAAAAGGGGAAGTAAATCTGAATTACAACTGCATAGCTCTTTTGAAGCCATATATCATATATAATACTTAATATATATATACCAAAAGACTTTACTGATGTTTTAGCCTGAAAAGTATGA
>JBKHBT010000005.1:0-77623 GCA_046542255.1 Candidatus Zixiibacteriota bacterium | reverse complement strand
TATCTTTAGTACTTCTATTATAGGTTTTGAGCTTTTGTGCTTTGTGTGGCAGTACAGTCGGCTTTTCTGTACAAATCAAGAGATTGTTTACAAAATATACTCCTAAAATCAAATCGCAAAACGAAATAAATATAGCTGGAGTTTGCAAAGAAAAACTCCTAGAATCAAGACTTCAACAGATTCTGAAATCGTAGGATAAAATTCTTCAAAGCTAAAAAATACTGACCTTCAAATCGATATATTTCCGTGGATTATCCATGAAGTCCTCGAGAAAGATATTCATGTCATCGACCGTGCCATTTAGCTTATCGTATAATTCACGATTGGAAATAAACTGGCCAGCCGTTCCATCTCCCTTTTCTATCTGGTAGAGCAGGCTATCGGCTCTTGCCAGCGTCGCAATCATGTTGTCATAGGCTTCTCTATCTGTCATAAGTAGCTTGAGCGTGCCCTGCGATTGCTGGAAAGTATCGAGAGTTGCCGAAATATCCTTGAGTGCATTATCCAGCGATGTATAAAGCTCGGGATCATTAAAAAGCCTTCCAATTGTGCCTTTATTATTTTCGACCTTCCGTCCTACCCCATGAAGCATCTTAACAAGGCCATTCATATCCACATACATATCTGAATTATTCACCAGCATACCGAGAGTACCTTTTCCAGAATCGATCTTTGTGGCGATATTTCGAAGGCTTTTGGCCCCCTCTTTGAAATCGTCGATAACACCAATAGAGTTTTGAATCACTCTCTCGAAATCTACAGGAGCATCAGATTGCAAATATGTACCCGGTTTAGCTGGTTGAGAATTGGGTTGTCCAGTAGTTAGGCCGAGGTATTTATCACCCAAAAGACCGAGTGTCCCGATATATGCCCTGGCATCGGATTTAATTCTGTTTCGGTATTTTGGACTAAGAGACATTACTACCTCTACTCTTGTCAAGCCTGCTTCTGTTGTAACGAAGAAGACATCGGAAACAGAGCCTACGCGAACTCCCGCCAGATGAATCGGTGCTCCTTCTTCAAGGCCGCCGGTTGAATTCATCCGAGTGCGAAGTTCATATCGCCTACTCAAAACCCCCTGGTCTCTTCCTACTAAATAGATTGTTACAAGAACAACCAAAATTGCGAAAATTATCACAGTCCCAATAGCGACTTTTTTGGTTTCTCTTAGGTTTATTCGTTTGACTTTTTCTTCCATTTTGCTTCCTTAAGGAATTTTTGAATTGCAGGTTTATCAGATTTTCGAATCTCTTCGGCCGAGCCATTAAAAATTATATCACCATCATGCAAAAAAGAGAAGCGATCGCCTACATAGAATGCCGATACCATATCATGTGTAACAACTACCGATGTTATACCGTGTTCTTTACTTGTTTTGACGATAAGGTCATTGATAGTCATGGCAGTAATCGGGTCTAGGCCGGTTGTAGGCTCATCGTAGAAAATATATTTAGGCTTCATTATCATTGCTCTTGCGAGTGCGATCCTCTTTTTCATACCGCCGGATAATTCTGCGGGCGATTTATTCTCTGTCCCGGACATATCGACATAGTATAAAAGCTCTTCGATTCTTTCATCCATTTCATGAAGTGTCAACTTCGTGTGCTCACGAAGCGGAAATGCCAGGTTTTCCCATACAGACATCGAATCGAATAAGGCAGAACCCTGGAAAAGCATTCCAATTTTTTTTCGGATACGCATCATCTGGCTTTCAGAATATTCGGTAGTATCCTCGCCATCTACAAAAATTCTGCCTTCATCAGGCAAAAGCAGACGGAGGATCAATTTCAGTGTAACGCTTTTACCGCTACCGGATCTTCCAAGTATAATTATTGTTTCACCATCAGCGATTTCAAGGTCTATACCCTTTAAAACACTGGTACCATCGAACGATTTGGATATATTCTCGAGCTTTAACATTAATAGGATACTCCCAGAATCCAAAATAGGAAAATATTTAAGAAATAATCGCTGACAAGTATTAGTATGGATGATATAACCACAGAATTTGTCGTGGATTTTCCTACGCCTTCAGTCCCGCCTTTTGTATTCAAACCTGTGTAGCTTGCAACAAGAATAATTATAGTAGAGAAAAAGAACGGTTTGACAAAACCAATAAATAGGAAATCCATGCTTAGCATGTCGAAAACCGTTTTGATGTACGTATTGTAAATTAGCCCCAGTTGATTGATAGCGACAAAAGCTCCGCCCATAATTCCGAGAAAATCTCCAATAAATGTCAAGGCTGGAATCATAATAAGCCCGGCGATCAATCTTGTCGTTACAAGTTTTTTGATTGGGTCTGTTGCCATAGCGCGCATTGCATCGATTTGCTCGGTAACCTTCATCGAGCCAAGCTCAGCAGCAATCGATGCTCCTACCCTTCCAGCGACTACAATTGCCGTGAGCATAGGCCCAAGCTCGAGAACGATAGAAAGCGAAACAACGGTACCAACATACATCTTAGCGCCAAAAACCGCCATAGCCACGCCACTTTGCAAAGCAAGAATCATACCCGTAAAAAACGAGGTAAGTGCAACAATCGGCAAAGAGCCAACTCCAATAAATTGCATCTGATAGAGTATATCTTTGAAATATAAGGGCTTAAAAAAAAGGCCAATGAAAGCCTTGAAACTCAATTCAAAGAAATCATAAACATCGATTGAAAATTTCTTAAACCCGTGAAGCGTCTTATTAAGTGCATTCATCATAATATACATAAATATACACATTAGTAATTCATTAGTAAAGGGCTAAAGCGCAAGATAGCATTAAAAAGTCATTATCAGGAAAAAATCAATATTTAATGCTATCTAACAAATTTTTCCTTAAAACTTAAATTTCTATTTTTGTAATAAACAACTTATTAGATTTTTGCAACATTGTTATTCATGCTTGTTGTAGTGAATATCTACTATTCAAAGGGCTTTCTTTTTTAGTTTGTGATTGATAATTTGCCTTCCCCATTTTATATTGATATATGAGGAGATTTGATGAATAATGTAGTTAAATTAAAACCCTGTCCATTAGGATTGCCCATAAATGAAATGCTGGAGCTGATAATAGCAGAAGATTTCGCAGGAGCAATCGAATTGGTCAGAAAGTATATACCATATCCGGGTATTACCGGATGCATGTGCAAAAGCCCATGTTCAAGAGGGATTGCCAATAATATCCCTATGATTTCAGAATTTGAGCATTTTCTTTATGAATATGAGCTTGAAAATATTGGATACCGTAGTTGGGAACCTGATATATCGTCCAAAAGCAAATACAAAGTAGCCATCGTAGGCGCAGGGCCAGCCGGTATTTTTGCCGCTTTTGAGCTTCTTAGATCAGGCCATAAAGTTACCATCTATGACCGCCTGGAAAGGCCGGGCGGAATGTTGAACCTCGCTATATTGCCTAGCCGTTTGCCGAGGCATATATTATTTTCTGAACTTGATATACTCAATAAGCTCGGAGCAGATTTCCAGATGCTGACTACTGTTGCAAAAGGTGCAAAGTTCAATCTTAGAGACATAAGAAAAAGATATGATGCTGTCTTTCTCGCCTTTGGTGCTCAGAAGGTTCGAAGAGTCAATTTACCTGGTATCGATACTGACAATGTCATATCGGTTATAGAATTATTCGAAAGGCTAAAAAACCGTGATAGATTTCCTTTGGTCAAAAATGCTATTGTTCTCGGGGATGGCAACGATGCCGTTTCTGCAGCGATTGCCATGGCAAAACTTAAGAAATCAGTCGGACTTATGCATCTTAAGAAATTAGACAATATGACAGCCGATAGGAAAAATATCGCTGAAGCAATTAATTCTGGGGTCGAATTTCTCTTCAAACATATGCCACTTAGGATTCTTAGCCAGAATGGCCAGATAAAAACTATAGAAACAGAGAGATTATCTCCAGAGACCGATGGAAATGAGAAATTCCAACATGAAGGCGGCCATATTTACGAAATCGATGCAGAATTACTGGTACTTGCAAATGGAAGATATCCATATACCAAGAAAGTCTTCGGTGATGATATCAAAACTACTAAACATAATTTTATCCAAATCGATAAGAACTATTCAACTGGTATAGATGGAATATATGCTGGTGGCGAGTGTGTAAACTCTAGCAGTGGATATATTTATGCTGCGACTTCCGGTAAAAACGCCGCAAAAAACATCAATGCATTCCTTAAAGGGAATAAGAACGAAGAAAGCATAGATAAAATTATAGTAAAAAACCATCAAAGAAAAATAAATCTATCAGAATCAAAGACATTTATAAAGGTAAAAACAGCAAAACAGGCAATAAAATATGCCAAAATGATACTCGACATTCAAAACCTAGGACATCATGATGAAATTATTTTGATAGATTAAGTTTTTTAGGTCAAAACATTTGACTTTATACATATTATTTAGTAAAATCTAATACGATTAGATAAAAGATTTATTTGGCAAAAGGAAAAATAGTGGCTTTATTTAAACCTAATATAAACAAGCTCAAACAGCGCAAAGATTTCGCCGGCTTGATTCGGGCTACCGAATATGACAGCGACGACCAGATACGTCGGCAAGCAATCGAAACGCTTGGAAAACTTTGTTCAAGATATCCGGAAAAACTTAGTGAAGACGTGCTTTTTGCAATATTTAATGCATGTCGTGATGAAAATTCTGGTATCAGGGCGCAGGCAGTATATGCTCTGGGGGAAATCGGGGACCTAAGAGGACTGGAATACATAATAAGAGCAACAGATGATACCGAAAAGGGAGTCCGGGTTTATGCCGTTCGTGCATTGGGCAAAATTGGCAATGAAAGAGCAAGAAAAATATTGCTGACTATGCTAAACACGAATAAGCATGATGTCCAAAAACAGGTTATTCAGGTTCTTGGGGATTTATCTGAGCAGCGTGCTGTTCAGCCATTACTGCAATTGTTCGAAAGAGCAGATGGTTCGACACAGCGGCTTATCATGGATGTTCTGGCGAATTTCGATAGTCCCGAGACCATCGAATATTTAGTAGAACTCCTCAAATCCGACTATAATTCCCGGCGTTATGCTGTTCTGGCTTTGGAAAGACTTGGCTGGTCGCCCGAAACACTTGGGGAAAAAATAAACTATCTTATCGCAAGAGGCGAATGGGATGTTTTGAAAAATATCGGAATGCCTGCGCTTGGCCCGCTAATTGATACTTTCCAATATAATGATAAATCCAATAAAGAAGTAACCGAGCTTATCTATTCGATGGGCACTGCTGCTGTTGATCGATTTATATTATCTACAGAGGAAAGGGATAATCAATTTCGCGAAAATGCCTTCAGTGCATTAGCACAGATGGGTAATATTGCACTAAAAAGGTTAGAAATTGCTCTTCAGAGTGATGATTTCTTTATTCGTAATTTCGCAGCGAATGCTCTCAAAAAATTTGGCCCTCGCGCAGTACCGATTGTTCTCCCACATCTCAAAAACCCAGATGGACAGATTAGGGTATTGGCATCGCAGATTCTCGAAGCAAATGACTGGGAACCAAAAACCGATATCGAGAAGACCTATTTTCTGATTGCAAAGGGTGCCTGGGAAAGGCTTGCGAAAATAGGAAAACCCACGACAAAGCATCTTTTGTATGCTCTTAAGAATTTCGATGAGAAAACCAATGTCATAAAAACACTCGTCAAAATTGGCGATGAAAGAGCAATCGATACATTCATTAGTTTGCTCGATGATAAGGAACATGCTTATATTGCAAGAAGCGCGCTAATTTCTTTCGGGAATAAAGCCATTGAAAAGGTTCTCGAGGGTTTGGATGAGTCTTCGAGCGAATATCGTCTAAATGCGACGGTAATTATGGGTGTGGTAGCCGATGAAAATACGATCGAAATTTTGCGAGTTCTGCTTTTGGATGTTAATAAACCAGTGCGTATCGCCGCAATAATCGCCCTTGGCAATATCGCCAAAAAGCTCGGTAGGACCGATGTGCTCAAGGATATTGTCGCGATGCTCGGAAGCGATGATCCGCTTATCAGAAAAACCGTTATAGATGTTCTGGGTAAATTACATCTTTCGAATACAATATCAATCGTATCGCAATACTTGACCGATGATTCTCCAAAAGTACGAAAAGCAGCTTCACAGGCCCTGCTTTTATTCGATAAAGAAATCCTTCAAAAACACCTTCGTGCTCTGTTCTCAGAGGGTGATATCGATATTCGAAAAAGAGCTGCTTTGCTTTTCAAGAAAATCGGATATCAACCCGAGAATTTGCCAGAGAAGATAGACTATTTCCTTCTTACTGGAAATAGAAAAAAATTATCGGAATTGTCAGAAGAGGCGATACCCTATATTATACAGCGTCTTGTGGATGACAGCTATTTCGACCTGGCATCTCATGCTCTTGCATCGATGGGCGAAAAAGGAATCGACTATATTGCACCATACTTGGATACGGACGATGAAAATCTGCGAAGCCGAATCTATAAGATATTATCGATAATCATAAATTCGATTGTGGCATCGAGTGATTTGGGCGAATACTATCTTTCGGATGAAAACGGCATGAAGTCGACAAAAGAGCCATGGGAATATATAGGCAAATACCGCTATTTTTACATGGATTGCCCTCTTTGTGGAGATTGTGCAATGAAAAACAAGCCAATCGAGAAGATTGCGAAAAAATGCGCCGAAAATGGATATGCATCTTTCAAATGTTCCAGTTGTGGTAAGGTATGCCGAATACCAATCAGCATTTTTCCGGAGGATTTCCAGATGGAACTTACTGCAAACCCAGAAATTGCTACAAAGTCATTATTCGAAAGAAAACCATTATTCGATACACTATCATGGGATTGGCCGCGAAGGATATATGAATTCAATATGATAGGCCGCAAAACAATCAATAAGATACAAAAGCAAAGAGTAGAATTCGAAGAAAAATATCATGAATGGATAGATAAAAATATCAAAACCGATATTCCCAAAGAGGAAGTTGAAACCGAACCGCCTTCCGAGCCTATAAGCAAGACCGGTGATGCTGCAATCGAAATTCTCGATTCCGAAAAAAAAGAAGAGAATACTGAAATACTGCCGCAAAACCAATTCCAGCCGACAAGAAAATCCATTGCTGATGAATATAAAGGAACATGGCGGCATCCTTCGATGAAAGACCAGGAAATAGAGATAAAAATAAATCCCGAAAATCTTAATATCTTCGAAGAAGACACTGCAAGTGAACAAAAAGGCCCCATTCTTCCCTGGAGAATCGAAAATGACCAGACGATATTGCTTAAAGCTGTAGTCATAATTGCAAATACAAGATTAGACCAGGAAAGAATTCAGAAAGTTGTGAGTAATTCTGTTAATATATGGGATTTTGCTAATTATGATGAAAATGACAGCATTCTTCGAGTTTTAACCAAGCAGGAGAAGCTAAAAAAAATAAAGGAACTCTTCGAATATGTCAGCGATGATGAACTAAGACACTATACAAAAGTATTGAAAAACAATTTCTCCGAATCTCGCTCTGAACTTCTTAGCATTTTCGATAGCTTTCATGACTATAAATTCAAAAATATATTAATTCGCGTGGGTGGCGGTGTCGCTCTTGTTATCGGAATTTCTGAGATTAAAGAAGAAGAATAAAAATATCCTCTTCAGCATCACATTTATAATATTTTTATAAATTTCTTATTTTGGGACACTTATAATGACAAGTATAAAAGTAAAAAAGTTTTTTTGCTCAATTTTATTTAGAAACTGTAATTATTAACAATAAGGGATTTTTTGTGAAATTTTCGAAATTGTTAGATTATAGTAACTTGTGAAATAGTGATTTTTTTATCATAATTTTGTTTATTTTTGGCAAATAAAAATTTGGAATTTACTTGATAATATGCGAAATTAAAAATATATTCTTTGCCTAGAAATGAAAAACTAAGGATACGAATTGATAATAGCTATTGCAAATCAGAAAGGCGGCGTTGGTAAAACCACTACCGCCGTAAATCTTTCCGCTTCACTTGCCGCAGCCGGTAAAAAGACCTTACTGGTCGATTTTGACCCACAGGCTAATGCCTCCAGCGGACTCGGTATTCGTTTTACTGAGAAAGAGCCAACCATATATGACTACCTTACCGGCAAAAAAACTTTCAAAGAAACCGTAGTCCATATTCAAGACCTTCCGGAACTGAACTTGCTGCCGGCATTTCGCAATCTGGCCCGTGTAATTGTGGAACTGGATGGAAATGGCGACAGCCACCGCCATCTTCGAAGCAAACTTGCAGATATCGCCAGCAATTATGAATATGTTCTCATCGATTGCCCACCTTCTCTCGGGCTTCTGACTCTTAATGCGCTCGCTGCTGCCGATAAAGTCATAATCCCGATACAGTGTGAGTACTATGCCCTCGAAGGCCTTGGACAGGCTCTTGTTACTCTCGCCAGGATTCAAAAGACTTGTAACCCCGGCCTCAGGCTTTTGGGGGTTTTGATGACGATGTACGATGCCAGGTTGAATCTTTCCAATCAGGTACTCAAAGAGGTCAAGAGCTATTTCGGCAAGCGGGTTTTTGATACAATGATTCATCGAAATGTTAGGCTTGCAGAATCGCCCAGTTTTGATAAACCGGTTATTATGTACGATTCTAAATCCCGTGGAGCAGTAAATTATATCGAATTAGCAGAGGAAATAATAGATGGCCGCTAAGAAAAAAGCATTAGACCGAGGACTCGGCGCCATTTTGGGCGACCAGTGGCAGGATGATATAAACCAACTTTCAATCAGCATGATTCCGCTTTCGGACATTATTCCGGGCGAGCATCAGGTTAGGACACATTTCGATGATAAAGGCCTCGAGAGCCTTGCGCAGTCGATAAAAGAACAGGGCGTTCTCGAGCCAATTTTGCTTCATCTCAAAGATGGCAAATATGAAATAATAGCCGGGGAAAGAAGATGGCGAGCATCGAAAATTGCAGATATAGATGAAATACCGGCAATAATAGTCGATATCGATGATCCGCAGAAGCTTTCTCTGATTGGCCTCGTGGAAAATATCCAGAGAGAGAACCTGAATGTCATAGAAGAAGCTCATGCCTATAAAGCCTTGAGAGATAAATACAATATGACACAGGAACAAATTGCAGAATCGGTTGGCCGTTCCAGGCCGGTTATTGCCAATACCCTTCGTATATTAAGCCTTCCGGAGAAAATCCAGGAAATGGTTCGGGATGGATTGCTTTCCGCCGGCCACACTCGCATACTGCTTTCTATCGATGATCCACATAGGCAGCTTCGCCTTGCGCTTTTGACTGTGCGCAAAGGCCTTTCGGTCGAACGTCTATCGCAAATTGCGGCCAATGACCCGACAAAGCCCAGGAAAAAGGCATCCAAAAAGCTCGACCCAGAATTGGCAGCTCTTGCAGATGAGCTTCAAGAATCACTCGCAACAAAGGTCGAGATTTCCAAAGGTAAGAAGAAAGGGAAGCTTGTTATTGAATTCTACGATAATGATGAGCTTTATTCGATTGCGAGAAGACTTGGAGAAAAAGAATAAATATACTCTTTCGATTAGCCGTCAATTATAGAAATTCAATTAAGTTTGCTTTTTTAAAAAACAGATTTTCTGAATTTTCTTCTAATTTATGTGATGGTTATATCGATTGTTTAATTTCAAAATTATTGTCTAAATTGGATTATTTGTTTATATTGTGAGGTTATGCACAGAGAGCATATAACATTTATGGTCGTACCGGAGAATAGGCAGGAACCTTGGAAGCTTAGAATGAGTATGAAGCTTTTTTGGTGGCTTATTGGTTTTTTTGTATTATTGACGATTGTTTTTTTTATCGGCGTTTTCATGGGCGGGAAGTATATCGCCCTTTTGGTAGAAAAAAATACACTTTTGGCTGAAAATGAAAATCTTCGAAAACAGCTTTCCAAAGTTGAACGCATAGAATATAAACTTGCCAAAATCACCGAAATGGAACAATATCTCAGGCGAATTCTCGATGAGAATCAAGAGGACAAGACCGAAGTAATCGATGAGAAAAAGGCTTTGGAAATTGCCAAAATCGATTTTGATGCAAATAAAATAAGCCATGTACTCAAGAGATCTCGTTATATTCCGCAGGGCTTGCCGCAGAGCGGTGCTATAACAACTACATATAATTATAAAAACCCTTTGTATAAGAGAAAACATGAGGGAATCGATATCGCTCTTCCCGAAGGCAAAGCAGTCTATTCAACGGCAGCCGGTAAAGTAATATTTGCAGATTATACAAGGGACCTGGGCTATCTTATTGTAATAGACCATACAAATGGCTATACAACAAGATACGGCCATCTTCAAAAGACCACTGTCGAAAAGGATGATTTCATAGATAGGAATACAATCATCGGATTTTCAGGCTCAACAGGAAAATCGATTGGTTCACATATACATTACGAGGTTCTTAAAGATGGAAAAAATATAAATCCTCTTGGAGATGAAGAAGAACCGGAAGGAGAAACAGAAAGTGAAACAGAAGAAAACATCGGCCAGTAATGACCATATAAATACAATTTTGGGCGCAGGAAGCAAATTCAACGGCGATATCGAAGTAGATGGTGGCCTTCGCATCGATGGAAATTTCGATGGAAAGATATCCGCATCTGGTAAGCTTTCTATCGGCAAGGATGGTGTCCTAAACTCCGAATCGATAGAAGCTTCTGCTGCGATTATTGGCGGCAAGGTAAAAGCACAGCTTACTGCGAAGCAACTCGTCAAACTAGAAAGCACTGCCCATTTCACCGGCAGCATCAAAACCGATGTTCTGATAGTAGAACAGGGCGCAGTCTTCAATGGCTCATCCAGCATGGAAAATGACAAAGCCAAATAAGGAAACAAACCATGAAGACTTTGATCCAAATTCTGGTATTATTTTTTGCACCAATTCTTGTATATGAAGCTGTTCAACGTCGCGTTTGGTGGGGTTTGGTGGCAGTAATTGCTTTTATTTTTACCTATTTTTGGAGTCGCCATGCCGCCATAAAAAAAGAAGACCGATTTATCAGACAATTTCTGTTCTCACTTATGGTTACAGGAGCTGTCAGCCTTATGATATGGTATTTTCTTAACTAGTTATGTACTTTTTCGTCGCAATGAATCCAATTCCATTTCCAGTTCTTTGATTCTCTCTTCTTTACCTAAATTACCCGTAATATTATTCAAGAAACTCAAAATGGCAGATTTATCGTTCCAATCTGTTATAATTGCAGTGGCTTCAATCCATCTAACACTTTTATCCTTCGATATTATGCGGCATCGTATCAAAACATTGTCTTTTTGTCCAGAATAAAGCTCTTTATAGTGTTTTAATACACTCTCCAAATCTTCAGGATGTACAAAATGACCGAAATCAGTTCCCAGGATTTCTTCTACTTTTTGTCCTGTAATTTCTTCTGTGGCTTTATTTGCAAAAACAACTTTTCCATCGACAACAACCCCAATAGCTTCATGGCAATTCTCAATAACCTGTTTAAGACTGATTTCGCTTTGTATTAATGCATTTTCGGTCTTTCTAAGTCTTGA
Organism: Candidatus Zixiibacteriota bacterium; assembly: GCA_046542255.1. Classification (GTDB taxonomy): domain Bacteria; phylum UBP14; class UBA6098; order JBKHBT01; family JBKHBT01; genus JBKHBT01. Next base: position 66,067 of record JBKHBT010000005.1, on the reverse strand, counting down.
GGCATCTATGTAACTCATTACGACACCAGAGATATTTCCATCTACATCTCTATATGGATAAGATGACATAATAACCGGGATTTCTTTTCCACTGATCGATTTTTTGACTCTTTCAGTTACAACTTTTTTTGCTCCATTTTCTATCTTATGGAGAGGGCAAGAACTATTGCAGGTTTCTTTATTGTCTTGCCAAATTTCATAGCATTTCCGGCCAATAATATCATCCGATTTTAGGTCGAAAAGTCTACAAAAATTTTCATTTACCTTTATAAGATTCGATTCATTGTCTATGACACAAAGCGGTGTTGTCGCATCGAGCAATTGCCTTAGTTCTGAATGTGCCCTTGCTACTTCAAGCGCGCCTCTTCTCTTCTCTGTGATATCTTCTGATATGCATAGTAGAAATTCGGGAATGCCATCATCATTCATAATCGGGATTTTCCTTGTATGCAATAGGCGATATCCTTTATGCCAGGTTTCGATTTTTTCTTCTTCGATATCTATCATCATGCCATATTCGATAGCTTCCTGATCGGTTTCGTTGAATTTTTTGGCAATTTTATCCGGGAAGATATCTTCATTTCTTTTTCCGAGAAATTCATGCCTATTGAAACCGAAAAGTTCTTCTCCGGCCTTATTGATCCTCAGAAACCTCTGTTCATCAGCATCTTTGACATAGAGAATGCTGGGCAGATTTTCTATTATGAGACTCAAGAACCTTGTCGATTCTTTATGCCTTTGCTCAGATTCTCGAATCACGCTATTATCATGGAAAACAAGTACAATGCCAGTAATTTCTTTATTATCATTTCTTATAGGTGCTGCGCTTTCTGTTATGGGTATCACTGTTCCATCTTTGGAGACTATGGAAGTCAGATTGATGACACTTCCGACTTCTTTGCTTTCTAAGATCTCCTGTACCGGATTTTTCACATTTTGTTCGCCATTTTCTCTGTAAATTTCAAAAATCACTTCTATTGGCCATGAGATGGCTTCCTGGCGAGACCATCCAGTTAGCTTTTCCGCCATTTTATTCATGAAGGTGATATATCCATCGGTATCGGTGGTTATAATAGCATCGCCGATGCTTTGCAAAGTCGTGGAGAGCCAGTTATTATTTTTTTGCAGCTCTCGAGATGAATTCAATCTTTCTAGTATCGTTCCGGCCAGGCTAAGAAAGGTATCGATAAGGTCTTTCATCTCAAGATTCTGATCTTCCTGCAATCTAATTAATCCTATGGCCAGCAGTTTACCTTCTCTAACTATGGAAACTCTATAATATTTGGAAGGCAGGGCGGAACAAATAATCGTAAATAGCCTATTCATTAGGGGTTCATCATTTTTGTATTCTTCGATAATGTTTTCTATATAGTGCTCATGTACCCCAGCTGCAATTTCGCAAGATGATTTCAGAAATTCGCCATTATCCATCAAGGCGCAATAGCTTTCGAGTGTCAGGCTTCTTGAGAGATTATCGCAAGATGCAATCGCAACGGCTTTGGCCATCGTGAGTTTCATCAGATTTTTGCATAAAATGTCATATGTCTTTTCATCTGATGCTCCTTCTATTTCGAATACTGTATTATAGAGTACCCTGAAGCCTTCGAAACGTTTTTTGAAAACGGCGATTGCCTGTCTTTCTGCATTTAATTCTTTTTTTAAGTCCTCTATGCTCATCTTATCCTTTAATAACTAATTCTATATTAATATCTAACTTATTGATCATCCATGTCAAAGAGAACAAATCACAATCTCCCAAGTATCGAATTTTTCCACTATTTCAATTTTATAACTATCATCATTACCTATTTCTTCTTCGATTTCAGCCGGTGCCATCCTATCATCCACATGAAACTTTATACATTGGGAAGATTTGAGTAATGAGATTTCTTTCAGTACCTCCAAAATAATATATGGGCAAATCATGCCTTTTAAATTCTTCTCTTGAATAACTTTCATTTTAATTACCTCTTCTAAACAGAAGAATATCCAAAATAATTATCGGTATTAATTCGATTCTCTTAAGATTTGCATAATTTTTTCAAAAGTAAATATCAATATCGTTTTCACTGATTCGTTTTTACTTTATTTTTACTTTATTGAGATTATAATTTCAAATTAACCACAGATTATTAAACGCTTTTCAATATGTTATCAATAGTTTTTCAACAAGTTATCAACAAAATGCCGATAGGGAATAAACAATTGGTCGATTCTAAGTTATATGGTAGAAAAGATTGATATTTAAAAAGTTTTACTTTCTTAAATTTGAAATTTTTACTAAATTGTAATGGGTGATGAAATTAGAATGGTACCGGCAAGGAGAATTCTATAGGTTATTTTGATCGATTTGTTTTATTATTCAGTGGCTAAATGCCGAAAGGAAAAATATGAAGCAGGATTTCGATCAAAATGCAATTTTATCTTCAAAAGAAAAAAGCTATTCAAATGGTGGGAAACGTTATATTTCTCACGCAAAAATAATAGAAAATATTTATGGTTACAGCCTTCGCCACGTCCTTATTATCGTGCTTGGTATTGCCATGATATTAATCGCAAAATTATCTTTTGGCAATATAAAAGATCTGGCAAATCCAAAGACAGTAAATATTACCAATCAAATGCTTTCTGATGATAATATTATCTGGTTCCGTGCTGGTGCATACAATATAAAAGAACAAAATAAGCTATTCGACCCTACTTTCATAGATGAACTAGGATACAATGGCTTTGAAAGAGATTTCGGTTACTATATAGTTAAGCTGGCTCCCGGATATGCTCAGGAAGATTTGGATGAAATTCTCGATATTGCTTCCAGAGTCTCCGGTGATTTTTATCCTGCGCGATTTTACTATGTCCCCAATGATGCCTGGATTTATAGGCTTCCTAAAAAATCACTCGAAGATGTCGAGTCTTTGGAGCAAGTGGTATGGACTGGGCCGCTTGTACCATCATTGAGAGTTCTGCCAGCTCTTGCCCAAAACAAACAAGAAAGCGATGAAGACGATGGCCTTATCGGCATTAAAATACAGGTATTCCAGGATGATGATTATCAAGCTCTTGCCGAGTTGCTTTCGCAGCAAGGCGCAATAATAATAGACTCGACAAAAGGAGCTCATCACGAATTTATAAAACTGCGTATTCAACCGAAAATGGCCAATGAAATTGCTATCACTGCCGCCAATTACGAAGGTACAGAATGGGTGGAACGCTACTATCCCGATTATCCCGTTAATGACTGGTCGAGGTGGATTACACAATCCTATAATTTCGAGGGAATGCGTCATGGTATCGGCGGCGCCGATCTTTCTGCCCAGATGGTTGTCGATTATGAACATGTGCCGGTTTATCGAAGAGGAATTTATGGCCAGGATCAGATTGTAGGATTCTGCGATAGCGGCCTGGATACTAATTCTGCTTTTTTCTACGATGCTGGAGTCGAGGTTCCCAAACAGGTTGGATGGTCCACGCCTGGAGATACTTACCATCGCAAAATTAGAGCCTATAATTACGGCGGAATCGATATGGGCGATTTCGATGATATCGATGAAGAAATGCATGGCCACGGAACCCACGTTGGTGGATCGATAGGTGGAAACAATTACGCCAATGACCCAATGGACGGTATATATGATGCCGCCGATGGAATGGCACCTTTATGCCGACTGGTTGTCACCGATGGTGCTGATGGTACATCGGGAATCTATACGCCGACCGATATGAATACAATGTTCCAATATGCTAGAAATTGTGGCGCTTTTATTCATTCTAATTCCTATGGTAGTTCGCGGCCAAACTATTATAATTCCAATGCTCAAGAATGCGATGAATTTATGTATTTCTACCAGGATTTCATCATTTTATTTGCTGCTGGAAATGATAATAATGGCTCATCGCCTGCGCGTGTTGCTACATACAATTGCTCCAAGAATATAGTCTCTGTGGGAGCTACCGAGACTGGTTTTGGAAGTGGTGGCAGCGATTGGAGCGCACATGGCTCCGGTGATGGTGCAGACCCAGAAAATATGGCTCCATTTTCTTCACATGGCCCAACCGATGAAGGTTTGCTCAAACCAAATATCTCGGTTCCTGGTGGATGGAATATCTGGAGCGCAGACAATGTCGATGGCGGCTCAGGCGGACATACGAGCATTCGCAAAATGGGCGGTACTTCGATGGCTTGCCCAACAGCCGCAGGATTAACTGCCCTTATAAGACAATATTTCATGGAAGGCTACTATCCGACAGGAAGCCCACAAATCGAAAATAGAATGTTTCCTTCTGGCGCGCTCATGAAGGCTATGCTTATAAATGGCACAAGAAATATGACAGGAAGATACACAATAAGCGAAATTGGCGATGACGGAGTGCAACATGCTCCTTCGAATGGCCAGGGCTGGGGAAGAGTTGTCCTCGATGATTGCATGTATTTCGATGATGATTATGGCACCGATGAAAGAAAGCTAATGGTACATGATGAGATAACAGGTTTCAATTCTACTGGAGATATACGTGATTTCTATGTCCAATGCGGTGAATCCGAAACCCAGCCAATCAAAATTGTACTCTCATATAGCGATTATCCCGGTTCTCCGGCAGCGGGAACACCCGGCGTAAATGACCTGGATCTTATTGTGTCTATCGAAGACAATGTCTATCGAGGCAATGTATTTGCTTCATCGGGTGCAAGGTCAATTACTGGAGGTTCGGCCGATAGAATAAACCGTGATGAGGTGGTTTGGCTCGATCCTGTCCCGGGCGCATTGATTGTGGTTACTGTCGAAGCTTCCAGAATTGCTCATAGCCCACAGAGATTTGCACTTGTAATGTCGGGCGATATTTCCGAAGGAATCCCAAATGACAGGCCGGAAGCGCCGATATATTCCAACTGGCTTTTCGACAATGCCAGAATAGACGATCCACAACCTGAATTAATCTGGCAGGTTCCAGAAGATGGCGATGGCCATGATTTGCATTTCGTCTTAGAATATGATGATAGCGCCGATTTTGGCGATCCGATCGCTATCTTTAGAACCGATGAAAGTGCTATTGGTTTCACTGGCGGCGCTTTCCCGGTCGAAGAAGGAACTGGCGAGGCGATATCTTTCAATTTCGAAACACCGCTGGAAGATGGCACATACTGGTGGCGGGTTAGAGCCTATGACGGTATTACATATAGCAATTGGACTCATCCAAGGAGCTTTACGATAGGCAGCGATGACTCGGTAGCTTCATGGTATCAGACTACTGGCCAGCAATTTACAAATGCGGAAGATTATGATGCCGTAGAAGACCATGACCAGATGACTCTTCGTGCCGAAATGATACTTATCGATGAGGATTTCGAGAGATATGATTCTGTAGAAGAATTTGAATCATTCTGGACTACATGGGGAGAATTCTACTCACTAAGCCGCGATATCTATCATTCCGCTAATCAGTCTTTATTTATACATGATGATAGCTGGAGAGAAATGTCATGGGTAAATATCAATTTCGAGCCACTTGAAGCAGGATATATCGAAGGTTGGTCCCTCACATCCGATTCAGATGATCAGTCATTTATTATCACATTGTACAAAGATGATGAAAGAAAAAGCCAGGTTTACAATCGCGAGGGCTATGTGGCTCTGTGGGATGGCGTATCAAGGCATAATCTTGTCGAGATAGACCCGGCTGAATGGCATCACTATCGCCTCGATTTCGACTGTGAGGCAGATGAGATATATTGCACAATCGATGGAACAGATGTTTTTGGCCCGTATCCATTTACAGGTGGAGCACCAGAGAATATCGAAGAGCTTCGAATTGGCACATTCAATCTCGGCTGGACAGACCCATTCTACTGCCAGACATTCTACGATGATTATAAAGTCGGCACAAGCGGCGATAACTATGGATACATCGTTTCAAATCCGATTATATCGAGCGATAATCCAGAAGGCGATGGTTTCGACAGAGCCTTTTGGACACAGGAAGCTGGTGATTCGATCATAATAACTGTCCAGGTGAAAACTGGCGGCGTCTGGGGCGACTTTGCAAGTGCGACTACCGATGGTGAAACAGGAATAATTAATCTCGCTTTATTACCCACAGAAATCGATACAATCAGGCTTAGAGCCGATATCTTTGCAGATGGAGAAGAAGAACCGAATCTATATGACTGGGGCGTAAATTGGAATCCAGGCGAAGCAGTCCAAGAAGCCAAAGCAGAAAAACCAGAACAACTGTTATTGATAACATCACCGAATCCATTCAATTCTGCTATTAGCATAGAAACCGGCATTTCAGCAAATATCCAAATCCGTGATCACAATGGTAGGATAGTTACAGAACTAAATACTGGAAAATCAAGCAGCATTGTCTGGAATCCTGATAAGAACCTTCCTTCGGGGGTCTATATTATATCTGCAAATGATGGAAAGAAGCATATAATTTCACGGGCGCTTTATATCAAATGAGGCTTTTGAAAAAATCTTTGCTTTTACTCGAAATATCTAAATGGATTATTTTTGCTGCAATTTTTTTATGGCTTCGACTTCGCTCAGACACCATGGTGATCATGAATTTTTGCGATATAGAAAGTACTTATTAATAAGTCCATTGGTCGAACTATCGTGGCTTTCGATTTTTTGGGATTTTTCCAGCTCGGGTAGAATTGCTCTGGCGAGTTTTTTCCCAAGCTCGACTCCCCATTGGTCGAAGCTGAAGATATTCCAAATCACGCCCTGTACGAAAATCTTGTGTTCATACATGGCAATAAGGCTGCCGAGTGTCTCTGGCGTGAGTTTCTCAAATAAAACCGAATTTGTCGGCCTGTTTCCTTCGAAAGTTCTATATGAAGCAAGCATTTCGATTTGTTTTTTGCTTTTGCCTTCGGTTTTCATTTCTTCTATTACTTCGCATTTTTCTTTGCCATTCATAAGAGCTTCGGTCTGTGCGAAGAAATTCGATAGCAATTTTTTATGATGGTCGCCAATTGGGTTATGGCTAATTGCCGGCGCAAGGAAATCACATGGGATTAGCTTTGTGCCCTGATGGATTAGCTGGTAGAATGCATGTTGTCCATTGGTTCCGGGTTCTCCCCAGATTATTGGGCCAGTTTGATAATCTATTATTTCGCCATCTCGGCCGATGGATTTGCCATTGGATTCCATATCACCCTGCTGGAAATAGGCAGCGAAACGGTGCATATATTGATCATAAGGCAAAATTGCATGTGACTCGGCATCGAAGAAATTATTATACCATATTCCAATCAAAGCTAGTATAATGGGGATATTATTTTCAAAAGGCTGCGATCTGAAATGCATATCCATTTTATATGCACCCTTTAATAGTTTTTCGAAATTATCATAGCCGATTGCAAGGGAAATCGAAAGGCCAATAGCCGACCATAGTGAATATCTTCCACCGACCCAATCCCAAAACACGAACATATTGTCGGTGTCGATTCCGAATTCAGCCACGCCTTTTTCATTCGTAGAAATCGCTATGAAATGCTTTGCAATAAATTTTTTATCTTTGGCAGAATCGAGAAACCATTGTCTTGCAGTATTGGCATTGGTCATTGTTTCCTGTGTTGTGAAGGATTTAGATGCAATTAGAAAAAGCGAAGTCTCCGGGTTGATTTTTTTCAATGTCTCGGCAATGTGTGTACCATCTACATTCGACACAAAATGGACATCGATATCTTCTTTTTGATATGGCTTCAGAGCTTCTGTAACCATGTAAGGCCCAAGGTCGGAGCCGCCTATTCCGATATTTATTATATCGGTTATTTTCTTGCCAGTATAGCCTTTCCATGCTCCTGAATGAAGATTATCAGTAAACTCTTTCATTTGTTTATTGACTTTTTTCACATTCGGCATGATATTCTCGCCATCGACATATACGGGATTCCCAGAGAAATTGCGAAGTGCGGTATGAAGTACTGCACGGCCCTCGGTTTCATTGATTTTGTCGCCAGTAAACATCTTTTCGATAGAGTCCTTCAAATTCATTTCCTCTGCAAGGTCGAAAAGCGCATCCAGAACTTCCTTATCTATAATATTCTTGGAGTAATCGATAAAAATATTTTCGAATTCTATCGAAAATTTTTCAAACCGACTTCCATCTTTACTGAAAAGATCTTTCATGTGGATAGTCAACTTCTTTTCGTGAATTTCTTCTAATTTTTTCCACGCTTTTGTCTCTAATGGCATATGTTTGCTCAGCATATTTCCTCCTTTTTAGCCAAAAGAAAAATATAATAGAATATTTGATTAGAAAAAGGATAAAAAAATAAATAATTACAACTTAATTAATATTAACCTGAAAGAGAAAAAAACCAATATACTGACTGATTTTAGCTTGACTTAATAACAATAATTAGCTATAATCTACACATTGGAAAAAGATCTGGCAATTTAAAGCAAGAAACCAGGTTTTATTAGTTTTAAAATTCTTTTTTTAAATAAGACCAATGCTGATAAGGATATTGGAATGGTATTAATGTACATTTAATCTTATTTTTCCTGCTTAAATTGCTTTTCTTAATAGTGATTAAAATGAAAAAAAAACTCGACAATTAGAAATCTTACTGTAATATATATAATGAAAAAGAAACTTTCTGAATTGTATAAAAAGGTGGTTAAATTGAGAACTAAATATCTAAATGTCTTAATCTTATTGATTGTTTTGGCAAGTTATGCCACACAATTGAATAATATTGAAATTGGTACTTCCCAAAATGAATTCAATCGAGATTTGCGATTCGAGGATTCACCGATTTCTACATCGAAAGAAACAATCGACATGACATTCGATAATACCAGAAATCTTCAAAATCTATTTACTGGCTTTGCAGATTGGGTAAATGCAGATGACGATGTGATTCTTTCGGAAACTTCATGGACAAAATTAAATGACATGGAAATTACAATCGATCAAAATTCTGATAACAATAGTATTATTTTTATCAATTTTAGTTGCAATATATCTGACAAGGTACCGGGTTATTTAGGGCCTGAAGTTACTATTCGCCTTGTCAGAGATGATAAAAAACTTACTTCTCGTACTGTAAATCTTCAGACTAATACTGCATTTTATCATGATATGACAATTGCGCTTAACTATACCGATACACCCACCGAAGGATCTCACCAATACTCGATAGAATATCGCATCGATGCTTCGAGTTACAGGGCTTTGGTTAATGAAAGAAATCTTCAGATAATAGAAATCAATAATACAGGGAGCAAGAAATGAAGAATTCAAGAGTAATTATATTTATTTTGATACTTCTGGCCTCTTTAGCATTTGGCCAGATAATGCGAAATCCTTTTACCGGAAGCGATACTTATGATTTAGACCTCGGTGCGGTTGTCAAACTGGAAAGTGCATTTGTTATCGATACTTGTGGCGCAGATGATATTCCTGTTGGAATTATTATTTCTGTCTCTTCGGTAGATGGTGCATCGGATAGATATCTTGTCGCAGCAAGTGGTATTGTTACGGTAAGGCCTTCTGATGAATATGGGTCTATTGCAATTGCACCCGGCGATAAAATCGTTACTGCGCCTTTGGGCAAAGTCACAGATTTAGACAATAATCCCGATGGATTCGTTTTAGGTACAGCATTAGAGAATTCAGGAGGCTCAGAATTCAAGGTTCTGATCAATGTCCACACAGGCGGCGGTGGTGGAGACCCCAATGATACAGAAGTTCCACTCACCGAGTTTGTATCATCTTCATATATTGACACAGAATCAGAAAATGTACATGATGCCTTAGCCGATCTCGATGCTGCAATAACGACAGTGTCATCATCGATATCATTGAATGATGCCTATAATGCTGGTGAAACAATAAATATCGATGATTCAGGCCCTGTTACTATTACCATACCAAATGATGAATCTTCTGGAACAGGCTATAGAGGGCTATATGTGAATCAGCAAGACCCGGATAATTTCGCTGCTATACATGCAGAAAATGCTGGAGCCGGCCCTGCAATACGAAGCGAAGGCGACTTATGGATTAATAGCGATGCCAGGATTTACTCTAATCAAGGTGTTCATATACAATTAGACAGAGACACGGATGCTGCAATAGAGAATTTTATGATTCATGATGGTGATGACAATGGTATATTTCGTGTTGGAGAGAATGCAGAAGTAGCCGTTGAAGCTAGCGGTGATTACCAAATTGGTTTAGGTGCTTCGCCCTGGGGCCTTGTTAGTTTATCTGAGGCTGTTGGTGCAACTGCACCCACAACATTCCCCGATCCCGGTGGTGATGGTTACAATATTGTTGGTGGTATCGACAATGTCTATGAAGCAATAGGCGAAATCGATGAAGCCTATGGCGATGTATTACCTTCGGCTACCAATGACGGAGCTGCCCTACATTGGGACAGTGGAACAAGTGCGTGGGTAGCAAATGAAAATCTACGCATCGATGATGATGGAAGTATTAGAATTCCTACTGGTGCATCTACATTCGCAACTTTCCAGAATGCTTCTTTCGCGACCGATGTCGAATATACCTTGCCAAATTCAAATGGTGAAATCTCTGTTCTCGGCCAAACAATAGAATCTACTGAAATCTTAGATGGAACTATCGAAGAGATCGATCTTAAGATGCTATCTCATGGAACAGCATCCGAAGATAATTATGTTTTGAGTTATGACAATGCATCCGGAGGCTTTGAGTGGACTAGTCCATCAGTTATCGGTGGAGTCAATGAAGTTACGGGAACTGCACCAATTGTCGTATCACCGACTACTGGTACCGTGGATGTTTCTCTAACACAAAATGGCGATCTGGTCGCAGGTGATGGTTTAACAGGTGGCGCAGATGATATACTTCCTGGTGCCGATACAGATATCAGTTTAGATATCGGCGCAGGAACTGGTATTACAGTCAATAGTGATGATATAGCAGTAGATGCTGCCTGGGTAAGCACAAATTACATCGATGATGGTGAGGCAGCAGGCGGAGACCTTACTGGAACATATCCAAACCCAACAATTACAGACGACGCGGTTCAAGCTTCCGATATAGACTGGGGTTCTGGAGCCGATCAGGTCGATGCCGCAGATGTACCATACGATAATACAACATCTGACCTAACTGCAACAAATGTCCAGGCCGCAATAGATGAACATATCGCTGCAGACGGTGATATGGCAGATGATAATGAAATAATTACTGCTGCAAGCTATACACATGGTACACATACACTCAGCATTACCGAAGCCGGCACTATTTGGGATATCGACCTCGCTGAATTGGATAATGCTGGAACAGATGATCAAACTCTTGCCGAAGTTCTAACATCCGGCAATGATGCTGGTGGTACATCGATCACCGATGGTGATGGAATTCTTAATATAGCTTCAGATCTTGAGGTTGCTTCTGGCACCATTTATGGTAACCCAGGAACAAGCTCGATGTTACAACTTAGTAGCACGCATGATCTTAAAGTTCGACTGGATAATGACAACAGCGGTTCTGCAAGTTTCCGTATTCACAATGGGCACAACACAGAAGTCTTCAATGTAACTGAAGGCGGCAACCTTTGGGCAGATGGCAATGGTGTATTCGATGGCAATCTCACACTTACTGGTGATGGCAGAACATTTAGTGCAGATAATAATTTCGATATTAGCGGAACAAGCGGTATCGATATAATTATCGACTCGGATGGCTCTGGAACTGGTAGCACATTCAATATCAAACACGATGCTACGGCAGATGAAATTTTCACTGTAAGAGAAAATGGAAATACAAAGATCTATGGACAGCTTCAGAATAATCTTAATGAAGGTGGAACCGCTGGCAATATACTTGCTAGCACCGGTAGTAATTTCGAATGGATAGCACCCGATGCCGTTGGTACAGATGACCAGATAATTTCTTACAATGCTACTACAAATGAAATTACAATTGAAGATGGTGGAACAATCGATATTTCTGAAGTCAATACGGATGAACAAGACCTTTCCCTTTCTGGTAATACACTAAATATAACTGATGGGTCTGGTGTCGATTTATCACCTTTTATGGATAATACGGATGACCAGAATATCTCTGGTTCGGGATTCGATAGCGGAACAAATACATTGACAATTGGTATTGAAGACGGTACAAGCGAAACAGTCGATCTCTCTGTGCTCGATAATGCTGGAACTGATGACCAAAATATTCAGGGCTCTGGCCTTACGGGAACAACCTTAACAATCGGTATCGAAGATGGCTCCAATCAAGATGTCGATCTTTCAGCATTAGTCGATGATGACGATGCTGACCCTTCAAATGAACTTCAGACACTATCAATCGATGGAACTGGACATGAAATCACACTTAGCGATGGTGGCGGCACTGTAATTATCGATGTCGATGATGACGATGCCGACCCTACTAATGAAATCCAGGATATCTTTTCTTCTATTACGGATGGTTCAACTACCTATAATGCATCATCCAGTACGGATGAGATTACATTTACAGGCTCCGGCGACATCAGTGTATCTGTCGATGCTTCCGGACAGGTTACAGTCGATGGTTCAGCAATTTCTTCCTCAGTCAATACAGCAGCTCCTATAACTGGCGATGGCTCATCCGGCTCTCCGGTAACAATTCCAGAAGCCACAAATAGTAACGATGGCTATCTTTCTTCAGACGATCATTATACTTTTACAACAGTAGCTGGCTGGGGGAATCATGCCGATGAAGGTTATTTGACATCGATTTCAACTCAGTCAGAAATTGAAGGCGATGGTTCATCATCATCTCCTCTTGGTCTTTCAGATGGCCCATCTGGAGTTAGTAAAGTTTATGGATGGGATGGAAGTGCATGGACTTTAGTCGATGCAGATTTCTCATCTGGCGGAGTCGGCGATAACTGGGGAACACAGGTTGTAGAAACCGATGGAAGCCTCGATGGTGATGGCGCTGGTGCTGGGTCCGCTCTTTCGGTTAATTGGGGCGCAGCCAATGCCCTCGATGCATCGGGAAATATAAATGATTTTAGCGATGCCAATGATCTTACTGCTTCCGGCGATATTGTAGCAGGTGCCGTTGGCGCAGCAGAACTTGCCGATGGTTCAACATCTGGAGAAATATGGCAATGGAATGGCTCCAGTTGGACATTGGTCGATGCAAGTGCAATCGGCGGAGTAACTTCGGTTTCTGAAACTGGAACAACGCCTCTAACAATCTCACCGACTACTGGCGATGTTGAAATCACAATGATTGCTGCTGATGGTTCTAATGATGGTTACCTTACTTCTTCTGATTGGAATACATTCAATATAGATAATAGTACAACTAATGAAGCAATATCAACACTTACATGGGAACCTTCTGGAGAACCAAATACTCTCAGAATTACTGAAGGCTCTTCAAGTTATGATGTAGTTATTCCGGTTCAAGAAGATGACATTACCAATGATAATCTCGGAGATTTAAATGATGTTACAATTGGCGGTTTAGCTTCAGGCCATGTTCTTAAATATGATGGAACCGAATGGGTTAATGCAGCAGATTCTGATCATGATGACCAGGTTGATACTGAAGTTCCATTAACAACGGTAACAGATTTTACTTATATTAGTGCAGGCAATGTTCATACAGGCCTGGATGAATTGGATGCTCAGATAGAGGCCAATGCTACAGCGATTTCCAGCCTTGAATCTGCCAGCTTATCCAACCTCACAGATGGCAATGGTATTAATGATTTCACATATGATGGCTCTTCGGCAGCCTCTGTTTCTGTCGATGCAGGCACTGGTATTACAGTTGATGGTTCTGGCGTTAATGTAAACTATGGCATTACAGCCGGTACGGCCGTGCAAGGAAATGAGACCGCAACAATCACTGCGGGTAATGGATTAACTGGTGGTATATCTGATGATGCTTTAGGTAATGGCTTTTCTGCAAACTTAGAGATTGGCGATGGCGAAGGAATTAGCGTTGAGACAAACCACATCGATGTAAACGTCGATGGGACTTCGATAACAATAGACGGTTCCGATAATCTCTCTGTAATCGGCGCACCGCCAACTGGGACAGCAGGCGGCGACTTAAATGGCACATATCCAAACCCGACAGTCGATGGCTTGCAGGGTGTCACGGTATCATCTACTGGACCAGCAAGTAATCAAGTATTAAAATACAATGGTTCATCATGGGCTCCTGGAACTGACAATGTTAATGATGCAGATGCAGATCCAGCAAATGAAATTCAGAACCTTTCATCATCTCGCTCAGGAAGCACCGTTTCAATTGAAATCTCAGATGGTGGCTCCGGCACTTCATTCACAGACGAGGTTAATGATGCAGACCATGTCATTGGCAATGAAACAGTTACAGATTTAATTTTCAATACAGGTAGTGGTGTTCTTACGCTGCAACAGGATGTCGGTGGTGACGTAGCTGTGGATTTAGATGGCAGATATGCTGAATCGAGTACACTAACAGGCAATTATGTCCCATACACTGGCGCAACTGAAGATGTTAATCTGGGTAGTTATGATTTATATGTCGATGTTGTCCATGCCAATAAAGTTGACCCAACTATGCAAATCGATGGCCAGCTCTATGTTACATGGATGGCCGAAAATATCGGCTTCTGGATAGATATTATCAGCGAGGGCCAGCTCGAAAATGGCAAATTTACTGTCGATCTTGCTCAGCAGCCAGAAGGCTCTGACCTATGGATATTCTGGCGCAGTGTTGCTGAAGGCACAGTTATACCATTGGTAACTGCACAGGATGAAGCTATCCTCATGGCAAATGTCGATGGTTCGCTTCTAACTGTTAAAGCAATCCAGGGCAAGCAGGATGCCCGGTTTAGCTTCAGGCTCTCAGGGAAACGACTTGACGAAGCCCAGAAATCACCCGACGAAATTAATAGGCCTGAAAAGCCAACAGATCACTTCATCGATCTTGATAAATATGATAGAAAAGGCAATCTAAAATAGAAGCATGATTGACCTAAATATCGTGTAAAAGCCTATTAAAAATATTTAAGGCGGCCTTTTGGCCGCCTTTTTTATTGTATGAAATCTATTGTCTTGCAGTATGGCTCCTGTAATAACGTCTTGTTTGTACTTGTTGAAATTTAAGATTCTATTAAGTTTGCTTAAAAATATATATTTACTTGATTATTTAATTATTTTAATTAATTTCGAGTTGAATGATGAAAAATAAAGGAGAAGGATGAAAAGGAAAAATAATATTTTAATCCTAAGTTTGGTTTTAATATCTGTTTTGATATCTGCAGATTTTGAAGCAATGGATATTAAGGTCTATGATTCTGAAACAGGTGGTAGCCTTCTTTGGAGCCATACAACCGAAGTTACAGTAGTTGACGGAAGTATAGTTCCAGACCCTCTTCAATTAGTGCGCAGACATAGTTTTGAAGAGGAAATTGTCTATGTCGAGATATTTCTCGATGGCGACAGATATGGTTCTGGACGTATCGCTGTATCGACAAGTCTCCGCCGTGAATCCGAGCCAATGGATGAGATGGATATGGGCCTTATAATCGGCGAGACTGGCAATGATATTGCTGTCCGTTCTGATAGAATGGTTGTCGGCGCCGGCGATCCTAATGAAACGGTGACTGTCGAGGGGGCTATGAGCATGGAGAAACAAGTCTCTCCACCGACATCTTCAACAGGATACGGCAAGATTTTTGTAAATGACACTGATAATGAGCTTTATTATATTCGTGATGACGGCACGAGCGAGATTTTAAGTGTAGATGATGGTGGTTCTGGTGGTATAGTATCTATCGAAGGTTCTGACAGAGATAGTGCAATGGTGGGCAGAATCCGTTTGGAACCGGGTTCCGGTACAGAAATCACCGAAACTATGGAAGGCGATACCGGATTGATTGTTGTTAGATTCACAGGTGATTGCGGCAGTGGATGTTCATCTCCCCCCGATGCTCCTTCTTTTATAGATGGAAATTCTCTCGCTTGCTCAGGTGAACCAGGAACTTCATATTCTACCTTACCTATTTCTAATGCAACTTATTATAGATGGACATTTCCATCTGGTTCGAGCATTCTCACCGGTAGCGGAACTAATTCTATACATATTATTTTTGGTAATACCGATGGTGATGTTTGCGTATCAGCCTTAAATGAATGTGGTGAATCTTCAAGTTTTTGTAAAGCAGTAACAATAAACCGGCCGACTTCTCCCGGCTCAATTTCAGGCCCTACTCTTGTTTGTGAAGATGAAACTGGCATTTCATATAATATAGCAACTGTACCGGATGCTACTGATTATTCCTGGACAGTACCACCGGGAGCGTCTATCGTTTCAGGCTCATCTACACCAACGATTACAGTAAATTTCGCAACTTCACCAGGTGAGGTTTGTGTTCGTACCGAAAATTCATGCGGAATCTCTGACCCAGAATGCCTTGCTGTGGAAATGACAGCTACGCCATCGACTCCGGGTACAATCTCAGGCTTGAGCGATGTTTGCTCTGGCGCAACTGGAGTTACATATTCTATATCAGAGGTTTCTGAAGCAACAGATTATACATGGTCGGTACCATCAGGCGCTACAATTGTTTCTGGTGATGGAACAAATACGATAGATGTCGATTTCGGGTCATCCAGCGGTGATGTTTGTGTTAATGCAAGCAGTATCTGCGGAACATCTGCGGATAGATGTCTTAGTGTAAATATTCTCTATTCGCCTAGCATAACAGCAAATCCTTCTGATGCTACTGTCGATGAAGGCGATGCAGCAAGTTTCAGTGTTACAGCAACTGGCGATGGACTCACATATCAATGGCGACAAAGCACAGATGGAGGCTCGAGTTGGAGCAATATCGGCACTGGAGGAAGCAGTTATACCACAGGTAGTACAACAGAATCTATGGATGGTTATCGAT
Organism: Candidatus Zixiibacteriota bacterium; assembly: GCA_046542255.1. Classification (GTDB taxonomy): domain Bacteria; phylum UBP14; class UBA6098; order JBKHBT01; family JBKHBT01; genus JBKHBT01. The sequence goes on along the minus strand of JBKHBT010000005.1, from coordinate 49,164 downwards.
ATCGATGCATAGTTACAGGCACATGTTCACCAGCTGATACATCAGCAGCGGCTACATTGACAGTGAACGCAGGTTTATATGATTTTGAATCTCATACTTTTACAAATTGTGGCGCAACTGGTAGAACGGGCCCTTCACTTTCCCAATGCAGGAGTGAATATACTACGAGCTGGGACGAAGACGATGCATATTTCAATATGTCAACAACTGGCATTCAGGAGTGGACAGTCCCGGCAGATGGAACTTATAGAATTACTGTACTTGGTGCACAAGGCGGTGGCAGTAGTAGTGGTCTCGGAGCTGAAATAATCGGTGATTTTAGTTTAACTGAAGGCGAAATATTAAAGATTCTAGTCGGACAGGAAGGAACAGCACTTACAAGTTCAAGATATGACTTTTCTGGAGGAGGCGGTAGTTTTGTTACTGATATTAGTAATAATCCATTAATAATAGCAGGTGGTGGTGGCGGTGCAGAAATTTCTGGAGCAGGTAGCAATGGACAAACTGGAACATCAGGTCATGATGGTACGGGTAGCTACGGTTATAATGGAACAGGAGGTACATCAGGAAATGGCGGAAGTTACAGTAACCAGACTACAGATGGAGGTGCTGGCTTATTAACGGACGGTGGCTCGGGAAATCCATCCCCAGCTCCTCAAGCATTTGTTGATGGAGGAGAAGGCGGATCAAACTCCTGGGCTACACCTTCTGCTGTTGGCGGTTTTGGTGGTGGCGGCTCATCTTCTAGAAATTCAACATCATATCATGGTGCTGGTGGTGGCGGTGGATACTCTGGTGGTGGCTCTTCCTATGGTAATGATTCAAATCTACCCATAGCCGGAGGCGGCGGTTCTTATAATAGCGGAACCAGCCAATCCAATACTTCAGGAGTTAATACTGGTCACGGCAGCGTAACAATTGAAAAGCTATAATCTAAAATAGTTTATTAAATACTTAAATTTTTCAAAAGCGGCCCCTAAAAAGGCCGCTTTTTTTATGAATAACAATCCCCCCATTTGTTTTTATTTAAGTTACCATTACCTTAACATCAACTCATCTTTACAGTAACTAAATCTAATTTTTATATATTCTTTGCCAATTGTAAACATATAAATTATATTTTACTCGACTTCGACACTATCCCCCTTTCCTAAAATAAAGCCCCCTCAACCATGCGGGTTTGAAAAAATGGGTCAAAATGCAGTGCCACGTGCATGGTTATACTTGGCGGACTGAATTTATGTATTATATTTATGCCATGTTTGTGCGAAAGAAAAAGAAAGATGGGTAAAACATCGGTGCAGATTGTCGAATCCTATCGAAGGGGCGACAAGGTCAGTCAGACAATGCTTATGTTTATGCATTGTCATACTTCCTGGCTAAAACATCAGAAAAGTCATTGTATTGTATATATTAAAATACAAATATTATAAAAACATACGGCCTTGAAAGAGAAGATCGTCAGACATGTCGGACTGGGCGTTTCTGATAGTGAAACCGAGGTGCTCGTTAATCTTGCAAATGCTATTATTGCTGAATTCGATGAAATCATCGAAGAAACTCGAAAAGACGAACAATGGAAATCCGGATTCAGCAAGGATAACAAAGTCAATGAGACCCAGATCATGCTGGCGCTTATTACCACAAACTGTGGAATGCCAATAAGTTACAGGGTTTTACCTGGCAATATTTATGAAGGCCACACTTTGCTGGATATGGTCGGCGAATTGAAGCAGAGCTACAATGTCGCAAAAGTAACAATAGTGGCTGATCGCGCGATGTTTACCGAGAATAGTCTTCAAAAAATGGAGCATCACGACTTCAATTTTATTGTAGCCGCAAAACTAAAAACAGTTCGTAAAGGCATGAAAAACAGATTCTTGAGAGCAGCCTGGGACGGACTTCACGGCATAATCACCAATAATATGGCCGAAAAACCGGAAGATTTATTATCGCGATATCGCTCGCTGTGGCAGATCGAAGAAGCCTTTCGAGTCAGCAAACACGACCTTCGAATGCGTCCGATTTATCACTGGACAGAAGAGCGCATTAGAGCACATATCTCGATTTGCTTTATCGCCTATACCCTTATCATACAAGGATTTTACCATCTTTCTGTACAGAAAACTATGCCAATGAGCTTCGAGCGTCTGAGAAATGAACTTCTCCATGTTCAATCGAGCATTTTGGCCGAAAAGGACATCAATAAATAATGCAGAATCCATTTAAGCCAACAGCTTTAAGGGTGTTTTAGCCTAAGAAGTATGACAATGCGGAACAGCGCATTGTCTGGTGATATTATCGATGCTTTTGAACTGAATTTTAAGGGTATCGATATGGAAATGGATGCTGATGGGAATATATATATTTTGGGAAAGATTATTTCCGATCTCGAGTCTAGTAGAATGCTTATTAGTAAATTCGATTCTGAATTCACCTTGCTAAATAACATCGGAATTGGCCATTTGCCAGAAATCCAGATACTAGATATCGGCCTATTAAATGAAAACGCAATTATTGCCGCAGGCCAATCTAATCCATCTGTCGCAGCGGATACTATTATTAATATTATACTCATGAAATTTTCCAATACATTGGATCCAATGTGGAGTAAATACTCTGATATCGAGAGAATTTATTCATCGAATAAAATCGAAATTATCGATGATGAAAACTTCTTAATTTTGGGAGATACTTATGGAGACATTTTCCTGGCAAGTTTCGATAGTTCGGGAACATTAGGCTTTTCCAAAACCTATAATAGTGATTTTATATCTGAAAATGACTATGAAAAATCATTCTCGGTATCGATTCAGGAAAGCGGATACGGAATAACAGGCAGTAAAGCAAATTATGGGATAAAGAAAAGTATCTACGCGATCAAAACAGATGAATTTGGCAATTCATGCTGTGGACGAGAATCAGAATTTCATGTGGATGATTTAGAAATTGAAACTTTCCCGGTGGAGATATCAATTGGTGAGTTTACAGCAGAAGCCATCGATACAGAATTTTCTATAATGGAAATTGAACCCGAAACGATATCTTTATGCCCAAGATAGGTTCTGGTAATTAAACATATCAAATGCTAAAATTATTGCTCTCTCTGCAGATTGAAATCACCGGGTATCTTGTCGGCATTTCTGATGTATTTTTCTTTTAAGGCCTTCTCGACTATTGGATTAACAAACTGAGAAACATCGCCATTATTCATCGATATTGTCCTTACGACCGATGAGTCCAGATAGATGAAATTAGCACTCGGAATCAGAAAAACCAGCTCCGCATCTTCATAAAGCCTTCGATTGGTAAGGCCGAATTGGAATTCATACTCGAAATCGGATAATGCGCGAAGGCCGCGGACAATAGCATCGCATTCGAGTTTTTTATAGGTATCAACAAGCAGGCCGCTAAATTCTATAACTCGAGTATTCGGCAATGTTGCCACGGATTTTATAAGAAGCTCTTTCCGCTCCTTTTTTGTAAATAATGGAGTTTTTGAAGGATTATCGCCCAGCGCAATATAAAGATAATCGAATAATTTACATGCTCTTTTGATAATATCGAGATGGCCCAAAGTAACCGGGTCGAATGTGCCGGGATATATCGCTTTTTTTGCTGACATTATAATTTATAGTATGAAGCGTGAAAGATCTTTGTCTTCAATGATTTGGGAAAATTTCTTTTCGACATCACGCTTTGTAATCTTGACAGCCTCGGGAGCAATATCCGGCGCTTCGAACATCAAGTCGCCCAAAAGATTACTCATAACAGTTTGAAGTCGCCTTGCACCGATATTCTCGGTACTCATATTGACCTCATATGCGATCTTGGCCAATTCCTTCAGCGCACCACGGGTGAAATTCAGATCTATCTCTTCTGTCATCAGAAGTGCCTGATATTGTTTGGTAAGAGCATTCTCTGGCTCGGTCAGAATTCTGTGGAAATCATCTTCGCTAAGAGAATCCAGCTCTGCACGGATAGGGAAACGCCCCTGAAATTCCGGAATTAGGTCGGAAGGTTTGCCGGTGTGGAATGCACCAGCGGCGATAAAAAGAATATGTTCGGTCGATATTATCCCATGCTTTGTCGGAACATTGCAGCCTTCCACGAGCGGCAGAAGGTCGCGTTGCACGCCAGAACGCGAGACATTTGGGCCATGATCGCCATCAGAACCGATCAATTTATCGATTTCATCGACAAAAACAAGCCCAGATTGCTCTGTTCTCTCTTTTGCAATTTCGATAATCTCATCCATATCCAATAGCGAGTCGATCTCTTCGGCGGTAAAAATCCTGAGCGCCTCTTCGATTTTGACTTCACGCTTTTTCTTTTTACGTGGAAGCATATCCTCGAACATTTCACGGAAATTGAATCCCACCTCTTCCATTCCGCCGGGTGAGAATACTTCTACCATTGGGAATGAAGACTCAGATGTCTCGATCTCGACAGATTTCTCATCGAGTTTGCCCTGTTCTATTAATTTGAAATACTTCTCGCGAGTAGCCTTCATCTTTTCTTTTTGATCTTTATCCACAGGAGGTATCAGGTGGTCGAGAACCCTTTCAATGGCTCTTTTCTTGGCCTTTTCCTCGACCTGATCGGCCATTTCGCTGCGTACCATGTAAACAGCCGTATCCAAAAGGTCTCTTGCAATGGATTCTACATCTCGGCCAACATAGCCGACTTCGGTAAATTTCGATGCTTCGACCTTTATAAACGGTGCATTTGTTAGATTAGCCAGCCTTCTTGCGATTTCGGTCTTTCCAACGCCTGTAGGGCCGACAAGCAGAATATTGTCTGGTATAATATCATCGCTAATATCTCCTTCGACCTGACTTCTGCGCCATCTATTGCGAACTGCTATTGCAACAGCTCGTTTGGCATCATCCTGCCCAATAATATATCTCGATAACTCCTTGACTATTCGTCTCGGAGAAAGTTCCCAATATTCGTCCACGATTCACCTCTTGGTATTTATAATGTAAGAACGGTGATATTGCTATTTGTATAGATGCAGATATTTGCTGCGATTTTCAATGATTTGCTGACCATTTCATCGGCTTTCGGTTTCTTCTCGGCATCGATGTAGGCTTTGGCTGCAGCGAGTGCATAGCCACTACCCGAACCAATCGATGCGACCTGGTCATCCGGCTCAATTATCTCGCCATTTCCAGAGATAATGAGCGTCCTTGTTTTATCCATCACCAAAAGCAGGGCTTCGAGATTTCGAAGGTATTTATCCATTCGCCAATCTTTGGCCAACTCTACAGCAGATCTAGAAAGATTGCCGGAATATTCTTCGAGCTTTTTCTCAAAGCGTGTAAGAAGAGTCATCGAATCGGCTGCGCTTCCTGCAAATCCGGCCAGCACTTTGCCATGATAGAGCTTTTGCACTTTTTGAGTAGTGTGCTTCATTGCCATATCACCGAGGGTAATTTGCCCATCGCCGCCAATTGCAATATCATCATCCAGACGAATTCCTAAAATTGTAGTTCCTAAAAAATTCATAGCTCTAAAGATAATAAAGAGTTTCCCTTTCGACAACACATTCTTTTATATCGATAGATTAAAGTGATAAATTTAGCAATTTCATAGGCATATCCAATTTTTCTTTTTCATATAAGTAATTTCTATTACTTATCATAGGTGAAACAAGAAATATTCCTCTTGCAAAAATGCCTTCAAAATAGATATCTTAAGCCTTTGATATTTGAACCTGCATAAGAGGTTATAGATGCTTTTTAATTCGATCGATTTTGCCATATTCTTGCCGATTGTTTTCATACTTTACTGGTTTGTTTTTGGCAAAGAAAATATCAAGATGCAAAATATGCTGATAGTTATTGCCAGCTATTTCTTTTATGGCTATTGGGATTGGCGTTTTCTTTCGCTAATCTTTGTAAGCACTATGGTCGATTTTCTGGTAGGAATCCAGCTCGGTAAAAAGCACTCGTTAGTCCCAAGGCGTTTGCTTCTTGCTATCAGTATTGCTGTAAACCTTGGCTTGCTGGGATTTTTCAAATATTATAATTTCTTCCTGGATAATTTCATTACGGCATTTTCATTCTTTGGCGTGGAGCTTCAGGGCAGAAGCCTGAATGTGATCCTTCCAGTTGGAATAAGTTTCTATACCTTCCAAACTCTTTCCTATACACTCGATGTCTATAAGAAAAAGATGAAGCCGACAAAGGATTTCATCTCTTTCGCTGCATATGTAAGCTTTTTCCCGCAGCTTGTGGCCGGGCCAATCGAAAGAGCGACTCATCTTCTGCCACAGTTTTTCAAAAAAAGATCATTTGATTATGCAAAGGCAACCGATGGTATGCGCCAGATACTCTGGGGATTATTCAAAAAAATTGTAATAGCTGATACATGCGCTAAGTTCGTAGATACGATATTTAGCAATTCAAGTCAGTTCTCCGGAAGCACACTTGTTCTTGGGGCCGTGCTTTTTGCATTCCAAATTTATGGCGACTTTTCTGGATATTCTGATATCGCAATAGGTACAGCTCGTTTATTTGGATTCAATTTGATGACGAACTTTGCCTATCCCTACTTTTCAAGAGATATTGCTGAATTCTGGCGGAGATGGCATATTTCGCTATCGACATGGTTCAGAGATTATCTCTATATACCACTTGGTGGAAGCCGCGGAGGCTTATGGATGAAAATCCGAAATACATTTATAATATTTCTTGTCAGCGGCTTCTGGCATGGCGCAAACTGGACATTTATTGCATGGGGTGCGCTAAATGCTCTTTACTTTTTGCCACTTATGATTTTCGGCAAAAATAGAAGAAATATCGAGATTATCGGATATAAAAAGAAATTCCCATCTATCGGTGAAATCCTTGGCGTTATCGTAACTTTTGCTTTGACCTGTTTGGCATGGATTTTCTTCCGGGCAGAGAGTGTTTCTCATGCCATTACCTATATTAGCAGTATTTTTACGGCTGAGCTATTTACTTTTCCGCCTAATATGCCTTATTCTCTTTTACTCGGAATCGTCTTTCTGATAGTTATTGAATGGTTCGGGCGAAGAAGCAAATTCCCGCTTTCGGAGGTGCTGATTGGTGCGCCGAGATATGTTCGATGGGGTTTCTATTACTTTTTAATACTGCTAATAATAATAAATGGCGGCGACAAACAACAATTTATCTATTTCCAATTCTAATATGAAAAGATTTTTTAAGGACATAGGCAAATTCTCTTTAATGTTTATAGTCGTGACTATAGCTATCTATATTGCGATGCCAAAGTCGCTCTATCAATCACTGGAGTATGGTGCATGGAAAGCAATTTTCGACTATATCGAAAATAACATAGAAGCTGGTAAAAGCTATAATATAGTAATCGGTGATTCCAGGGCGCAGCACGGGATAAATGCAAAGACTCTAAATGCCATCAATCTCTCAACCGGCGGAACGACACCTGTCGAAGGCTACTATCAGTTGAAATTAATACTGGAGAAAAGCCAAATCGATACGCTATATATTTCTTATGCACCCATTCATCTGGATCATCAGGATTGCTTTTTTACAAGAACAGTTTACTATAATTTCGTAGATCGGGCATATGTTGACAATGTCTTTACCGATAATACCGATCCCAATTATCAGGTGGATGCATATGAGCTTGCCGGTTTCGATTGGTTTGTCAAGGCCTATCATATAACTAATGACCTCCATATCGCTACCAGAGTGCAGGATTTTTATGAATTTATCAAATTTGGCTTGATAAATATTTCGGATAATATCATGCATGGCCGAAAGATGAGAAGGCAATTTACCCATGGATATACCGATTTTTCCGAAGATGAATCTATGGCAAATATCGACTCTTGCGAAATCGAAACAATCGAATATGAATTTGAAAAAACAGGCATTCCATCTTCGACAATAAATGTGGAATATCTCGGAAAAATCAAGGCCATCTGCGATGCAAATGATATCGCATATATCTTTATCATATTACCAGTGCCGCGAAAATCAATGAAACCGGAGCATGAATATTATGTCAAATATCGCGATACTATATATGGCCTTTTCCCGAACAAAGTTATATTCGGCGGTTTCTATTATCCAAATAAGTACTTCAAGGACCGCTCACATCTAAACAAAGATGGTGTCGAGTATTTTGGTCGTATCATAGAGCGGCAACTGGATATGATGCAGCAAAAATCAAAAGAAAAAGATAGATAATAGAAACGAGGCTGGCTCAAAGATTAAGTTTCCCTTCGTTGAGAAGCAGAGCTTCTCAACGAAGATAATATTGCCAGATTTTTCACTTTACACAAAATTTAACACTGAACCTGAGTATAGAAGAGAAAGAATCGAATCACAGCTTGGGAAAATTTCACTATTAGCTATTTAACAAATAGCAATTTAATACTCTCTGTTTTTTTATTGGTAGTGATCATGGCGAAATAGATACCACTCTCTATACCACTGGCCTGCCAACTTATGGTATTTTTGCCTTTTCTGCCTTCTAATTCCATATTTTCAATAGACTTTCCATCGGTAGATATGATATCGAGATGTATCACATTTGCATCTGGCAAATAAACTTCGATATTAGTAGTGCTATTAAATGGATTCGGGTATGCGCCGGCAATATAGAAATGATTCGGCAAAACCGGTTTTGCTTCGTGAATTTCCTCATACGATGAATTAAATATCCTAATCGAGCTTTCCGACACTGGCATTCTGGCCGCTAATGGATTTTGCGAAGTTGGATAAGCTATTCCCTTCGAGCCAGAGCTATCCTGGAAACCTATCGATATATTTTCAATAATCTGCGGATGAATTCTCTTGTAATTATAAATGATATTATTGTAAAATCCCCCGATAACTGGTTCACTGCATTTCAAAACTGCCTGGAATGTGCTATGAATTATTGTGTCTCCAGTGTCAAATGCCAGATTTTGCCATTGAACAATGATCCTCTGCTCGATAACATCCTCCTGGAAAATGATTCTGCTTTGCTCATCCATTTCGAAATCTGCATGATATAGCGCCATCGTATAGGCCGGATAAGCTCCCGACGGTAAAGGCTCCGGCGCTGGCATCGTTCCATCATATAATGTATCAAAAGTAATAAAGCCATTGGATGATATGCGGATATTTCTTTTCCTCGGCTCAGACTCATCAAAATAAGGGAAATTCAGGCTCGCGAATTCTATTGGCTCGGATAGCCAGTCTGTATGAGCTTCTTCGATGACTACTCCTCTTCCACCAGAGTCAGGGTCGATTTCTATCCATACATATTCCGGAACAACGGACATAATTGAATCGTCATCCGGTTGATAGAGATCATCGAGCATCCAGTATTGAGCAAAATCGCTGCTGAGTGGCCCGAAAAGATGCTGCTCCCACGCCACAAAATCCAGATGGCCAGCATGAGGAAACTCGGTAATATTGCCAGCAGTATCGATAGCAACAAATTGAAGCCCTACCATTTCACCAGCTTCGAAAGGCCCTATGCTATAGTGATAAAACCTTCCATCTACAATAGAATCATTCGTGAATACTGAAGTCGAATCAGCTGTTATGGCATAGAGAGAATCATATTCGATTAGTCCCATAGTATCTGTTATTTCGGCATTGACATAAGTAAAGCCATCGGAGCCGGGGATAAGCCATAATGTATCATCGATACTGGCATAGATATTTGGCGGCTCGGTATCTTCGATTGGATGAATTATCTCGATTTCAAAAGTTTGCCTGGCAATATTACCTTCGGTATCTCTTGCATAATATTCTCCAGAAAGGGTTCCATTGGTGTCGAGGCCATCGATTAAGAAATTATAGATATCAGGCTCTTCGAAGCTATCTGCACCTTTGCTGAAATCTTCGCCATCGAAGCTATAATATAGGGATTCGCTGGCTACTTCCGACCTAATATCATATATTCGTGCTGATAGATTAATCGAGCTGGAATCATCAAAAAGATAGATTTCATCAGCAGTAACAAATGGTAATATAACAGGTGGCAATGTATCCGGTGGCGCACCGGTTCTTGTAAATGTTATCGAAGTATGATTCATAATAGAATTGCCCGGAGGAGAGCCATTGTAAAGATATTGCAGGCCTGTATCGCCATCCTCATTTTCTATACCGACAGTAGCACTTCTTCCCATTGTATGGTAAGTATCTGGAGTTTCGATATCTTCGTAATTTAAGACAATATCGCCAGATTGATAGAGTACAATCTCGAAGGTAATATAATACTCGGGAGTACTGAAAAATGTTACATTACTAAAAATGATATGGAATCTATCCTCTTCGGATTTCGTATATACGCCAAAAGTTCCATAAGGGTCATAGATATAAAGGCCATCCCAGAGAGCAGCAATAATACCATCGGGCATACCGGGATTGGGAATTTCTTGATTTCTTGTATGTGCGCCATATATGAGTGGCGAAAAGGACAAAAAGCCATTGCTGCTAAGATAAACCGTTGTGTATTCATCGCCATAAAATGGGAATTCAAAAGGAAGCGCGATAGACGTTGTTATTTCATAACCTTCAAATGTACCAATGATAGTAGCATCGGAAATATCGATTGGTGTATATGCAAAAGCCGGGTCATACCAGCTATCGAACCATTCATAGCCATAAGCATCCGGGCCGCCGTGGCCGAAATGTTCATAGGAGGCAATTGTCTTTCTGAGGGTATCGTTTTCTCTTACCTGGTCATTTGACGTATTCACATTGAATTCAAGTTGATATGAGCCGGTATCGGGTATCCAGCTTCCTAAAGAAAGAGTACCTATCTCTTCTGAAGATAGCTCGAAAGAAAGCGAATCCCTGAAGATAATTATGCTGTCTTTTAATATTTCACCGAAAAATTCGAAACTGGCATCTTCACCACCATTATTACGAACAATAGCGGCAATATCGACAAAAGAACCCGGGAAAACAACAGAATTCACAAGAATCTCTTTGACTTCTAAATCATATGCCAAAAGAAAAAAGCTATTTGATAAAGAGTCATTCCATGGATTTTCATCGGCAGGCATATTTGCCCTGGCACTAATAATGCATTCACCGGGATGCATCTCGAGTGTTGGTTCCCAGCCGCCAAATTCTAATGTATCGGCTCTTCCAGTAGGCAAAGAATCCAAATAGAATGAATCGGTATAGACAGTATCTCTTTCTGAATCAAAAATAATCAAATCAGTCCATATATCCCTTGCTGTTTCAAAACCCGTATTTCCCAGCTCCACAAATGGAATAATAGCATCAGAAGTCAAAAGAGTATCAGGAAAATAAATTGATAATACTTCGATATCATTATCGTAGAAACCGGTCGTGAAATAGACAGCATGTTCAGAAAATATTATCGAATCTTCATGGCAATAAGTGAGTCCATCGGTACCATCGACATTTTCTATGCCAACTGTTGCGCTTGTGCCATGAGGGTTTTCGAGACTTCCCATCTCCTGATATTGAATTTTTATATTCGTCTCACCCGGCTTTTCGAAGAAAATTATCTGAAATGTATTTGGAGTCAAATAATCGCCATGAACATAGAATTCTCGAAAAATATATATATTCTTCCATGTTATAATGAATTTACGATTTGGTGCTGTTCCAACGGTTTCGTAGAAAACTCTTGTATCATCGCCGAATGCAAGCTTGTCCCAGTAGGCCGCAACAAGATTATTAGGCGTGTAAACAGTTGGCAATTCGACATTTGTCGATGATTCTGGATACCCCGAACTAAATGTAATAAAACCATTTGTACTGACCATAAAAGAATCATAGCTATTACCATAGAAAGTAATTGGAAATGGGGTAAATACCCTTGTAGCAGTACCTTCTGATGGAAGGCCGATCCAACCAGATATAACTTCTGCACTATCTGTCGGAAACCATAAGTAGCTGACCTCTGGCTCATCGACATCGGCAAAAATATGCCCAAAATCATCCGGCCCGCCAGTCCAACCAAAACAAAGGCCGATGAATATCAAAAATAAAAAAAAACGCTTCACTATGCCTCCGCAGTATTTATCCAACTTCATCATATAACATTAAATATAGCAATATCAATTACTAAGTGCAAATAAATAAGCATCGGTGACATCAGTAGCTGAGATAAGGAAGAATTTTCGAACCAAAAATCTATTTTGATTGATAGTATATTTGCATCATGCTTGACAAAATACATTAATAATACTTATTTTAGTAAATTAGTATGCTCAAGATCATTGAATAAATTGGGAGGAATAAAGTGAGAATAAGGATATTAGATATAAAAACTTTTATATTGGCCGCAATTTTCATTGCCGTCTTTTCGGTATTTTCTGCTGAAGATGCTTTTTATCGTATAGATGTGGCAAATAATCCAGCCGGATTCATGAAACATAGTATCGAAAGAAAGGACTCGCAATATGTCCTAAATAGCCGCATCTTTATGAAGCTAAACTATAAAGGCCAAAATGCCAAAAGCTCGATGATCACAAAAACCATTCTGGATATCCATCACAAGCCAATCGACTACCACCTCGAACTCTCACTCAATGACAAATCTCGTGAGATGTTCTGTTCCTTTGCTGCCGATTCTGTTGGTGTCAGAATTATTCAGGAGGGCGAGCCAAAGACGACTTCTTTCTTCTTGAATCCAGACACTTATATCATTGACAGTTCGGTATTTGACCATTTCTTTATAATCGCAAAGATATTAAATCTCAAAAAAAGTAGTACAGAATTTGCGATTTATATGCCACAGGTGTTTCAAAAAGGCTTTCTCAATGTTATTTCCGGCTCTGAACTCGATTATAAAGGCCACGATGCTCAGAGGCTTCAGTTTAAATTTATGGGCAATTCTGCAAATGCAATAATCGATAAAAATACAAGAAAAGTACTAAATTTTGAAATTCCTTCCGAAGAGATAAGCCTTCATGCAACAGATGAGCTGGATACTCTCCAGCTAAAAAAAGCAGAATATTCCGAAGTATATGGAGAAATGACTAAATTTGCCAAATCAAATGTCACATTTGAACATCCCTATCTGGTCGAAGAGATGGAGGCCAATGTCTCTGTCCCGATTTCTTTCGACAAAAAAAATCAAAATGAACCCAAAATCTATGTCGATACATGGAATCAAAAATTCAAAGGCGATATAGAGAATAATACTATATCCGGTGAATTCAAAATCGAAGCCAAAAGATTCAAAAGCAAAAAGGCTATGGACTATCCATATACTGACTTTTTGGATGACCTATCGCAATATTTCATGGCAACATCATCATATCCAACAGGCGATACAGCAATCTCAAAAACCGCAATAAGAATAGCTGGTGAAAATGGTAATAGCTGGGAAGCAGCCAAATCGATTGTGGATTATGTTGCAGATTCGATTGAATATGTCATAGAAGAAAATGGCACTCGACGCGGATTCATCAAAAAGGAAGGCAATGCCCTTACACAGGCCCAAATCGCAGTAACCATGCTTCGCTCGCTCGGCATTCCAGCAAGACTCGTTGGTGGGATTATCTATACCAGCAAGCATTTTTCCACACATCATTGGGCAGAAGTACTCGTAGATAAGAAAACATGGCTACCAATAGACCCCTCAACGGGCGAAGCCGAATTCTTTTCTGCAGTACATATTACGCTCTGGGAAGGCCTGGCAAAAGTCGATGGCAGCCTGGGCAAATTCGATGTAGAAGTTCTAGATTATGAAATAAAACAAATCAAAGAATAAAAGAGGTTTTCGATGAAGATCAGAGATGGATTATTAGTCGTTTTTTTGTTATTACTTGTAATATCAAGTTTTTCTCAGGAGCATTTTAATATTCCTGATGAGCCAAGATCGCTTGGCAAAACCTCAGATGCCCTAATCAAAGAATATCCGAGTAGAAAAGATGATGCCGTGTTCTTATACAATCTCGGCAAAGCTCTCTATGAAAATGGTGAATACGAAAGCGCACAGGGCTATCTTGTCGAAGCGATGGAACTAAAGCCCGAAAGCCCCTGGATTATTCTATATGCCGGAAGAGTCGCAAAAAAACTGGGCGATGAAGATCTCGCTGCCCAGACATGGCAAAAAGCCCTGGAAGTGATGGATAATTATGAATTTTTGCCAATATGGAAAGAACTTGTCGAAGTCAGGCCACAATATTATGCTAATCTCGGCCTACTCTATCGAGACAAAGCCCTGGAAAATGATGATAAAGACCTTGCGAGACAGGGCGTAGAATACCTTGAGCAATACCTTAGCAAAAATCCCGGTGGTGTTTTCGAATCGCAGGCAGAGGGTGCAAAGAATGAGCTGAATATCATGCTCGAAAAGGAAGAATCTAAAAAGCGGATTGCAAGCAAGCAGGTGGAATTAAAACGCCTCGAGATGGAAAGACAGATGGAAATCGAGCAGTCTCGCAAGGATTTCAGGGTCTCGCGCAAAAGAATGGCCGGTTTTCATTTTGTTTCATTCAATCCGCGAAATAAATTTGAATTCAATTACGATGGTTCTGCGTATGTAATGGACTCGGTGCTATCTCTGGAAAAATTCCAGGTTGCATCACTTAATAGTTTCCAACTAACTGGTGGTTATCTTAACGATAAATGGCTCTTTCGTGGTGGGCTTCTTATTGGAAGCACCGGAATCAATAAACAATTTGTTGTCGATACAGTCCATAGGGCAATACGTGATACCTTCGAAGTTATTGAAAACCCCGCCAAGGTAAAAAGCGCAAAGACTTTGCTACTGGCTGTCCAGGCCGATTACAATTTCTTCTATATCGATCCTATTCTGCTCTATGCCGGGGCTGGAGTCGATATCGGCCGCCTTAAGCTGGATGCTGGCGATTATGAATTCACTCAGGAATTTCTGGCAGGTTTTGGAATCGATATCGGTATAATGCTACATTTTAATAATTTATTAATAGATTTAAATATCAAGCCCAATTTAGCTGGTTCCAGCGCCGGGACCAATATGCTAATCGGCGTGATGTATAAATTTTAGCTTAACAAGGAGTTAATATTTTGAATATAGAAAGCTTACCCGTAATCGCACTTAGGAATCTTGTGTTTTTCCCCGGCGGCACTATGCCCGTCATCGTTGGTCGAGATAAGACTATCAAGGCCGTGGACCATGCGTCTGAGACAAATAATAAAGTCTTTCTTGTAGCTCAGAAAATTACCGAAGGCGATGCAGAAGCATCCAATTTGTATAGAACAGGCACAATCGGCGAGATTCAGCAGGTCATTCGAATGCCAAATGGTATTCTCAAGGTAGTCATAAGCCCAATCGATCGCGGAAAGGTGATTCGGTTTTCGACAAATCCCAATTTCGTTGAAGCAACATGCGAGATTGCACCGATTATATCAACGAAGCCAGAGACCGAAAAAGCACTTTATAGGCGCGTTATAGATGCCTTTGAAGAATTCATAGCTCTCGATGATACTATTCCCGATGAGATAGCCCGTGGTATTCTGCTCAGGCAGCCTCCGGCTATCGAACTTGTTAATCTCATTCTCGCACATGTAAATCTCGATTATCATGATATTCAGGAAATTCTCGAAAAGGACACAATAGCAGAAATGCTAAAGGAAGCCATCGAGTTTCTTATGGTAGAGCTGGAAGTACAGAAATATTCCAATGAAATTGAGGATAAGGTTCAGGATAAAATCGCAGATAATCAAAAACAATTCCTGCTCAGGCAGAAAATGCAAGCCCTCCAAGAAGAACTTGGTGACAAAAGCGAGTTTCAGCAAGAGGTCAATGAATATCGTGCGAAGCTTAAGAAAAAGAAGCTTCCAAAAACCGCTGTCGAGGTCGTTGAAAGGCAAATAAAAAGGCTTTCCAAGATGCATCCAGTATCAGCAGAAGCCAGCGTTGCAAGGACATATATCGAATGGATTCTCGATATTCCATGGAGCAAAAAATCAAAAGACCAAACAGATATCGAAAAGGCAAAAAAGATTCTCGATGAAGACCATTACAATCTTGTCGATGTAAAGAAGCGAATCTTAGAACACATCGCCCTTGTTCAACATACGGGCGTAATTCGTGGGCCTATCCTTTGTCTTGTCGGGCCTCCGGGAGTCGGTAAGACATCTCTGGGTAAAAGCATTGCAAGAGCTATGGGCAGGAAATTTGTCCGCATCTCTCTTGGCGGCATCGATGATGAATCGGAAATTCGCGGCCATAGGCGGACATATATTGGCGCTCTACCCGGCAAGATAATCCAGTCGATGAAAAAGGCTGGCACGGTCAATCCGATTTTCCTGCTCGATGAGGTCGATAAGCTTGGAAAATCTATCCATGGAGACCCAGCCAGCGCACTTCTCGAAGTTCTCGACCCGGAACAGAATAATACATTCATGGACAATTATATGGAAATCGAATATGACCTGTCTCAAGTACTTTTTGTTACCACTGCCAATACAACCTATGGCATTCCCGAACCACTCATGGATAGAATGGAAATGCTTCGGATTCCTGGCTATACCGAAATCGAAAAAGAGAAAATTACACAGGGCTTTCTCATTAAGAAAGCTGCCAAAGAGCACGGCATAAAACCAGACGATATTCAGTTTACATCTCCAATAATTCGTAAAATCATACAGGAATATACACGCGAGGCTGGAGTTCGTCAATTGGAGCGTGAGCTAAAGAAGATCATGCGTGAATACGTCTATAACAAGATAAAGAAAGGCAAAGCACCATTCAAGCGCATATCCGAAAAAATGCTTCGCGATATACTCGGAGTCGCCAAAAGCACAAGAGATGCTATCCCCGAAAAACTCGCACCAGGCGCATCTATCGGCCTGGCATGGACGCCATCCGGCGGCGATGCTATACTGGTCGAAACCGCTCTATCGCCGGGAAGTGGCAAACTCACGCTGACCGGACAATTGGGCGATGTGATGCAGGAGAGTGCTAAAGCTGCGTTCAGCTTCATAAAATCTCGCGCCGTTGAATTGGATATCGATAATGAAAAATTTTCAGAGAATAATGTGCATATCCATATACCAGGCGGAGCCGTTCCCAAAGATGGGCCTTCGGCTGGCGTTACTCTTGCAATGGCTATATTCAGCGCATTTTCTGGCAAAATCTTTCCGAGAAATACATCGATAACCGGAGAAATTACGCTTTCGGGAAGAATACTCCCTGTCGGTGGTTTGCCCGAAAAGCTTATAGCTGCGAAAATGTACGAGGCTACAAGAGTCTATTTGCCATATGCCAATAGCGAAAACCTCGAAGAAGTCGATGAAAAAATCAAAAAAGGCCTCGATATCAGGCTATGCAAATCGGCTGATAGGGTTTTAGAAGAGATCTTCGATATCAAAAAAAGAAATAATGAATAATAATTATTAATAAAGGAGACTAAATGAAAGGCGTAGTACTGGCAGGTGGACTTGGTACGAGGCTCAGGCCTTTGACAAATATTACCAATAAACATCTTCTGCCCGTTTACAATAAACCGATGATCTATTTCCCTATTCAGGCACTTGTTGAGGCTGGAGTAGATGATATTATGATAGTTTGCGGCGGAAATCATGCTGGAGAATTCCTGCGGCTTCTTGGAAATGGAGCAGAATTTGGCCTGAAGCATATAAACTATACATATCAGAGTGGCGAAGGCGGAATTGCCGAAGCTCTTGGGCTTTGCGAACATTTTGTCGATGATGATAAAGTGGTGGTTTATCTCGGTGATAATATTGTCGAGACCAATCTGAAAAAGGCTGTTCAAGATTTTGAAAAGCAGGACTCTGGCGGCCGCATATTATTGAAAGAGGTCGAAGATCCTACTGACTATGGAGTCGCAAAATTCAAGGATGATGAGGTCGTTGAAATTATTGAAAAACCGAAGATACCGCCAAGCAATTATGCTGTTGTAGGCATATACCTCTATGACAATACCGTCTTCGACAAGATCAAGTCCTTGAAGCCATCTGACCGAGGCGAAATGGAAATCACCGATGTTAATAATGCCTATCTCAAAGAAGGCAATCTAAAATATTCAGTTCTTTCGGGCTTTTGGGCAGATGCCGGCGGTTCCATCGATGCATATTATGAAACAATCAGAACAGTGGCAGCCTGGGAAAAAAAGAGCAAATAGATTTTATCAAAACAATGAAGTAGCCAATTTTATTAAATAAATTAGGGAGTCTATGGGCAAAACTATAAGAAAAGGCGATATTTTAGAGGTTAAAGTAGAGAAGATGGTTCCGGAAGGCCTTGGATTGGGAAGAAGCGAGGATGGGATTATTGTTTTTGTAAATGGCGCATATCCTGGCGAAAAAGCAAAAGTCGAAGTCTATAAAAAGAAGAAAAGCTATCTGGAAGCCAAAACACTCGAGATAATCGGCGAAAAACATCCCAAAAGAAAAGAACCGGAATGCCCTCACTTTGGAATATGTGGCGGCTGCCGTTTCCTGGATATTGAATATCAAACAAGGTTGGATTTCAAAGAGGAGCTTATCAAAGATGCTCTTGAAAGAATCGGCGAAATCGACCTATCCACTGTCGATTTTGAAACAATCGTACCTTCGCCAAGAAAATTCCGCCATCGAAACAAAATGGAATTTGCATTCGGAACAGGTGATAAAGGCAATGTTATTCTCGGCCTTAGAAAGCCCGGCGACTTTGCCAGTGTCATAAAAGCTGATGATTGCTTGCTTTTACCTGAACTTTCCAATGATTTTATGCGCGGCCTTCTCGAAGAGATCGCCCAAACCGGATTAACGGCCTATGATGCCCATACCAAATCAGGCGACCTTCGCTATTTGACTCTCCGCTTCAATACAAAAGATGAATTTCTTGCCTATATCACTATAAACGATCGAGATTCCAAAATGATATTCGAGCCGATTTTTCAGAATCTGTCTGCGAAATTTTCTACAATGAAAGGCGCCGGAGTATTTATCAATGAAGGCTCAGGCGGAACTGCAACCGGGGATATGGAAACTCTCTATGGCATAGATTATCTCGAGCAGGATGCTGGTGATGTTACATTTCGTGTATCACCGGTGAGTTTTTTCCAGACAAATATTTATGCGACACCGCTTCTTGTGAAGCAGGTTGACCGTTTTACCAATCCCGGTAAAACACTTTGGGACCTTTTCTCGGGTATCGGGACATTATCGCTTCCACTGGCTCATAAATTCGAGCTAATCTATGGAATCGAGATTGTAGAAGAGGCTGTCGAAGATGCTATGGCAAATGCCAAAAGAAATGGCATTAAGGATGTCATGTATATTGCTAATACGCTTCGTAAAGGCCTTCACCAGCTCAGAGAAATCTCCAATCCTGATGTGCTTGTTTTCGATCCACCGAGAAGTGGTATCGGCAAGAAGGCTTTGCGTGCCATAATGCGCGAAGCCCCGCCAGAGATTGTATATGTTTCATGCAATCCTGTTAGCTTATCGCGTGATATTAATTATATATCTGATATGTATCGCCTTGAAAAGGTTCGTGCAGTCGATATGTTTCCGCATACTTATCATGTCGAGACGGTTACAAGGCTCGTCCTTAAAGAAACAGAGAGCGATACTTGAAAAATATCCTGATCATATCCGGCCTCGACCCTTCGGCTGGTGCTGGTTTTATTACGGATTTGCAGGTTGCATCCAGAATCGGTCTACGTCCAGTAGGCGTGATAACAAATAATACCGTACAAAATGCCGAACATTTCTATAAGAACTATCATAATTCACCTGAAGTTGTCAAAGACCAGATTAGCGCCATTGTCGAAGAGCATACTATCGATGCTGTAAAAATCGGTATGATCGGCCAGTTTCGCATGGTGGATGCCCTGGTCGATACTTTGATAAAATACGGCCTTCCCAATATTGTCTTAGACCCACTGATTCGCTCATCGACAGATTTTGAATTGACAACTCCCAAAGCCTATAAGACAATGAAAGAGAGGCTATTCCCGAAGATATTCGCAATAACTCCAAATATATCCGAGGCCGAGAAGATATCCGGGAAGATTATCGTTACGCCAAAGGATATGCAAAAAACTGCAGAATATATTTCAAAAGAATTTGATATCCCCGCAGTCATTATAAAAGGCGGCCATTTAGATGGCGACCCTGTCGATGTATTGTATTATCTCGGCCATTTTGTGCAGCTTAGAAGCAGAAGGCTTCCCGGCGATTTCCACGGCACCGGCTGCGTTTTCTCGACTGCGATGGCATCATTTTTGGCAGAAGGCCTGCCGCCCGATAGGGCATTCAAAATGGCGCATAAATTCCAGCAAACCATGATGCGAAAAAGAATCGACAATCATTGGAATTTCTTTATTACACCCAATCATAAACCGATGTAAGCTGTAGCAAATTTTCTAGTGCTTCAAAGAAATTAAACAATTTCGAAAAAATAAATGGATTCTTTCTTTTTTTATGGAATTTTCATATATTGTAAATAGAGAGCTATGTTTATATGAAACGTAAATCGACAATAAACCTATAAGGACGGGGATATGAAAAAATATTTACTAATAGCAATCTTGATACTGGCAAGTTTTGCCTTTGCTGAATATATCGATTACGACAGTGCTGAAAAAGTGGCCAAATTCCATATCAAAAGCTTTGATAAATACAATTATTCCATAAAAGGCAATGGCTTCAAGCTGATTTTGGATGATGGCAGGCCTGCTGCATGGATTTTTCATCTATCGCCTTCTGGCTATATCGCAATAGCGCCGGACAATAGATTCCATCCAATTATTGCCTTTTCTAAAAAAAGTGTTTACCGTCCATTTTCTGATCAGAATATAATGCAGAGTATCATAAAGACCGACTTTTATCATAAATACGGCCTTGTGGATAAATATCCCAAAGAACTTCTCTCGGAAAACCGCCAGCTCTGGAACCGTTATCTATCAAATGATGCCGATTTGCTTTCTGAGCTGGATGATTATCTGGAATTCGGCCCCTGGATACAGACTAATTGGAGCCAGGGCGAGCCTTATAATGCTCATTGTCCAATCGACCCTGAAACCGGCGAAAGATGCATTACTGGCTGTACGCAAACGGCCTGCGCTATGATACTCGAATACTGGCAACATCCCGAAGAGATTATCCTAACCCATTATGATAGCTATACATCACGCAGGACATCGCCGGGAATATATCTCGATGGCCCCGAAGCCAGCCTGGACGAAATAATATGGAATAGGGCAAATGCCACTGTGCCAACTATGGACATGGTCGCAAGAGTCATGTTGGCTATAGGCATTTTAAACAGGGCATCCTATTCTTCCAGCGCCACAGCAGCAGACATCTCCGGTGATACATACAATGACCGGCTGGGATTCTATGGCTCCTATGACGCATCACCTATGACATCGCGATTCATGGATAGAATGGCTATTTCGCTCATGAAGGGCAAACCTATTCAGATGTCTATGATGAGTATGGAAGAGGGCGGCCACTCTATTGTGAATGATGGCTGGCGAGAAGATGGATTTTTCCATCTTAATATGGGATGGGGTGGCTATGAAAATGGATGGTATAATCTCACAGGTGGATCACTTCCCGAAGGCTATCGATGGATCACAAGGACCGTCCTGAATATTACTGCTCCTGCCAAAATGGATGTGCCATCGACTGTTTCAGGTGCGGTTTTGCTTCATTTTAGCAATGTATCACAGGAATACCTAAACAGCATCGAATCATCTTCAGATACCGACATGTACAAATTTTATGCGGATTACGATTCTCTTTATATGCTCTATACTCGCGGGCCTCGCGACACTCGAGTAGAAATTTTTAATGAAGATGGCGAATCGATAGCAGTATCGGATACTGGAGCGGCTCTTTGGAATTTCAAGATTCAGTTCGAGCCTCCTGAAGATGGGCTTTATTATGCCGAGATTAGTGCTGCTGATTCGGTTTGGGATAGCAATTATCATCTTTATTACCAAAGAATGCCCGGGCCGGAGCGTCCTTTTATCCAAACGATTCATCCAACTGGCGGCGAAAGATTAATCGGTGGCGAGAGCGTTTCTATCTATTTCACCAAGGGCGGTGAGCCATATATCGATATGGTAAGAGTCGAGTTCTCAACAACCGGCCGAGAAGGGCCATGGAACCTTATAGCAGACTCCTTAACCGCAAATTACGTAAGATGGGAATTACCCGTATATAGCGGAGACAGGCCGAATTCATTTATAAAGATCACATCCTGCGCTAATGACCATATCTATGATATGAATGACTCTCCTTTTAGAATTCGCGACCCGGAAGCGATAACAGAGGGGAATCCAATACCAGAGAATTTAGAAATTGCAAGCTTCCCGAATCCTTTCAATGGCTCAACTTTTATCTCTATTCCCGCGAATAGCGATATCAGGATTTTCGATACATCGGGCAAACTGGTTCATCAAAGAAATGATACTGGCTCTTTTACCTGGAAATTAGAAAATTGCGCTGAATCGGGAATTTACATCATCGAGGTTGATAATAATAGCCAGAAAAGGTATCATAAAATTACTTATATCAAGTAATTTCAAAAAACCTTTAAATTTCTGATACTTTAGGGAATATTTTGATTTAAAGCATTTACAAAAATAGAAAATGCTTGTTAATAAACTATTTAATTTGTATTATTAAAGAATAATAAAGGGGGAAATATATGAGAAATAAATATTTGATTTTGGTATTTACTGTTTTTGTAAGCTTTGTTTTTGGTGATGTTTTTATAGATGATTTTGACGATGGAATAATAGATTCATCTTTCTGGTCGATTCAATCTTCACCAGGAACAAATATCGCAGAATTTGGCGGCGTATGCCGAATGCGTGTCAATGCCGGCGGTTGCGGAGGACTTCGTGTTTGCAGCGTTACCAAAAGAATGAAGATGTGTATAATTGGTGATTTCGAAGCATATATCAAATTCGATATAGTCGATATTGGCGATGGCGATATCACGCCTCTTATGCTAATGGCAAATAATGACTGCGTTCGGCAAAGGCTGTCAGTTAGCTGGGCGGCGCATCATGGAAGATTCACATATCGCGCCGAAAGTATAGACACAACAGCTGCCGATACTGTATGGACAATCCTCGATTCACGGACAACGTCAGAGAGAGAAGGCTATCTCAGAATGGTGCACAGCGGTGATTGGTGGCATTTCTATTACTATGAATCTTTCTGGGGTGGCTGGACAATTATCGATTCTGTCGAGATGCACATGGAGAAAACATGGCTGGCCATGCATGTGCAAAATCAGGGGAGCCACGAGACAATCGATGCTGCAATCGATAGCTTCTATCTCGAATATGATAGCTTATACTACTCAGAATGCGAACCTCCAGAGCCTACACAACTCTGCATGAATGAAACAGCTACGATACTACTCGAAGACGAAGAAGGCGTTTATGCCCCGTCTATCGAATTCACTATAGACGATGTTCCATATGAATATGGATATCCGGGAGTTAGCTTTGCAGGTGGAGAACTAACCTATGACCCTTCTGGTGCGTGGCTGGATGGCGAGATGCATGAATTTTGCCTAACTCATGTCGAAGATATTGTTGGAAATACTCGTGTAGAGGATACTTGCTGGAGCTTTATTACCGATCTCACGGCACCTATTGTGTCTGAGTTTTCTCCTGCGGCAGGCGACACCATTTACAACTTCACTCCGACTGTAAGTTGCAGAATAGTAGATACTTGGCATGACGTCGATGTCGAGCAAACTAATGTCAAAATCAATTATTTCAATTTCTACCTTTCGGATTCGAGAGTCGATTGGGATGGCACTTATGCCAGAGTCGATTTGGAAGATATCGGATTGCCACTTAGGCCGGGAGATTCTGTCGAAGTTTGTATTAGTGCTTACGATGATATTTATCTTTGCACATCCAATGATTCTTTGATTTGCTGGACATTCATAACCGGTGATTCAATCAGGCCAGAAATAGGCCATCACTTCCCGGATGATACCATAATATCCAGTTGCGATGACCAGACTGTCGCGATTAGCCTTACTGACAATATCGAGATCGATACCATGTCGATCGATGTCTCTGCCGGCGGAAATAGCTATTCATATCCATCGCAGATGAGCTTTATGGACGACACACTATATTTTACGCCAGATTTCGCATGGCAACACGGCCTTAATGAAATCTGTATCGAATCCGTTTATGATATATGGGAAAATGAACCGACTGATTTGCCACATTGCTTCGATATCCTCATCGATCTGGAAGGCCCTATTTATGAAAATCTCATGCCAGCTCCCGGCGAAATAGTATCAACTACACATCCTATGATTTCATGTACTATCGATGATTCGATTAGCTCTGTACTGCCGGATTCTTTTGCGATAATTTTCGAAGATACGATAGAAATCCGAATGGATTCGACATCTTCATTATTTACATTCAGCGGTGATAGTTTTATTTTTGATTCTGAACTTGCCGGGCTTCATTTTTCTGGCGGAAATAATATCGAGGTTTGCATCCATTCTTTCGATACGCCGGATCTTTGCTCGCCGAACCTTGGTGATACATGCTGGGTTTTCTCGATTGCAAGCGGCGGCCCAGAAGCGTATGAAATTCTGCCATATCGCGATGAGCATACGAGTTGCGATGATCAGGAGATTAGAATTATAATTGAAGATGTTGATGGCATTAATTGGAATAGTATTATTTTATCAGTAGCTGGCAGTGAATATGATATTTTTGCTCCTGAGCTTTCGTATAGCGGCGACACCCTAATTTTCGAGCCTTCTACCATGTTTACTCATGGGCAAATTGTCGAAGTTGACCTTGTTAATGCTCAGGACAGCCTGGATAATCCTCTTTCTTCACCTCTTGTTTATAGCTTTATTGTCGATCTTATGCCTCCAGGTGCTTTCATGGCATATCCAGCGGTCGATCAGATAGTTCGCCATCAACAGCCAGAGATTGAGATTGAAGTAGAAGACGATACAACGCCGATACTTGCTGATTCGACAATCATATCTGTTTTGGACTCGGTTTTCACTATATCACATCCTGCAATGAGATTCGAAAGCTCTGGCGATGGAAGCTCCGGCAGCTTCTTTATCGACCTATCCGAATCGGGTTTAAGGCTGATAAGCGGTGATACGGTTTGGGTTCGCACGATGCGTCTTTGCGATGCGCCAGATATTTGTACACCCAATTGCAGCGATTCGGCCTGGTATTTCAGACAGGAACATGACAGATCATGCCTTGCTGTACCCAATCCATTTACGCCCAATAGCGATGCATACAATGACCGGATATATTTCGAATACCCGGGCCAGGATTTGGACGATGCTGAAATCGTTATCTATAATCTCAGAGGCTTTGAGATTTGCCGAAAGACAGTGCCAGCATCGATAAATGAATACGACTTAAGCCGCACCTGGGATGGATTATCGACAGGAAAACAGATGCAAAAGCCCGGGCAGTATCTTTATATGATTCTCGTAGATGGCGAAGTGGTTTGCGAGGGAAGTATTACGCTGGTTCGCTAATCCAAAAGATTAGTTGTTATCTTTATCGATTTTCACCTTTTTAGGCCCATATATCAATTTGGCAATATACCCGAAAAATAGCCCCAGGAATGTGCCGAGAAGTGCTCCAACTGTTATATCTATTGGGTAATGTACTCCTACATAAACTCTTGATAATGCAACTCCAAAAGCCAATGGCAAAAGCCCGATCAATGCCCATCGATAGCTATAACCTACCGAAATGGCAAAGGCGAAAATATTCGAAGCATGTGAAGATGGAAATGAATTGCTGCTGGAGCAATTGGCGAGCATCCTTGCTGGAAGGTCATGGCATGGCCTGATTCTTCCAAAAAATGGCTTCATAAACTGTGCCGAAATGAGATCGGCAAAACCAACAGCCACAAGCGCAAAAATCGCCATAATACGCCCCTTTTTACCACCGAAAATGGCGAAAAGCACAAGGATCGCAATCAAAATTAAAGCACCGCTTTTATCGGTGAGAATCGGCATCAGAAAATCTAAGAATTTACAAACCCAGCCATGGTTTATGGCAAGAAATAGCTCAGCATCTAATTGTAATATTTTATCCAGCATAGTTCTCCTTTGAGACAAAGAATATGAAAATCTTAGAAAAGTCAAACATATTTTATAGCAAAAAGATCATAGCGGCACCGCAAATAGCTATCAAAGTGCCAACTATTGATACTATTGTAATTTTTTCTTTGAATACATAATGTGAAATCGGTAATAAAAACACGGGCGGCAGAGCCATAAGTGTCGATGCTATACCGATATATGCATATTTCACAGCGATCATCGAGCACCACATGCCCAGAAACGGCCCGACAAAAGAGCCGGCAATAATCGCCCATAGCGATTTGGGATTTTCTTTGAGCTTATCTTTGGTATGCTCGAATCTACCGGCCAAAATAGTGAAAAGCCATATTGTAATGCTTGCAGAAAGCACTCGAATAATAGTAGCCGAGATTCCGGAAAGATGAATATTGCCACTTTTCCCGACTATACCAATTTTAGAAAGCGCAAGCCCAGAAGCCTGGCCAAGTGCGGCGCCTATGCCGAATAAAATACCGAAGATATACTTTTTAATAGGAATATGTAGGCTATGCCTTCTTTTGCCCCAAACAACCATAGCGATACCTGAAACTGTTATCAAAATGGCGATAATTTTAATCGGTGATAGATTCTCTTTCAGGAATATCCATGCTATGATTGTAGAAATAATTGGAACAAAAGACATCAGAAGCATACCAAGATGTGTTCCGATCATGATAAAAGATTGATACAATGAAGCATCACCTATCGCCATTCCCACAATACCTGAAATGGCGAGAATCCAAAGCTGATAGCTACTTGCCTGAATAGGAAATATCGCTCCCTGAAGAATAAGATGCATAATAGAGAGAAATACCAATGCGATTATAAGCCGCATCCTATTTAGCACAACCGCTCCGACTTTCACGGCTGCGATTGTGAAGAAAGTCGATGTCAGGCTCCACAATATCGATGTGGATAAAGCAGCAATTTCACCGGTATATTCGCCCATCAAACCTCGCATTTATCTTAGCAGATAATCAAATGCAAAAACTTGAAAAGGCAAGCCCAAAACACAAATACCTATCAAATTGTTGATAACTTTTTGATAAGTCTTTGATAAACTATTGATAAGTATGTGATAAATTGTTCTAAATCTTTTAAAAACTAGATATAATAATCGATAACACGAAGCTCTTCGCAGTTTTCTTTGATAAAGCTCAGGATCTTTTTATGCTCAGGGTGAATGCGGTAGTTTTGCAATGCCTGCTCGTCAGAAAAACTTGAAATTAATATCAAATCCATGGCAAGGTCGCTATTAGTATTAATATTCATTCCCACCTCATATTCTTTTATCTCTTCGATTAGTCCTGGAAGTTTCTCGAGAAGGCTTTTTAGTTCTTCGGCATTTTCCTGACGAGATTTTGCTTTGGTTTCTTTCATATTGAACAATACTACATGTTTTATCATCTGTTTTCCTTTCTTCGAATTAGGATTATCCAGTATCAAATATATGGGTTACACTTCAATTCATCAATAATTTTTATTTACTTGACATGACTGAGTAATTAAGTATATTGGACAAGAGTAGTAGAATATTTTATCAGGTGAGATGTTTGGTATTTATATTCTCTTAAATAAAGGAGAATATGCTAAACAATAAAAACGAGTGTCAGGATATTTCATTACGTATAAGGCCTGGCAATATTTACATCGATAAGTCCAAATTGAAAAGCAAATTAGAAAATGCTTCAGACAATGCGATGTTCCGCATTGTCATACTTCTCAGGCTAAAACATCAGTAAAGCCTTTTGCTTTAAATATATTATGTGTTATGTATGTGCATTTATATATGGCCTTAAGAAAGAAGACCTATTAAAACTCAATCAAGAATTGTCAGACAAAATTCAGCAATTCGTTGCATTCATAGATAAGTTTTATAATCCCAAAAAACTTACTAAGACCTTTCAAGAATTCTATCGTCACCGAGTAAAAGACATCCTTGCCGAACTCGAAAAACAGGAAGTTCGCACTAGAATTCCGAAACAATCGAACTTATCGACCTTTTCGATTATTTCAAAGATGAAATAGATGGCTTGCAAAATATGATAAAGGCCAAACAGGAAGAAATTGATTATATTGTTTCTTCTCTCTATTCTCAGGCAAGAGATGATATAACAAAAAATCGATAGTACAAATTTAGAATTTTAACAATAAAATTTTTAATTGCATTCTAAAAGCGAAGCTGTTATCTTTAACATAGCAGCAGGAGAGAAGTATTATGGCTTTCATAATTTTTACAATCAAAAAAAGTAGGGTTTATAGTTAGGTATAGCTATATATTTTTTTATAATGAATGATTTCTTAGAATATCTAAAAAATCTTGGTATTCCGAAAGATAAAGCAGAATCGATAGCAGATTATGCTGATGAGAATTTTCTGCCCAAACAGCATTCCGAAAATTCCATAGATAATAATAAAAACTATAAAGAGATCGTTGAAAATGTCTTTGATGTCTTTTGTCGATATTCTCCAGATGGCAAAATAAAATATATAAGCCCACAAATAGAACAATATGGTTATAAAGCAGATGAACTGATCGGACATGATTTCACCGAATTTATCCATCCTGATGATATCCAGTCAGTGCTCGCCGATTTTCAAAATACTATAAAGAATAAGATCACTTTTCCAACCACATTCCGTTTCCGCGAAAAACAGGGCAGCTATGTTTATATCGAAGAGATGTCGGATATCAAAATACGAGATGGTAAAGTTATCGAATTCATAGCAATATTGAGAGATGTAACTGAAAGACATCTATCAGAAGAAGCTTTGCGAGAAGCAGAAGGAAAATATCGTAGTATGTTCGAGCATATTATCGATGTTTATTTCCGTACAGACAAAAATGGCAATCTTACTTTAGTTAGCCCTTCTGGAACTAGATTGTTCAATTATGAAACGACATTCGAGATGCTGGGTAAAAATATCACCAAGGATTTCTTCTACAATGAATTTACGCACAAAGATCTAATCGAGCTTGTCAAGGAAAAAAATAGATTAGTAAACTCTGAAGTTATATTAAAAACCAAAGATGGTAATGAGGTATTCGCCGAAGTTAACGCTCAGGCAATCTATGACAATATCAATAATTTTGTTGGCATGGAAGGCATGATACGTGATATATCCGAAAGAAAGCTCGCTGTCGAGAAAATGCATGATTCAGAACAGCGATTCCAGGAACTTGTAAACCTTCTTCCGCAGATTGTATTCGAAATGGATACACATGGGAATCTAATATTTGTAAACAAAACCGCCATCGATAAGACCGGTTATAATAAAGACGAAATAATGAATCTGAATTTCTACGATTTTCTCGCAGAATCTGAAAAGGAAAGAGTCCATAATAATTTCCATAAGGCTCTAAGGGGCGAGGTTATCGAAGATAATGAATACATCGCAAAAAAGAAAGATGGAACAGAATATCCTGTACTTATTTATTCCACACCTATATATAAAAATGGCAATACAAAAGGCCTGATAGGCATTTTTATCGATATATCTATTAGGAAGAAAGTTGAAGAGAAATATCGCGAAAGCGAGAAAAACTATCGAGAACTGACAGAACTTCTACCACAGACAATTTTTGAATTGGATAAAGACGGCTATTTTAGCTTTCTTAATGAAAAGGGTTTCGACCTTACAGGAGTCAGCTATGAAAAGTTTCGCAATGGCCTTCATGTAACCGAAGTCATTTATGATAAAGAACACGATCTTTTGAAAAAACGGATAAAGAAGATTCTTTCAGGTACTACTGTTGGCCCTCAACAGTATCATATCAAACATAGTGATGGGTGCCTTATTCCGGTGATGATTTCTTCCAGCCCAATAAATCGCAATGGTGAATATGTCGGGATACGCGGAATAGTTGTCGATATTACAGAACAGATAGCTCAGGCAGAAAAGCTAAGAACATCGAGGCAAAGATTGCAACTTGCACTCGAAGGAGCCAATGAAGGCCTATGGGATTGGAATATCGATACTGGCGAAGCATATCTAAGCGATATCTGGTGCCAAATGCTGGGATATGAACCGGAAGAATTACCGAATCACTATCATACATGGGAAAAACTTCTTCATCCCGATGATAAAGAGCGAGTTATCGAAACTCTCGAAGCCCATCTAAGAGGCGAAACAGAAAAGTATCAAACCGAATATAGAATGCTTACAGCAAGCGGCGAATGGCGATGGATACTCTCACAGGGCAGAGCCGTAGAACGAGATGAGAATGGTGACCCACTCCGCGCAATCGGCACACAAATAGACCTGACAGAGAAAAAACGCATCCAGGAGAAGTTCAAGCAGGTCGAAAAAATGGAGTCGCTTGTTAGGCTCGCAGGTGGAGTCGCACAAAATCTTAATGATATTCTATTCGGAATGATATCATATCCAGACCTGATTCTGCTTAAACTTAACGAAGACAGCTCGCTTAGAAAATATGTCGAGAAAATCAAAGACTCTTCGGCCAAAGCGCGAAGGATGATTCAGGACCTTCTGGCATTGTCCGAACAGGAGAAGCCAGAAAAAAAGACGATCCGAACAAATGATCTTATTTATGATTTCTCACATTCCGTCGAATTCGCAAATATTAAAAATGAGCATAAAAATATCAATTTTAAGATTAGGCCGGGAAAGAATATTCCGAAAATCGAAGTTTCCGAATCTCATCTTTTCAAATGTATAAGAAATCTCGTCAAATTTGCTGCTGATTCGATGCCCTTTGGTGGCGATGTCTATCTTTCTACATTATATCGAAAATTCGAAAATCAACTTAGCCTATCATGGCAGATCGACCCGGGCGAATATGTGGTTATAAATATTCGAGATACAAGCGGCGGTATCAAAAAGGAAAACACAGAAAAAATATTCGAGCCTTTCTTTACAAGCAATGCCCTAAATCATGATGGCACAGGCCTGGAGCTTGCAATTGTATGGTCTATAATAAAAGGACATAATGGCGAAATCAAAGTTGAAAGCCATGAAGGCGAAGGTACAGAATTCTCTGTTTACCTTCCAGCTATTATATGATAATTTAACTACTTCAAAGAGAAATTTTTCTTAATATTACTTGAAATTTCTGTTTATATAGTTATAATAGATGTAGCGAAAGAGTTAATCCTCTGTACTGATAATTATTATCTACAAGGGATAGAAGAGAAAAAACAGAAGAGTTAGTTCAAAAGAGAAGAATTATTGGTGAAAAATGAAAAATGAAGAAACACTCGATAGTAAATATCGAAAAATACTGGCGATAAAGTCTCTTTATCATGCCATGGCTAATGAATATGAGCGTGCAGAATCCATTCGGGAATTTTTGCGAAGCATAGCAGAAACCGATAAAGAATTAAGTGGTTCCAATGTTTTTGATACTAATAAAAAAGAAGAAAAAGTTGATATCAAAAAGAAAAAGCTCGCACATCATTCCCTTTACTATGCAATAAAAGAGGATGAAGAAAAAGCCACAGCACTCAGGCATTATCTTAGAAGTAAAAACCTGGTCAAATAATTTCTTCATCCAAACGATCGAGCATTATCAAAAATTTTATATAAATATTGTTATTAACATAACTGCTATGATCATCAAGGTTATGCCAATACCGAAAATTGGTGTAAGTATCAGTGTCGGTAGAAATGCAGAAATACATGCACCAAATAAATCCGATGCATACAGAAGTCCGGGCGAGTAGCTGAAAATTCTTCTCGTTAATAAATCGCTATACAAAAATCCTACCAAAAGCCCACTGGATAATATTAAAAGAATCGAAATAGGCGCATAGAACGCCTTATTAGCAAAATTTAATGATACAAAGCCCAAAATGATTATGATTATCATTGCCGAAAATATCGTTCCTGTCCTGAGCTTCTTTGCTCCTATCCATGCAGCGGCCGAAGCTCCCATAAGAAAAATCCCGGAAAGCAATCCAAATGCCCAGAAGATATTGCCGAGCGCAATTTGAAACATAAGGAGCCATATTATCTGTACTCCAAGCCCGAAAATACCACCGAAAAAAGCCGCTCGAATCGGAAAAGCTTTTCTCCTGAAGAAAAATCTATCTATCAAAGACAATACTATTAAAATCAATATTCCCAAGAAAACAGGCCATCTTTTCTTTTCTCTCAAAAAATCCGGGATCGCAAAACCACTCAGAGATGCAAACTGTGTAAAACCAAAATAGTATGCGACCGGCTTTAGATCATGGTTGATCGGATAGTTAGCCATATCACCAATCTGATCGCGGAAATTATCCTGCCTGAGGCTATTAAATTGCATTGTTATCGCCGAAGGAGAAAAATAGAGTCCTTCTGGAACATTCGTGATATCGATTCTATCTCGATAAGGTTCTTTGGGTTCTTCTGAATAGCCGACTATCATTGTATTTCCATCCAAAAAGAATGCTTCCGAATATGCAAATACGCTATCTATTGTATGCCAGAGTGATCCACTTAGCTGTAGCTCCCGGCCTGTAAGGTAATTCTGGCCAGTCGATAGGAATATGCAAAGCTTTCCATCATCAGAAAGAGAATTTGCAATATAATCGAAAGTCTCATAGCTATAAAAAGAATTCGATGATAGATCATCCGGCATTGAAGGAGCATATAAAATAGCATCAAAACTCCTATCCTTTAACGCTTTGCGAATATTGCCGCTTCGGTATGATACACCTTCGAGCCT
Source organism: Candidatus Zixiibacteriota bacterium (assembly GCA_046542255.1). Lineage (GTDB taxonomy): Bacteria > UBP14 > UBA6098 > JBKHBT01 > JBKHBT01 > JBKHBT01. The sequence goes on along the minus strand of JBKHBT010000005.1, from coordinate 16,445 downwards.
CGCAGGAAAATACTTTTCAAGCATTTTGATTATTTCCGGATCAGGCTCATAATATATTAGATTTGAGATATCGTAAAGATTCATTTGCTTATTTATACCCGAAAGTGCTCCTCCGAATAACAAAGCGCTTTCTATATTATTATTTGCCATCATAAAGCTATGAAGCCACATCGCAGCATCCAGGCTGTCGCTGCTTGTCCCTTTGAGATTGCTATTGATATAGAAATATTTCTCATCATCGATGGATGTTATAAAGACTCGTCCACTTCTCGCATCACGAATTTCAATAATCTCAGAATCATTAAAGTGATTTGAAAAGAGACGATTTTCATAAATAGGCAATGATATTCCCGCCAAAATAAGTATAAATAGAAATAGAAGCATCCATTTACGATAAGGGATAGTCAATAAAGCAAAGATTAGTATCCCAAAAATAACTGCTGAGAGAGCAATATCGAATCTCCCGATTGCAAAAAGCGAAACAATACCGCCCAAAAATGCGCCAAAGCCTTCCAGAGCATATATTTTTCTCGGCTCATGCGATAGCTTGGATAATGACGCAAATGCGGCACCATCGAAAAATGCAATCGGCAGAATCCCCACCATAGAAACGATAAAAACCGAACTACCATCATAGATCATGCCGGCATCGGGCAAAATAGAAATAGCTATCAATCGAAAAAGCGGTATAGATATAGCCGAAAACGCAGTAAAAACAAGAAGATTCAACCAAAAACGCTTATTGCGAAAAATTATACTACCCATGCCAGCAGCCAAAAGCCAGAGAAGCAGAAAAATAGCAATAAGCAGCTCATTGCTTCCTAAAAAGACCGAAAGCTCTCTAAATATTGCCGCCTGAATGTATATACCGAAAAAGCCCAGTAAAATGGCACCCAATGGAAGCCATTTAATTAGCTTTTCTATTTTTATAGATTTTTCGGGCATTCTTTTTTCTGCGCTCTCTTATTGCTTCAGCTTTATAACTGTAGCTCCCATGCCACCTTCTGCGACTTCGGCATATTTGAATGATTTGACACGCTTTTTGTCTGTGCTGAGTTGAGCATGGATTTTTCTTCCAAGCACGCCTGTTCCTTTCCCATGGATAACCAGCAATCTTTCATGGCCGGCGCGATGGGCATCCCCGATCCATCTGTCCAGTTTGTCCCAGGCCTGCGAGAATACATAGCCGCGGACATCCATCTTAGTCTCAACTTCTGGCTCTTTATAGGCAATATACTGCCTCTCTGGCTCTCTATTTTCTGGCTTGCTGTCTAATAATTCGAGGCTGGAAGAATGAAGCCGGAGCTTCATAGCACCAACGGCTACTTTGATATAGCCATTCTCATCTGTCGAGGTTGTGGTGATTCCTTCTTTCTGCAATCTTTTGATATATACTCTCTCATTTTTGTCGATATCGATTGGCCTGCCTTTTTTCATCACCAGTTTCTTGCGGATATCTCTGGCTCTAGAGCCGGCTTCTTTGCGCATCTCTTTCAGCTTTTTAACTCTTTTGTCCTCGCGCATGATATTGCGTTTTTCGATTTTCCCGCTGGGCTTACTATCTATTTGTGGAAAATCCGGTTCCTGGCTAAGGATATCTTCGATGGCTTCATTGAGTTCTTCGCGCATTTTCATAAGCTCGGTCTCTATTCTTGCTTGATGCTCGCGCTCCAGCTCCACCTTTTTTTCGCTAAGTTCCCGTGTTAGCCGTTTTTGTTTATCGACAAGGTCGCTGTAATTTTTGTATTCGACTTTTGTTTCATCGAGTTTCTGCGTGAGTTTTTCTTCTTTGTCTTCGACAGATTTGAGTGTGTCTGATATATTAGCTAGCAATGTATCCAATTTCAGTGATTCTCCCGAAGCTAGCTCGCGGCTTCTATCGATAATGCTCTTTTTCAGGCCCAGCCTTTCGGCGACCGGAATTGCAAAGCTTCTTTCTGGAATACCCTGCCTGAATCGAAATGTCGATTTCAGCTCATCCTGATCGAAAGCCATCGAGCAATTTTCAATGTCCTCTCGCTCTTCGGCAAAAGGAAGAAGCTCGGAAAGATGCGTTGTAACAAAAAGCCGCGATTTCTTCTGAAGTGCAAATTCAATAAGCGAAGTAACAAGTGGAACACCTTCGACAGGATCAGTGGAAGCACCGAGCTCGTCTAATAGTATCAAAGAATTACTATCTGCGCCATCGGCAATTTCTGACCATCGCCGGACATGTGCCGCGAAGCTGGATAAAGAGAATTCGATAGATTGTTCATCGCCGATATCTGCAAATATAGACTTGAAAACCGGTATCTTCGTACCCTTTTCGGCCGGAATAGGAAGCCCGGACAAAGCCATAGCAGCTATAAGCCCGGCAGTCTTGAGAGCGACTGTCTTTCCGCCCATATTCGGGCCGGTAACCAAAAAGCCGCGAATCTCGCCATTCATACGGAAATTCAGGGGAACAGTCTTTTTGCGCTCGATCTCCATCAACAATATCGGATTGTATGCTTCCTGAAGCACAAAATCTTCGGTATCGAGCTCTGGTACATTGCATTCCAAAAGGCTGGCTACTTTTGCAGCGGCAAAATAATAGTCCAGCGTAAAAAGCAGATTGAGATTTGCACGCAAAATATCGCCTTTATCTTTCACCAGCCTGGAAAGCGATGTCAGGATTCTTGCCATTTCGCGCTTTTTCTCAATTTTAAGGTTCTTTAGTTCATTATTATCTGGAATCACAGAAAGCGGCTCCATAAAAAGCGTCTGTCCTGAACCAGAACGGTCGTGAACTACGCCTTCGAAACGGCCGCCAGCCTCGACACGCACCGGCAGGACGAATCTATCATTACGTATCGTAATTATATCGTCCTGGAAGATGCCCTGATATTTCTGCGAAGCGAGCATTTTCTCCAAGCGCGATTGTATCCTATCGTGCACCTTGATAATGTCCCGCCCTATCTGAACCAGAATTGGCGATGCATTTTCTTTAAGCTCGCCCGGCGGATCGAGAAAACGCTGGATTTGTTCTGAAATCTCTGGAGTAGGCATCAGGCCATTTAGAAATGGCGCCAATGTGAGAAGCTCTCTTCCACCATGTTTAGAAAATCGAAGCAATCTTTCGGTTAGTGCAACAACGCGCATGACTTTCCAAAGCGATTCCGGGTCTAAGATGCCGTCTTTTCTAGCGAGTGCAATCTCGTCATTGATATCGGAAAGCCCATCGAGTGGATAGGGATTGCCTTCGATCATCTCGCGCATGTCCTGAATAAAAGACATCGAATAGCGCACACTATCGATATTATCGAGCAAAGTTAGAGACTGTGCGCGATTTTTGGCCTTTGGGGTCTGGCAGCGTTTTTCTATTTCATCACGAATACGGCCAAAGCCTAATATGTCGAGTGCATGTTCTGTCGATTCTTTTTGTATTTGATCATTCATCATATTAACCTCTATTCAATAAAAATATCAAGATGTTTAATATAACAAGGAAAATATTATGTTTCAAGTATAAATGATAGAATCAATAAAGGCCGAAGAAAAGCGGGAAAAGAAATGCCACAATCGCAAACCATGCAGCATAGACTGGCAAATATTTGCCAAGCCAACGAATCGAGTCGGTTATAGGTGCGCGTCCGCGAATGAATTTGAAATAATTGATGATTATGCCAATAAGATTTATAAATATTAGTAAATTAGCTCCGATTGCAGCCAGGCGATTCGGAGTAAGTTGATATAATGCAAGGCGATATATGATTGCAGAAAGAGTGATTAGATCGATAAGAACAGCAACAATTGCCAGTATTAGGTTGATATAATCGAATAAATTTTTATAGCCTCTGCCGCGTCTTTCTGTAATGACAAAAAACAAAATCGCAAGAACAGCTATAAGAACGATATTAAAAAACAGAAGAAAATCACGATTTTCATAAGGATTCTCGCTGGATAATATCATTGCAAAAAGAAAAATCAAAAGAGAAATAAGAACCAGCGGCGAAAAAATCTTGGCAAGATATGGAACCATTTTTCTAATACCGAAATTTGAAGTAGCAAATGCTGCAGCGGCAAGAATTATTGCAGTAGGCGCAAAGAGATAAATATGCTCGAATACTAATTTGGTGATTTCGATATTTAATTCTTTGAAAAGCACCATAAACAAACCGCCGAAAATACCGAAACATGCGCTGATTATTGCGCCATAGATAATCATCTCGCCAGTAATGCTGAGAAATTCTGCACGAGCAAGTGAGCATCTGAAATCTTTGCCGATATATGAAAGTCCCAATATTGCCCACATGAAGAATCCTATATGCAAAATCACAAGAAACGGAACCTGGCTTTCATGTCCATATGCCCTTATTCCCAGATTCAGATATACTCCAGATAGGGTTATCAAAAGAATAGACAAAAGCAGAATTTTCCAGTTGAATTTACGAAGAGATATAAAATAAACCGATGTAGCAAATATCATAATCCCTGGAACGAAAGTTCCAATGAAAAGATATTCATCCCTTACTGTATCGAGTGATATAGGAAGTTGCAGAAAAATGCCCGAAAGAAAAATCAAGATTAAGATAAGCGGAGTCGAATTGATTCCATTTCGAAAGCTGGTTGGTTTTCTTTTGTAATCCAACCGCGCTTTCCATACTTCGAGTATCTGGCTGCCCGGATTATCTCGATAGACTTTCTCGAAAGCAGATGCAAATTCCAATGGGCTATCCCGAAAAAGCTCTTCGAGATGCTTTGGATGCATAAGATTTTTCGTTATCGAATGATAGTAATCGATTTTCATTACAAACTCCAAAACTATTTATAATTAAAAAAACATCGATATGTCGGATAGTCAAGGCATTTCATATAAAAGCGCAAATGTATTTTTATGTTTTCTTTTGCTTTGGAATCAATAAATTTTTCGGCATTTTAATTATCTACAAGAAAACCAATCACTCTTGCAAATGTCTCATCGGATCATCTCTCGGATTCGACCCTGTAAAACATTTGATGATTTATACAATTTTTCAAATAAAAAGGCACTAATAAATTGTAATACTCTCGGTATTCGTATAGCTTGTAAGACAGGCTTCCCACACAAAAAATGCCTGAACAAAAAGAAATGTAAAAAAATAGCATCAATCAAACAAACAACTTGATTAAAAAAATCTCTAACATCATATTGTTATTGTTCGATATGTCATAATGTGTGTATATTGAATTTAATATTATGCAAATGTACAAAATGCTAACAAAAGTCAAATGAGCAAAACCAAAAAAGAAACTCAAAATCTCTATTTCGCTGCTTTTGAATATTCAAATGATGCCATAATCATCCATGACATGCATGCCAATATCATCGATGTCAATAAAATGGCCGTGGAGATGCTCGGATATCAAAAAGAAAAATTACTAGAAATGACTCTCTTGGATATCAATGCAGATAAAACAATCCATTCATCATTGAATAACCTAGAATCTCGGCTTAAAAAACATAATAATAAACCCTTCGAAACCATATTGAAATCCAAATCAGGTAAAATTATCGATGTAGAGATTTCAAGCCGAATAATAGATAAAAAAAATGGATATGTCCTGGGCAATATTCGTGATATATCACAAAGAAAAAAAAATCAAAGAATTATTGCCGAAAGCCGTGATAAATACCAAAGATTAATAAAACATGCGCCAATTTCAATACTCGAAATAAATAGCGAAGAAAAAATTGTAAATGCTAATCCAACATTAGCCAAAAGCTTCGAAAAAGAATTAGACGAGATAATTGGCAAAAAAATTGCGGAACTGCTAAACGATGGCCTTGCTAAAAAACGCAGAAAAATGGCTTATAAAGCAATAAATGAGAATAGAACCATCATCGATGAAGATATAAGAAATGGCCAAGTAAATATTATATATTATATTCCGGTGGAAATCGATGGTAAGCCCGGTATCCAGATTTTCGCTATGGACATCACAAATATGCGAGAGACTCAGGAAAAGCTCGCAAAAAGCGAAGAAAAATTCCGAAAGCTTGTAGAAAATGCAAACGATATCGTCTTTACACTCGATCAAAATGGAATCTTCCATTATATATCACCCAATTGGCCTAAAATTATCGGCCATGATGTTTCAGAAGTGGAAGGAAAAGCCTTTGTTGATTTCGTTGTCGAAGAAGATATACCGAAATGTGCTGATTTCCTGCAAAAGATCCTATCAGGTGAAAAGGTAAAGGAAGGCGTTGAATACCGTGTGATACATAAAAATGGCAAAATTCACTGGAATAAAGCAACCGGCAGTATTCTCGAAATCGATGATAATGATAATATGCTATTTCTGGGAATAGGCCGGGATATCACCGAAGAAAAAAAGCGCGAGGAACTCCTTAAAAGAAGCCATTACCTTATGAATCAAACCGAAATTCTTGCTCAGACCGGCGGTTGGGAATATGATATGGAAACCGGGAAACTAGAATTTACAAAAGGCATATATGTGATAATGGGGATTCCTATCGGAAAAGAAATTACAATGCAGGATATTGTAGAGGTTCATCACCCCGATGACCAGAGAATTGTTATTGAAACTTTCGGTAATCTTCGCAAAAACGGCATTGCTTTTGATGTAGAAGCCAGAATAATCGTGAATGAAAATATTCGATGGGTGAGAGTAAGAGGCGGCCCTGTAAAAGAAAATGGGAGACTGGTAAGGCTCATTGGAGCTTTGCAAGATATTACCGAACAAAGAAAAAACCAAAAAGCATTAGAAGCCTCTGAAACAAGAAATAAGGCAATAGTACAATCGATGCCGGATTTCTTCTTTACTATGGATGAATCTGGCAACTTCCTTGATATTCAGTTTAATGATGAAAACCTGCTTATAATACCACCGAAAAAATTTATCGGCAAAAATGTTAAAGAAGTTTTGCCAAAACATATTGCAGAACTAACAATCGAAAATATCAAGAAAACCTTTGAAACCAGACAACTACAAAGATTTGAATATGAACTAAATGAAGAAAAGAAGAGATATTTCGAAGCGCGAATTGTAAAAGCTTCGGAGAATAGTGTACTATGTATTGTTCGCGATATTACTCAAGAATATAAAAATCGAGAACAAATAGATTTTCAGGCAAAATTACTTGAAATGGCAGAACAAGCTATTACTGCTACTGATACAGAAGGCAAAATACTGTATATCAATCCCTATGGCGAAAAGCTCTACGGTGTTAAGCTCGATGAAGTGAAAGGTGAAAATCTGTTCAATCATGTTTTGCCCGATCCTAATAGTTTCGATTTCAAAAAGCTTATGAAAGTAGAAGAAGGCGGAATCACAAAAGAATTTGAATTAGAATTGCGAGATTCTTCCGGTAGAGTTTTCCCTGCGCATATCTCGACATCGACAATCAACGATAATGCTGGTAATTTGATTGGTTTTATCGGCGTTTCAGATGATATATCCGAGCGAATCGAAAAACAGGAGAAACTCAAGAAAGCAGTTGAGGAAGCCAAAGCTGCCAATCAAGCAAAATCAATATTTCTGGCCAATATGAGCCATGAAATCAGAACGCCTATGAATGGCGTAATCGGTATGAGTTCTCTGATGCTAAAAGCAAAGCTCGATCCCATCCAGGAAAAGTATGCGAAGACTATACAATCGAGCGCTGAGCTTCTGGTATCATTGATTAATGATATTCTCGACCTTTCGAAAATCGAGGCAGGCAAGCTGCAGCTTGAATCTGTCGATTTTGATTTGAGAGAGCTTTTCTACGATTTCGGAAATAGCATGGCATTCCGTGCACAGGAAAAGGATATTGAATTCATATGCACACTCGAGCCAGATATACCTGCATATTTCAAAGGCGACCCGGAGAGGCTGCGCCAGATATTGACCAACCTGACTGGAAATGCACTTAAATTTACCGATGAAGGCGAAGTAGTAGTCTATGGCAGGATGCTCGAAGACTCCAGTGAAAGAGGTGATAATAAAGTGAAGCTCAAGTTCTCGGTTCGTGATACAGGGATTGGCATATCCAAAGACCAGCAAGCAAATCTTTTCGAGAGCTTCACACAGGCCGATAGCTCGACAACAAGAAAATACGGCGGCTCCGGCCTGGGACTTTCTATATCAAAGCAATTGGCCGAGATAATGAATGGCGAAATTGGAGTCGAGTCAGAAAAAGGAAAAGGCTCTGTCTTTTGGTTCACTGTCGAATTAGAAAAGTCCAAAATGCAGATCGAAATTTCTGAAAAAATAGACTTGACCGGCGTGCGAATTCTCGTAGTCGATGATAATGAAACAAATCGCGAAATTATGGCAGCTATTTTGGAGTCATGGCAGATCGAATATGAGGTTTCGGAAAATGCTCAGAATGCAATCGATAGGATGCATAGGGCGCATAAGGCAAAAAAGCCATTCCGAATAGCGATTCTGGATATGCAAATGCCAAATATTGACGGCAAGATGCTGACAGGGATGATACGAAAAGAAGAGAAATTCGATTCGATAGATATCGTCATTATGTCTTCGATGGGTAATCAATTGGATATGCCAGATGCTAAAGAGCTTCGAATCAAAGCATATCTTAATAAACCTGTCCAGCAGTCGGATATATATAATTGCCTATCACAAATTCTCATCCAAAGCGACAAAAGCCCCGAAGAGCACAAACTGATTACCAAAAATGTACTCGATGAGATGAATATGAAAAGCGCAAGGATTATGCTTGTCGAGGATAATATTGTTAATCAACATGTAGCTAATGAGATGCTCAAGAATATTGGAATTGAACCCAAAGTTTTTGATGATGGCCAGCAAGCAGTGGATGAACTCAAGAAAAGAAGCTATGACCTGGTTCTTATGGATGTGCAGATGCCTAATATGGATGGCCTGTCTGCTACCCGTTATATTAGAAGCCAGCTAAATTCCAGAATCCCGATAATCGCAATGACCGCCCATGCGATGCATGGCGACCAAAATCGATGCATCGAAGCCGGTATGAATGATTATATTCCGAAGCCAATTTCACCTGATGTACTCAAGGAAAAAATAGAAAAATGGCTTCCGGAAAGAAGAGATAATTCCACAATTATTCATAAAGATAGCCTCAAATTTACCACCGAAGAGAAGGATAATAAAAAGATCGATAGAGAAATCTTCGACCCATCTCGTTTAGAAAAAGCATCGATGGGCAAAAAGACTATCGAAAAGAAGATTATCAATTTGTATCTCGAAGATATACCAAAGCAATTAAAAAGATTAGATAAATTCCATTCTCAGAAAGACTTCGATAGCCTTTCAAGACAGGGACATAAAATCAAAGGCTCTTCGGCAAATATTGGAGCAAACAAGATGTCTAAAATTGCAGAGGAAATAGAAAGAAAAGCCGCTCAACACGATATCACAAAGCCAGAATTAACTGCTTTGGTCGATGATATCAAAAAATGCTTCAAAAAAACCAAACAAAACCTATTATTGCATATTACATAAATTAAACATAAAAATTGTGCTTTGATAAAAAGTCCATTTCATATAGATTTACTATTTATGGAAACAGTACATAAAATTCATTTCGACAATTCTCTGGAACACATAGAAGACGATTCTGTGCATCTGGTAGTCACCTCGCCACCATACCCTATGATAGAGATGTGGGATGAATGTTTTATGAACCAGGATTTTTTCATGGAAAATGCTATCAAAAACGAAAATAGCGAATATATGTTCGATGCTATGCATAAAGTGCTTAGTAAAGCCTGGAAACAGCTCTATAGGATTGTCAAACCTGGCGGAATTGTATGTATAAATATCGGTGATGCTACTCGAAACATCGGAGGCAGGTTCCAGCTTTTTCCTAATCATTCCCGAATAATCAGCGATATGCTCGAAATTGGATTTATAAATCTTCCCAATATTATCTGGCGAAAACCATCGAATTCTCCTACCAAATTTTTAGGCTCTGGTGTATTGCCTGTCAATGCCTATGCGACTTTGGAACATGAATATATCTTGATATTCCGAAAAGGCAAACCTCGTAAATTCAATCCATCCGAGGCTCAACGAAGGCGAGAATCTGCAATCTTCTGGGAAGAGCGTAATCTTTTTTACAGTGATATCTGGCAGATTCCTGGTATCAAGCAAAAAGTCCATGACAGCAAAACCCGTAAAAGAAGCGCGGCATTTCCATTGGAAATACCATATCGCCTGATAAATATGTATTCGATATATGACGATACCGTTATAGACCCATTCTGCGGCCTCGGAACAACGAACCTTTGTGCTGCAATGCTTGGAAGAAATAGCATCGGTATTGAAATTGATAAGAATCTGCAAGAGAATATCGAAAATACAATGAAACAAAAAGAGCTTGCTAATAATATTATCAAAAATCGATTGCAAAGACATCTGGAATTCACAGAAGAAAAGGGCGATGACTTTTTCAAATATCGACAAAATAATATGCCTGTAAAAACCAAGCAGGAAACATCGCAAAAATTCTACTCGATAGATACCATCGAAAAAGAGATGGATAAATATATCTATTTTAAGACCATCTATAAACAATATTTTTACAATGCATAATACATGTAAGACAATTTCGATATAATCTTTTCCGAACTTACCCTAAGCTATGTCCTGAGCTTGTCGAAGTAGCCGATAAAAAGGGTTTTATGGATCTTATAGCTATATTGAAAGTATGACAATCCGTAATAAACGCATTGTCTGGCATATAAACTACAAAATATTTTTAGCGATATCAGCTAAAACCCTTTGAAAATCTTCTCTCTAACACGAAAAAGATTTCGCAGGCTATTACATATAAAGCTATTAGAGTATCTTCGCCATTTTGTGGCATATTTTAGATATTCTGATTCCCATAAAGGATATAACCTTGCTAAAGCTTCGAGTTGCTCGCTGTGAAGCCATTGATAAATCCTGCTGGATGTCATTCCACCTTTAAAAAGGTCGTATTTGCTCCAAATTCCATTGTCATATCTGGCAAGGTTTTGGGCGATTGATTCAGCAAATATTTCGAAAAGCTTTTTATTTTCTCCAAAAAATACAGAATAATCATAAATGCCCAAAATAGCGAAAATCATGCCATTTAGGACATTCGAATATGGAATCGAGGGATATTCTTCTAAGGTGGGACTGCCATCGGGGAATTTTCCTACCACGCCGCCATCCTCGACAGGGATTTCCATTATCTCAAGAGCTTTTCGAGCTGTTTCGAGATATGAATCATTATTTTCTATCTCATATGCACGCAGCAGAAAGGAAATCATCTCGCCATTAGCCATCGCAGATTTCCACGGGCTTTCGAGATTGTATTTCGGCCGATAGACCGACATATCCCAGAAGAGGCGGCCCTTTTCATCGGTAGAATCATTTTCAATGGCGAAATCGGCAATCTCGATGATGTCTCCCTTTAGCTCGCTTTCGCCGCGGATATAGCGATTAACCAGATTAAGGCCCCACTGGGCTATCTGCACAGGGAAAGCAAGCAGCTCATGCTGCCAGATAAGATACGGTACAGAAGGATTGTGAGAATCATCATCGATAAAAACTGCATCATCGAAAAAAATGTCGGGATTATCTTCGAAAGATATATAATATTTTCCTAATTTCACCAAATCCTCCCATAGTGAGAATAAGAGCGATTAATGACAGGACAAAACCTGCAATTCGAAATAGAATATGTGGACTCGTCCATGAAATTGCAAATGCAATCGCCATAATAAGCAGTTGAACCAGCAAAGTTACAAAAGGTATCTTTACTCTAAGAAGCAAACGGTCGGCGCGAATATAGAAAATCGTCAGAACAATGTAAGAAATAACTGTTGCAATTGCAGCGCCATTTATCCCGATTTTGGGAATCAAATAGAGATTCAATGATATATTAATCATCGCACCGAGAATAGTGATAATGGGCAAAACACCAGTCCGCTTTTTGATATAGATTCCGGATTCGGCAAGTAGCGATATACCATCGAAATAGTATGCAACACCAACAATCGGCGCAATCCAGACTCCTGCCATATAGTCATCGCTCGAAATTAGGATATCGAAAACCTCGCGGCCGAAAAAAATCACAAAACAACTGGCAGCGGCAAGCAATCCGCCAAGTTTTTTGTAGAGCGATGGAAGATACTGCATAAGCTTCCGTTCTTTATACAGTTGATACATTCTCGGGCTCCAGGCGAATCGAAAAGCTGTCAGAACAAGAAGCACAAATGATGCGATCTTGTATCCAGCAGAATATAGGCCCACTTCATGCATTCCAAGAATATATCGCAAAAGCCATCGATCGATAAGAGAAAATATCATAGTAGCGAGAAGTACAGGAACAAAAGGTATGCCATAAATCAGCAGTTCCCAAAATAATGCAGCATCGAAATGTAAATCCATTCGCGAAAATGCATTCCAGAGAAGAGGGATAATCACCAGGAAGTTGCCAATGGCAAATGCATAGAAGATGCCCTCAACACCATAATCGAATAAAACGATAAATATTATCGCAAGTAGCAATGTCCCAGCAGTCTGGGCAATCGAATAGGCTGTATATTTCATAGGCCTCTCTTCTATTCGATACAAAAGAGAAAGCGTAATGAAAAGGCCATCCAAAACACCGACAATAGTCGCCAAAAGCACCAGCATCGCATGGATATCTGTTCCAGTAAGGAGCATCGAGAGATGGCCTTTTAGCAAATTAGCTGCCACAATAATAAGAGCCGAAAAGCCTGTCATACCCAAAATAACAGAGAAAACAACTTTTCCACGATGCTTTTTAGCCGCAAGTATATAAAAACGAAATAGAGAATTATTCAGCCCCAATTGCGAAATCGCCATTATTGCCGATGAATATAGAACAAGAAGCTGCCATAAACCAAACTCTGATGGAATTAAATAATTGGTAAAAAGCGGCAAAAGCAAAACACTCAGTACTCGTGACAGAACACGGCCTGCTCCATAGACTATCGTATGTTTGAGCAATGAAACTTTTTTATTGCCTTTTTGCTTTTCCATAGCCGAAATATACATAATTTCTTAATTATTCAAAATCAAAAGCCGAATAAAGCAAATCCAATGAAAATTGGAATAATACTTAGCTATAAAAGGCTTGCGCCTTATGGGTTTTATGCTTTATTTATAATCAGCGTAAATGAAAGGAGCATAATGGATGCAAACATGTTGAAAAATATATGGATTATGATTGTCGATTCCGACCTCTTTACTAAGTTTATCATTCTTTTAATTATAATAATTTCCGGCTATAGTTGGGCTATAATGTATAGAAAATTCCGGCGGTTCAAGCTGATTCGCGAACAGAGTGAAAAGATACTTTCCTTTGCGCGCGGCAAAACTGCCCTTCAAATCCTTAAAGTCAAAATCAAGGCAGCCGACCATCCCATAGCAAGAATTCTCAATGTCATGAAACAAAGCGTCTTCGGCAGTTCCGGCTCGCCAGATTCACTGGTGTTTCAGGAAGAGATCAATGCTTCGATTACGCAGATTTTAGAATATGAAGAACGCCATATCGATTTTCTGGCTACGACATCATCGGTTACACCATTTCTTGGGCTTTTGGGAACTGTCTGGGGAATTACAGATAGCTTTTTCCAGATCGGGCAGCAATCTTCTGCTAATATTGCCGTAGTTGCCCCTGGCCTTTCAAGTGCCCTTATCACGACGATTCTCGGAATTATTGCAGCGATACCTGCCTTCTTCGGCTTCAACTATTTCCGTGGAGAGCTTCGGCATCTCGAAGGTGAACTCGAAAGCTTCGCCAAGACAATGATGGCCAAAGCATTGAGAGAGGCGAAATAGGATGCCGATTCTCGATATTGATGTGGTATTTATAGAAAGGAGAAGCAATGCGTCATAATAGATATGAACCAAAATCGACGATGAATATTACATCACTGCTCGATGTTACATTTATGCTGCTTATCATGTTCATCATCGCTACTCCCGTTATGAATGCACAAATCGACCTTTCTCTTCCCGAAAGCAAATCTGTGGACTATACCGATGAAGAAAGTATCGATGTCAGCATCGATGAGGATGGCAAAGTCTATATAGGCAAAACCAATGTAGAATGGCAAAGACTCACGAAAGAACTCCAACTTCTTAAACAATCCAAAGGAATAAACTCTGTAGCACTTCGCGGTGCAGCAAAAGTCGAATACGAAGTAATTATGCGCGCTGTCGATGCAATAAAAGAAGCAGATATTAATAATCTCGGCCTTGTCGCGCTGCCCAAAAAGAAATGATATGAATCAAAATCAAAAGGTATATTCAAGAATAGATTGGATAATTCTCGATAGGCATCTTCGCAATAAAGACGATGCCAAACTCAAGAGGGCATTCATGATTGCATTGGGTATTCATTTCTTGTTTTTTACAATAATTGCAATAGCGACAGCTATCAAAAAACCGATGAAACCACCCGAAAAGGTCTATTCTGTCAAAATTTTGCCAAAAGCGCGTGAAGAAGTCAAAGTCAAAGAAGAACCTAAAATAGAAGAAGAACCCGAACCGGAGCCAGAACCAGAGCCGGAAAAACCCAAACCAGAACCGGAAAAGCCGAAAGTAATCGAAGAGAAGCCAGAGCCAAAGCCGAAACCCAAAGAAAAGCCAAAAGAAAAGCCCAAAGAAGAAGAGAAAAAGCCACAAGAACGCGTAATATCAAGCGGCGATGCATCGGTTAGAGTGGAAGGCGAGAATTTTCAGGATGATTATTATATTATGATGATTATCCGTAAGGTTTCGAGATTCTGGCAGAATCCGCTTCGAAGGACGCGGTCAAAAGTAAGCACAACAGTCTATTTCAGAATAAATCGTGATGGTTCCATTTCTGAGCCGGAAATCGAAGAACGCTCGGGCAATTCTTTATTCGATAATTCAGCTATTCGAGCAATCAAATCGGCTACTCCCCTACCCGAGTTGCCACAGACCTATACGGGTGATCATCTCGGTGTGCATTTTGAATTTGAACACAAACCATAGAGAGAAATTATGAAAAGATATATTTTTACATTGCTTGTACTTTTACTTAATATCGGCATTTTCTCACAGGATGTCCGCGTGAGGATTTCCGATAGCGGAACAAGCAAAATACCTATCGCTGTTATGGATTTTAGGCCGCTGTCGAATGATTATCCCAATGAAATGCAAGAGTCAAGCCACTTGCTATCGACTGTCCTCCGCAAAGACCTGGATTTCTCGCCTTTTTTTAATGTAATCGATACGGCTTTGCATCCTTATCAAAAAGTGGGCAAAGCAGATGATATCGATTTTTTTGCATGGAATGCAATTAATACACAATTTCTAGTCTATGGTGAATTCGAGTATAAAAAAAATGACCTTTTGGTCGAGATAAGCCTTCATTCAGTTCTCGATGGCAGAAGCATTTACAAAAATAAATACCGCGCAAATTACCGTCAGGCAAGGCGAATTGTTCATGGCATTTCCGATGATATCAGCAAAGTGCTCACTGGCGAAGAAGGTGTCGCAAGGACACAGATCGCATTTGTATCCGATAGAGATGGCAATAAAGAAATATTTATATGTGATTACGATGGATATGGCACAAGACAGGTTACAATGAACGATGATATCACAATCTGCCCGGCTTATTCTCCAGAAGGCGATAAATTATCCTTTACATCCTACAAAGCCAAAAATCCCGATTTCTATATCATGGATCTTTATAGGAACAAATTCAAGAAAATGTCGGACTATCCGGGCCTTAATGCACAGGGCGCGTGGTCGCCGGATGGGCGTAAGGTAGCTCTTTGCCTTACCAAAGACGGAAATTCCGAGATTTATCTTATGGATACTCGTAATGGCCTTTCCGAAAGGCTGACATATAACTGGGGAATCGATACTTCGCCTTGCTTTTCGCCCACCGGCGATGAAATAGCATTCACATCTGATAGAAGCGGAACGCCGCAGATATATATCATGGATGTTACCGGAGCCAATGTCCGCAGGCTAACATATAAAGGCAAATATAATGACCTCGCAGCATGGAATCCAAGAGGCGATAAACTCGCATATGCCACACAAATAGGAGGCCAATTCCAAATTGCCGTTGTCGATATTAACGGCTCGAATGAAAGGATACTCACATCGATTGGCTCGAATGAATCACCATCATGGTCGCCGGATGGGTACCATATCGTATTTTGTTCCAATAGAATCGGTACATGGCAGCTTTATCAGATGAACTGGGACAGCACAGACTTAAGAAGAATCACAAATACCAAAGGCAATAATACTGCCCCGGTCTGGAGTCCACGATATGACTGGTCTTATGACTAATACAACCGGATGAGCTATATGAAGATTCCAAGCAGCACATTGCTCCAGAATGGAGTCCACGATATGACTGGTCATTTGACTAATTCCACTGGATGAGCCATAAGAAGATTCCAAGCAGGACATTGCTCCAGACAATGCGCTGTTCCGCATTGTCATAC
>JBKHBT010000037.1:0-30493 GCA_046542255.1 Candidatus Zixiibacteriota bacterium | reverse complement strand
AAAGCTCTGCTTTGTAGCGCACGTTTTTCCGAAGCTCCGCTTCGATTCTTTCTAAAGCCTAAGAGAAGCGGAGCTTCAAAGATTTTTTAACGTTGAGAAGCAGAGCTTCTCAACGAGGATAAAAGTCGAGATTGTTTACTTTACATAAATTTAACACTGAGTCTGGGTTTGCAATGAGAGTGGTGGTTGGTTTCGGTTAATATATTACTTTTTGCAAGAAAAGAGCATGAGGCGGCGCGACCTTTATTTGTGCCGAATTATTACGTAAAGCACCATCTTCTGAGACTCTTTCACCCTTCTGGATAAATCTCAGGATATCCTCTTTTTTCAAGCTGCCTCGACAAATATCGAGCTGTGCACCGACTATCATCCTGACCATCTCATGTAAAAATCGATTGCCTTCTATTTCGTAAACAAAAGCACCATCCATACGTTTCTGCCAGATGCTCTGGGTGATTTTGCAAACCGGATTGGGCGGAATAGATTTGATAATCGAAAAGGCAGAAAAATCATGCTCACCGATAAATAGTTTTGCATATTCATTAAGTTTTTCGATATCGAGTCTTCCAAAGAATCTATGGCAAAATCTTCGGCCGAAAACGATATCCATATCGACTACATTATAACGATAAATCTTGCCCAGCGCAGAAAACCTAGCATGAAAATCATCATCCACAAAAGCGATGCGGTTTACCACTATGCTTTCAGGTATGGTTGCATTGAGAGCTTTTTTCAGCTTTTTTGGGGTAAATTTATCATTGGGGGCGTGAAAATTTGCGATATATGACAGGGCATTCACAGATGCATCCGTCCGCGAGACACCGATAAGCTTGACAGGCTCATCACCATAAAGGCAACTGATGGCATTTTGTAAAACACCGCAAACCGTCGGCAAATCTCTTTGAATCTGCCATCCATGAAAATCACTACCATCATACGATATGTCCAGCAGAATATTCATAGCGATAAGATAAGGCTTATTGATATCAAATCAATAAAAAAAGGGCGGAACTATTGTTCCGCCCTATCGGGTTTTCCCCGTCCTTTATCCCAAAACAGCTTGAGCCAAATTCTCGAGATGCCAACATCAAATAGCAATATCAGATGTCGGGCTCTCTTTGAAAACTACTTCGGCTGTGTTTCTGCCTGTGTTGCCGGCTGATTTTTAGGAACCGACATCACTTTTGGCTTTCCATCGGCAGTGGTCGGCTGAATAACTGTATTTTCACTTGTCGGACGCATCATCTTATTCAGCTCCTCGTCATCTGGATAACGCATTTTCCAGTCGGTAAGGACGCTTTCCATCTTGGCTCTTTCTTCCTGAATATAGTAAAGCCTAACGAGATCCATCATAAAATCACGATTATCGGGATATTTCTCATATGCCTTTTCGAGAATCTCGCGCGCTCTTTCTTCATTACCCATCCTGCGATGGAAATGGCTGAACATCGATATCAACTTATTGTTTTCAGGTTCTTTCCTGACAGCTTCATCATATAGCTTTTCGATTCGGTCAACCATTCCGGCTTTCGAATAGATATCACCGGCGAAGGCATATAAATGCCAATTAAATGGGAGTACTGTAAGTGCAGTATCCATCGCCTCGACAGAACCTAAGGTATCGCCTTCATTTTCGAGAGACATTGAAAGGGTCATAAAAGCCGTGATATAATTCTGCATCAATTTGTCGGAGTTTTCATCTTTATAGATAGTGCTGTCTGTGAGTCCACGGTAAAGATATGTCGAATAAAGATTCTTCTGCATAAGCGGAATATCGACCTGTCTTTCGCCTGCTTCTGTAGTCATTTTATATGCAAGGCCATTCATCTTGAGATACTTATCGAAGTAGAGCTTATTGTCTGGAGCTACAGTAACAGCAAAGTAAACCGGAGGGTCAAAATAAAGGCTGCTATCTGCTGCCATCTTGATTTCGGAAGAATTCTTAATGATATGCTGAACCATAATATCCTGAACCCTGATAATATTCTCAGGATTGTCTGGATCGCGGAAGGCGCGTAGATTCTTGATCTTATTGTCGCTCATCTGAATATCAACACCCAGGTTATTCTTGAGCTGAAGAATATACCATGGAGTATTCAAAAGGCTAAGATTAGCGACTATCACGTCTGTTCGAACACCTTCGACAGCCTGCAAAAACCATAGTGGGAATGTATCATTGTCGCCATTTGTAAATAGAATGGCATTTTCATCGCAGGATTGGAGAATATTATACGCATAGTCTCGCGGTATCCAGTTTCGGCTTCTGTCATGTTTGAACCAGTTCTGCTGAAGGGGTATCGCCGGAATAGCCATAAAGACAACAGCAATTATCGATGTCAAAAATGCCGGAAGATTACCTTCTCGCCGAAAATAATTAAACAGGGATAAAATTGCTGCCAATCCGATACCTGTGAATGCGGAAAGGTACATATATCCTGGTGTGAAGAAGTAGTCACGGTCTCTGACCTCCAGATGGTCCGGTGGTACCGTACCATCTGCGAAATTAATGTAGATGATAAGGCCTACCGTGCCAACGAGTGTTATCAGAAATAGGTATAGTCCCATCTTTTTATTCTTGGCAAACATATAGTACATTCCGAATAATGCCAATATAAAAGGAATTATGCCATAGAATGTATCTTTGGGATCATTTGTGTATTGTTTCCAATAGAAGCCCCAGAAACCCATTCTGCGATGAGTTCCGAACTGGTTCTTCCACTTCGCGCGCCTTGTGAACATCTTCTCCCACATCGATTCCTGGCCATATTGTTTACGATCCATATAGTTTTCGAGGTCGGCCCAGGTTTCAGGATTATTTTCATCTATGAAAGGGTCAGCCTTTGAACGGATAATTGTATATGAATTAACTGTATATGCTGTAACCGCAACCAATAATGTAACAAATGCAATTAACCATTGCCGTTTATAATTCGAGGCATTTTGTGATAAAGAAGAAAAAATCAATCCCGTTATCGATATTACAAGGCCTGAAATCATCAATATCAAGAAAATTTTAAACCCAATCGCAACAGAGAAAAGTATTATCCATGTGCCCCAGAAAATCGGAGAAAATCTTTTCTCTCTATCATTCATAATAAAGAAGATAAACAAAACAGGGAGAATAATAAGTACAGTCAGGTGAATACCCATGGATAGGTACAATACAAACGCTATAAGCACAAGGTATCGATCGCTTTTCGGATTGAGATGATGATCTTTCCAGAGAAGTGCCAGATATATCACAAGATTTAGGCAAAACATTGCCGGGCCATACACTTCCGCCTCGACTCCATTGAACCAGTATGTGCTTCCAAATGCAGCAAGCAGGCTACCAACAAATGCACCCGAGATAATAATAGAAATATCTGCCCAATCTCGAACTTTGATGAACCAGGTTCTGAGAGCCTTAGCAATAATAAGGAAAAGCACACCAATTCCCAGTGCATTTCCGAAACCCGATGCCAGATTCACTCTCCATGCAATTTCTCCAGGTATCGGCAAAATCGATGCAAGGCGATAAACAATATTAATAAATGGCGCCCCGGGAGGATGAGGCACTCCAAGAATATACGATGTGGCAATAAATTCGCCACAATCCCAGAAGGATGTAGTAATCTGGGCAGTCGATGCATATACATAAAAGCTTATCAAAAAGCTAATGATAGCAAAAATATAAGTTAATAAACGAGTTTTATCCTCTAATGTCTTATTAACTTGCCCGGGAATCGGCTTATTAGCCACATTTTCAGTTGACTCATTTCTTTTTAAGTCTTCTGCCATATTCACTCCTTATATTATCTAATTCATCTTTCAAACTTTTAAAAACCTTACGAATATACGAATATATAGGCTATTGGAAAATATAAAAGAGAAATCTACATCCCCCTCGATAGTCTTTCGGCTAAAAATTCAGGAAGATCGAAGCCAGCTATCTTATCCTGCGTAATTTCATAGGGGTATTCGAATCTATGGTATTCGATGATAAATTTCCATGAATCGTAAATCATAAGGCAGCCTCTAGAGTCGCCATCTCGGGGCTGTCCTACCGAGCCAACATTGACAATAAAACGATGGTCGCCGCTAAGGTCTATTGGCGTATCGCCAGGAACCAGATAATCCGAGGTATTAGAAAAAATTGCGGGCTTATGGCTATGTCCTATGAAACATAATTTCTCGGAGAATTCTGCAAATTCAAACATGGCATCGCCGGGAGAAAGGATATAGTTGAAATATTCCGGCTGAAAAGGGCTGCTGTGAACAAAAAGTGCGCTTTCACGGTCTGAGTATGTATATGGCAATTCATTTAGGAATGCCTTCTGGTCGGTGGTAAGATGGTCGGCTGTCCATAAATTGGAAATCAAGGCATATCTATTGAAACGGTGGGCATCTTCTTTGCCAATTATAGCAGCATCATGATTGCCCAGTACGACATGGCTACAGTTCTCTTTAATTTTATTGATACAATCACCGGGATCCGGCCCATAGCCGACAATATCGCCAAGGCAAAATATCTCATCGACATTATTTTCTTCGAGAATCTGCAATGCCTTATTAAGAGCCTCCATATTGCCATGTATATCAGAAATAATGCCTATTTTCATTAATATACCTTCGACAATATTGTTTCTAAGCCTATTTTCATTTATATACCCTCGACAACAATGTTCCTACTTCTATTTATACAACATCAATCAATATTAAACTATTCCTTTTGGGCTTTATCTCCAAATACATTTTTCATAACAGCGTCCAAAATTCCATTTATAAATCTTGGTGAATCTTCACCGCCATATTTTTTGGCCAGCTCGACAGCTTCATTAATAGTTATCTTTCCTGAAATATCTTCGAAAAATAAAAGTTCGGCAAGAGACATCCGCAGAATATTTCTGTCAATTATGCTAATACGTTCGATATCCCAATTGGTCGAATATTCCTTAATGATATCATCCAGCTTTTCGATATTCTCTGCTGTCTTGCTGTACAATTGCAAAGCGAATTGATAATCATCGACTGGTATATGCTGTGGCCTTTCATGCCAGGTATTATCTCTTTTAGGTTTGCATGAACTCATCTCGTTATCTCCGCGAATAGTCAGGCTGTATAAGGAAAGCAGCACATTTTCTCTAGCAACTCTTCTTGACATTATACAAACAACTCCTTATTTATTTAATCTCTTTCGCAAATCTGCCATCTCGATAAGCGACATAGCAGCATCGAAACCTCTATTCCCGGATTTAGCACCGGCTCGGTCGGTCGCCTGTTCTACTGTATCGGTAGTCAGGACACCATATATTACTGGTATATCGGCAGAAAGCGCAATATTTGCAATTCCTTTTGAGCATTCGGCAGCAACATAGTCAAAATGTGGTGTCTCTCCTCTTATTATGGCGCCGAGGCAGATTATTCCATCGTATTTTCCTGTTTCGACTAATCTCTTTGCCATCATCGGAATCTCGAATGCGCCTGGAACGCGGACAATATCAATATTGTCATCATTCACTCCATGGCGGCTGAGGCCATCTATTGCGCCGCCTTGAAGACGGCTGGTAATAAAATCATTGAAACGGCTGATTATGATACCAACCTTCAGGCCATTGCCTGATAATTTGCCTTCATAAATATTCATCTTTCATCCTCTTTTTTTTCGGCCTGGGGCTCTTCTCCACAATCGGAGTTCTTTTCGATATCTAATTTATGGCCCATTTTTTCTTTTTTGGTTAATAAATAATTATAATTGCAGCTATTTGGCTTTGCCTGTATAGGAATCCTTTCTTTTATCTGGAGGTTATAGCCTTCGAGACCGATAATTTTCTTTGGATTATTCGTAAGTATCCTTATTGTCGAAAGGCCGAGATCCATAAGAATCTGTGCACCGACTCCATAATCGCGAAGGTCTTCTGCAAAGCCCAGTCTTGTATTGGCTTCGACAGTATCCAGGCCCATGTCCTGAAGATGATATGCCTTCAATTTATTAGAAAGCCCGATTCCGCGGCCTTCCTGGCGCATATAGAGCACTACCCCTTCGCCTTCTTTTTCGATTAGTTCGAGTGCTTTATGAAGTTGAACTCCACAATCGCATCGAAGTGAACCAAGAATATCGCCAGTAAGGCATTCGGAATGAACCCTTACAAGGACATCATCCTTGCCAGCGACATCGCCTTTGACAATTGCCAGATGTTCATGATGATCGATATCTGATTTGTAGATATGAATTTTGAAATTACCGAATTTCGATGGAAAATTTGCGCTTGCAATCTCTGTCACATGTGTTTCGCGTGTTATTCTGTATTCGATTAAATCCTCGATAGTTATCATTTTCAAGTCGAATTCTTCTGCGATTTCTGCCAATTTTGGCACCCTTGCCATCGTTCCATCGTCATCCATGATCTCGCAAAGCACGCCTGATGGATGAAACCCAGCCATTCGAGCCAGATCGACCGATGCTTCGGTATGGCCGGCTCGCCTCAAAACTCCACCCTCTTCGGCACGAAGAGGGAAAATATGCCCGGGTTTTACAAGTTCAACCGGCCTGGTATTTTCATCGGTGAGGAGCTTTATCGTCCTTGCGCGGTCGGCGGCAGAGATTCCTGTGGTTATGCCTTCTCGAGCATCCACACTTACTGTAAAAGCAGTTCCAAGATGCGATGTATTATCCTGTACCATGGCCTGAATATTAAGCTCGTCCAATCTTTCGCCAGTCATCGCAACACATATAAGGCCGCGCCCATATTTGGCCAAAAAATTAACTTTATCATCATCGATCATATCCGAAGCGATTATAAAATCGCCTTCATTTTCGCGATCCTCGTCATCCACGACAATTATCGGCTTGCCTTTTTTGACATCTTTTAAGGCATCATCTATCGTATCGAATTTCTTCAAATTACCACTCCCTTATTTTCCCTCTTTGATTTAGGACATATTTGCCCAGAATATCAAATTCCAAATTAATAATATCGCCGGGATTTTTATTCAATAACTTTGTTCTTTTTAGTGTCTCGGGTATAATAGCTACTTCAAATTTTCTTTTTCTTGCATTTTTAACAGTAAGGCTAATACCGTCTATCGCTATGGAGCCTTCATCTACGACCAGTCCATCGAAACCGGCAGGATAGCTAAAATGAAAAACCATACTATCGCCGCGCCTGAATTTCTTATCGATTCTGCCGACAGTATCAACATGGCCCTGAACATGGTGGCCGCCAATTCTGTCGCCCATTCGAAGCGCCGGCTCCAGATTGACTTTATCGCCGATTTTAAGTTTCGATAAACTAGTCCTTTTGAGTGTATCGTAAACAGCAAAGGCGCTGAAAATTCCGGGTTTTGATTTTGATGAACTATTTTCATTGGAAGGCTGGTGTTCTTTCTGAATCTCATCGACAGTAAGGCAGCAACCGTCTACCGCTATTGAATCACCGAGGTTAATGTCAATATTCAAACTGTGCTCTATTACAAGAGACAAACCATTGCCTTGCCTTTTCAAACTTCGTAAAATGCCAATATCCTGTATAAGTCCAGTAAACACTTTAAAAAGTCAATTTATGTTAAAGCCATTTGAAAGTCAATCTTTTTAATGTTTAATTTCATTATTGTCAAAAATTTTATAAGAATTTTAGCTTTTTTGTTTAGCTGATATAAATCACTTGATTGCCTGCCATATTAAGGTATATTATCTAATTAGAAAATATTGAAGGAGGAAAATGAAAAAAGCAATAACAATAATCGTGATATTTCTGATCTTAGTTTCAATAGGAGTATTAGTTCTCTATAAGATGTTGGCCCAGGAAGTAAAAGTCGATACGGATAAGCTCAAAGATGGAAGTTATTTATATGTCGATCTATCGAGAGAGTATCCTGAAAGGAATGATTTTAATTTCTCATTCTTTATGAATATAAATAAAGCACCTCTGGCATTTTATCGCCTTATCGAAGCAGTTGACTATGCTGCAAGCGATGACAAAATCAAGGCCATGGTCATTATAGGTTCTGTCAATCGATTAAACCGAGCACAGACCGAGGAGCTTTACGAAGCTATAAAGCGCTTTGGCGAAAACAAAAAAATCTATGGCTATACAGAATACCTGACGATGGGCAATGCGGTTCTTCTCAGCAATTGCGATAGCATTTTCATGCCCGAAGTCGGCGATATAATTATGCCGGGTATTTCCATTCAGCCATTTTTCTACAAAGGCCTTTTCGATAAAATCGGTGTCGGCTTCGATGTAATTCAGGCAGGGAAATACAAAGGCGGTATGGAGACATTTGTCAGAAAAGAGTTCTCCGAGCCTTTCGAAAAATCGATAGAAGTGCTTCTCGATGACATATACGATTTCTACAAAGTCAGGATAACCGAAGCAAGAGGCCTTCCAGAATACCAATTTGATTCACTGGTTTCAAAAGCAATTATCTATGGAGACGATGTCCTAAAAAGCGGCCTTGTCGATGCATTTATGTATCGTAATGACATCGAAAGGATGTTAGAGGACAGAATCGAAGGCTTAACCGAGGATGAAGAATTTGATGACTATAAAATTAGTATCAAAAAATATGCTAATGGCATCAAAAATAAGATGAGCTATACCAAGAAAGAAATCGCCTTAATAATTGCAGAAGGCAATATCATGCCGGGTTCTGCCAAAGAAAATCCTTTCGGCCGGGAAGATGGTATATTCTCGACAACATTGTCCAATGTAATAGATGATGCAGCCGATGATGACGATATCAAAGCGGTTGTACTTCGCATAAACTCCGGCGGCGGAAGCGCTCTGGCATCCGATATTATCTGGAATTCGATCGTGCGTGCCAAAGAGAAAAAGCCATTTATCGTCTCGATGTCCGGCGCAGCGGCATCTGGTGGCTACTATATTGCCATGGCAGCAGATACTATCTTTGCCGGCAATACAACAATCACCGGTTCGATAGGTGTTTACGGTGCAAAACCCTATATCAAAGGCCTTTTGGAAAAAGCCGATATTACAAAGCAGGTATTCAAAAGAGGCGAACATGCCAGAATCTACAATAGCATAGACCGTCCATGGAACGATGAGGAAAGAAAAATTCTCGAAGGCAGTATCGATAATATGTACGAAGACTTCATCACAAAGGCTGCCGATGGCAGGAATATGGCTGTTTCAGATATGGATTCTGTAGCACAAGGAAGAGTCTGGTCCGGCGAAGATGCTGTCCAACAGGGAATCGTAGATGCTAATGGCGGACTCTGGGATGCTATTAAATATGCGCAAAAAAGCCTGAAGATACCGCTTAATGAGCATCCGAAAATCAAAGTATTGCCGAAACAGAAGACATTATTCGAAATGCTTTATGGTATAGAAGAACAGGCCGCAAAAGCAATATTGCCTGAATTCTATACAAGGCTAAAAGAATTCGAGAACCAAAATTTTGACTTATTGCAATACAAACCCGGTGAAGCACTCATGATTTGCCCTATCGAAGTCGTAGGCGATAATCCAATTCATTGATTAGTTAAAAATAATAATATATATAAGGTGAAAAATGGCAATTAATGAAAATAACAATAAAAAAAATGATGATTTTAAACCTGATTGCTATATTGTTGGTTTCAAAAGAGATAGAAAGGACTATTTCATAGAACGCAATCATCTTGGCCTGGAGCCAGGTGAATGGGTAATTGTTCAAGCAGAACGAGGCCGCGATATGGGCGAAGTCGATGAGGTAATTTCAGAGAAATATCTGAGCGAAAACTCCGATAGAAGATATCCTCTGGAGATTCTCAGGCGGGCGAATGAAAGCGATATTGAAATATTCGAAGAACATCGCTGCAATGAGGCTAATGCTCTCGAGGTCTGCGAAGAATTCATCGATTTCCGCGGCCTGGATATGAAACTCGTCGATTCTGAATATCAGTTCGATGGAAATAAATTGACTTTTTTCTATACTGCCGATCAAAGAGTAGATTTCCGCGAGCTTGTTAAAGACCTGGCAGCTACTTTTCGAACCAGGATTGAGCTACGGCAAATAGGTGTCCGCGATGAAGCAAAAAAACTTGGTGGCCTCGCACCATGTGGCAGAGAACTATGCTGTTGCACATGGCTGGATGAGTTCAAGCCGGTTACTTCGCAATTGGCAAGAGACCAGCAACTTGCAGTCAATCCGGCCAAGATTTCCGGGCTATGTGGAAGGCTCATGTGCTGCTTGACATATGAAGAAGATTTCTATCAGCAATTAAACAGAAAGTTCCCCTATCCAGGACAAAAGATACCTACCGATAGAGGGATTGCTACTGTTCAGCAATTAGATATGATAAAAGACAAAATCTTTGTGCGATTCAATGAAGGAGATGTCGAAATCTTTAGCCTAATAGAGCTACGCAGAATTCTTTCGAATAGAAAAGAATTTCTTCAAAAATGGTTGCCATCGGATAAATAGCATTTTGGGAGGGTTATGAAAAAGATAATTATAATACATATTTTGCTTGCTACTGCTTTATTTACAGCATCTGCAAATGAAGTTATCAACCTAAATGATAGAGCAAAAAAACTAATCGAAGAAGGCAAATACTTTCAGGCGATAGATTCTCTGGAGAAAGCCCATCCAATGGATAAGAATTATCTCGAGACATATTATAATCTCGGCCTTGCATATCAGAAGCTCTATAATTTTGAGAAGGCATTAGAGTACTACGCCTATAACCTTCGCAACCAACCTGATAGATCTGACCTTAGAAGGAATTTAGCTTATATTTATAATGAATTAGGCCTATATGACAAATCTGCTGAACATCTCGAGTATTATATCTCTATGGAACCACTGGAAAATAAAAAGCAAAAAGCCATGGCTATGCTCGATTCGGTACAATACCGCGATTCATCGAAATCGGCAATTGTTTTTATGGATAAGGAAGATGTCGTAAAACATAATGAAGACGATGTAATCTACTATGCCTTTCGATGCGGTGTATTCTATAGCGATTCAAGCGATACAGTGCTTATCTTCTCGCGCGGTGATGATATCGAGAAGATGCTTATAGTAGGCGCTGTCTATAATGGCAAACGCTATATTCGCGCAACATTGCCCAAAAAAGCGCTCGTAGAATATTGGCTTCGCGGCTCGAGAAGCCATAAACTTCTCGGATACTATGTAACTCGAGATGACAAATTCTTCTTGAGAATACAATTGGAAGAGAAAAAGCGTCTCAAAAATCCAATATCCGGCGAGCTGGAGCAGATATTTACATATAAATTCTATGATGTCCTAATCGACAAGAAGGGTGCGTGTTGGACTCTTATCGAAAACGGCGAAAAGAAAGAGCCGGAATGCTTTTACTATAAGAACCGTAGCTACTAGAGATAAGTTTTTCTCTTTTATAGGCATATTATCAATAACACATATAATACATAATATTTATATAGCAAAAGGCTTTACTGATGTTTTAGCCTGAAAAGTATGATAAATTCGCAGAGTGCTTAACGATTGAAGTTTCTTTCAACCTCTTGCCTGTTCCCGCAGATATCTTCGGCTATAATTTTCAATTTATGTGTAGCATGGGTCAGATTATCTGGTAATCTGGCAATACATTTGTCTTTTTCGGGATCATAGGTGCAGATAGTCCATATTCCATCGATATAGACTTCTGGCAAAGTCTTTTTATCGAAGCCGGAAAGATCATCCTTCACATCAAAGCGCACGATAGTATTGCCAATATACACATTAGAAATCTCAGGCGGCAATGTATCGACAGCGGTAGAAAACCGGCCAGGTGTCGATGTCGATGCCGTAATGAAAGATAATCCTCCGCGAGTTTTAATATCATTATCCATGAAATATTCCTTTCCTGCCCATTTTCTGACGAAGCATAACTTCCCAGCAGGCAGATTGCTATTTTCGACTTTCTGCCATAGGCTGGCATTTTTCTGGAACATGAGACTTGCCGGATGAAGCATCCAATCGGTAGAATCCTTCGCCAGAATCATTCTGCTATTTCTTGCAAAAAGGCCATTTCTCGGGAGCTCTATCGCAAATTCTCCATTATAGAATTCAGAACCGGCTCTAGACAAATCAAAACTCGTAAAAGTGATATTCTCGACACGCCCATCAAACATGGTTATGAAAATCTCATAATCGCCAGTTTCAAGGTCATTTAATGGTATTCGCATGTTCAGGGTGTACATATTTGGCGTATGGAATTCATATTCAAAATCCATATTGACCAATAGATCTTTGGGATAGCCGATAAATTCATCAGATTTAAATGTGATAAAAAGGAAATTTTCATCAGCATGTAACTTTGTATTGTAATTCGATGGCTTTTTTTTGTAAAATTCGGACTTTTCTGGAATTCGATAAAAATAGCTTCTATTGGTTCCCCCTCGTTCGCTATGTACTAATTTAGCAATATCGCCAGTTCCGGCACGAAAAGACATGTAGTCGGGGCCTTCACCGATAGGAATCGCTTCGAAACTTTTGCCCCTGTCCCTCGATAGCAGTAAAGTCAGATTTTCTCTTTTGATATATGAAGGATAGAAAACAGCGCCACCCCAATCATAAAGCCCCAGGCTGAAATCCTGGGATGAGCTGAATTCGACTCCTTTAACCGTGAATCGGAGAGTGGACTTATTACCATAAAAATCTTCGGCAACTATCCTAAAATTGCGAACCTCATCAGTCCTTGGAGTCATAATACCGCCTTCGGGATTATTAAGCTCGAAGGGATGTGCATCGATGAATTCGCGATGAAATAGCCTATGATAGCGCGAATGGCCCCAATTCTCTGAAAATAGGTCGAATACATGGCCAATCTGCCGCGTGTCTGAATATTCGAAGCTATCATATTTTGCATAATAATACAATGCATCATCCTCATATAATGAAATTTTATAGAAACCGAGCCTATTTAGATTGGATGATCTTTGATAGTCAAAAGCTCTCACAGCGAAACCAATCGATGAAGACACATAAATCGTATCATCGATAGTATAGTTTCCGGCCGATATCATTTTGGGATTAAGATTCAAATATCCATAAATGCCCATCGAGCTTTTATGCCGGACTGTTGACCTTCTATCTTGTGGAATTACCAAAAGCCCTTGAAATTTCGGTGGCATATTATCATCGACCGTAAATCCATTATGAAAAGGATTTATCGCCCTTGCCATGCCATTTCTAGTTTCGAAATGCAAATGTGCAGTGCCAGCTCCCGTATCACCGGACCTGGCTAACACCTGTCCGGGCATATAATGATACTCGCCCTTCTGAAACCAGATATCATGGCTATAGGATTGTGTCCTTATCTGCTCTTTTTCAACTCGCTGTTGAATCTCATCATTAAAACTTGAAAGGTGGCCATAGACGGTAACGATATCATCGGCGCTTCTGTAATATAGCGCCAATCCATAACCCCATGGCTGAATAGAAACTCGAACAACATCGCCTTCATAGGGCGCGACTATCCGCATTCCTGTGCCTTTCGGCGTAGATAGGTCGATACCGGCATGGAAATGGCCGGTGCGGAATTCGCCAAAGGATGAAGTCAATCTTTCGCTGCCGGGAAGTATCCAGGTATATGCAAAAATACTAATCGATAGAAATAGCAAAAATACCAAAATCACCGGCTTTTTGAAAGCCGATATTATTGTCTTTTTTCTAAACATCGTGATTTGCAATTAGTTTATAATTCCATAAGATAGGCCGATAGAATGCCTGACTCCGAGATCATTCTTAAATGGTGCAAAGCCATAGGATAAACTAAAGCCTTCATAGTTAAAGGTAGCGCCAGCGGAAAATAGCCGGGAATCGTGGTTTAGGCGAATTCCAGAACGAAGGGTAAGCCATTTATTAATATCGAATTGTGTGCCTATGCCATAATCTGCAGCGAGAAGGTCGGGTTTATTATAGTAAAGCTCCGCTGTGATGAATCGCCAATTTCTCGAAAGGCCGGCCGAATAGGTAAGCGGCAGCTCATATAAAATTTCTCGAAATTTGACTGTTTTGCCAAGATTCCTGACAGAAAGCCCCAGATTAAATCCATAGAACTTTCCAACTACACCGAAATCGTATGCGATTGCATTCATTTCATCCAGGTCTATTGTCTCATTTATGATTTTCATTCCAGCGCCGGCAGTCAGATATTCGCTAACTTCGGCATTTAGATTAAGTCCGAGGAACATCTGCCTTGCAGTAAATAGGTAATCCGGCTCTTCGGTCGGTTTGCTTCGCGCCTGGATATCCTCGACAGCGCCATAGAAACCATATATCCTGCTCTCCCAAATGCCATGATTTATGCCAGCAGCAATTGCATTTTGCCTTGTGTCCTGAATGCCGAATGCCTGTGAGAGGGCAAATGAAAATTGGCCAGAGCTATCCTCTATCGCAGGATTTTGCCCGGAAGCTAAGATTCCCAAAGGAAGTGAATTACTCACGCCACCGATAGCATCCAACTCGCTGGATAAAGGCTGCATAAGATATGCTGAAGAGTATATATTGTCGGCAGAATACAAGATGCTAGAAATTACAATTAAAATAGTAATAAGAATAGTTCTTTTCATCTTTTCCCCCATCCTTTTGCCTGCGAACCATTGTTAAGTAGAAAGACTATTATTCGGCCTCTCCTTCCGAATCCTGTGTCATTTCAGTATCGGCTATATCGGCATCTTCTAAATTCTCGATGGAATCGGCAACTGCTGTAGAATCCTGAGGCTCTTGTTCTAAATTTTTCGGTGCAGGTATTTTATTAAGGCTCTGATATTCCAAATCGACATTTGGAATCAAATCTTCTCTGATATTGATTACCTGTGCACTACCTGAAATTTTGCCACCAACATATCCTTTAATAAATAGGGATTGGCCAATAAAATGAATATTGCCATCGACTCTGACTCCCTGTTCGACAGTCAAGGTCTGCGATGTAGCTGCTATATCTCCGGTAACATCTGCTTCGATTTTAGCATTTTGTACCAAAAATGCCAGATTGCCGTCATTTTTGCCTTCTATTGTAACAGTCTGTGCGAAATACAGATGGTCGCCAGATTGCTCGCCGATGGTCATGGCCTGGCCTGAGTGTGATTCATAGTCTTCAGCGAATTCTTCGACGAATTTGTTTTTGACGCTACTAAATCCTTTGTAGATGAAATATCCGGCGATTCCGCCGCCAATTATTAGCAATCCAAGAAAAATCAGAAATGCCAGAAGACAACCGTTCATCTTTTTCTTTTTCGGTTGCTGAGCTGCACCTGGCTGTGTTAAATCTTGTTCCATTTTGCCTCTTTTTTAGATAAATTTAAAACATTATTAGCCAAAATCTGTCGCGAAGCCCCATTCGTGCTCCTTACGCCCTTGGGTTTTACACCGAAACGCTCAGCCGGGGCTACCCTGTAACACCCGAGACCTGACTCGTACCGCTGCTTCCTTCCGGACCTGACGGGATTCGGAGTGGTCTCGCCGCACAGGACCCTGGCGTCGACACGCACGTATGTAAAACCGGCCGGGGCAGGTGGCTCTCATGGGGCATTCAGCCCCGCATATACCGGATTTCGGGTAAAGAGAACCGGTAGCTCCCCGCCTATCGCGACCAATGATAATATATAGAATAATTATTATATTTCAAGATGTATTTTTTGACTTCGGTGTAAACTTCGAACAAAAGTGCGGATCTGAACATAAATTCTATTATTTCTAATATCAGCAATTTATCCATGTCAATCACTTTGTCCACAAGACAAAGGCGAACATCCCTTGTTCCATCGCTCTGCGTGGAATGCAAAAATCCCAACGCTCCGCGTTGATTATATCTTAATAAATATTAGAATTATCTATAGTAAACGAACTTGTACTTTCATATTCGTTGGGAAGATTCGCTTTTTAAAGGCTTTAGAAAGAATTGAAACGAAGCGAGCTTCGGGAGAGGCTGGAATACGACCAGAATAGCCGAATGATGGGAGTTCCAGAACAATATGACTTTCTTTACATCATTATCCATTTTCCAAAGAATCGAATCTCTCAAGAAATGGCTCGATAGCCGGAAATAACATTCTCAAAAATTGAGTTCCTAATGAACTATAAATATCCTGCGATAAGTTCTGGATAAGTCATTATTGAGTTTCAATGAATATATTCCAGCCGGCCAGTCTTTTACATCCAATGAAATGCTGCCAGCAAATCTCGAAGAGAACATCCTGCGGCCTTCGATATCATAAATTGCAAATCCCGATTCTTCGGTCTCGATATTTAATCTATCGCGGCATGGATTGGGATAAATATCGATGAAATCGCTGGGGTTATTCTGCTCGATATCAGGTTCCTGTACAAAAGGCACCGAAGGCGGATAATAGCCGAATTCATCGATAGCTTTTTCATGTGCCTGCGACAGCTCTTGCCGCCCCCGCTTGTAAAATGATGACTCTGCGCCTGTATCGAGAGTACAGTCCTCGGCAATCAACATGAAATAGCCCTTGCCGGGCACCAGCTCTTCAGCAGCGGTATAAAGTCCCGATTCTGTGTCGAAACCATATATGGATGAAGGCACTATTACACCATCAGGTAAAGTGGATATGCTTTCGACAGATACAGTATCCGAAGGAGCCGCAATGATATTCCAGCCGCGCCTTAGGACACGTCTAAATGGCTCGCGATGATTAAATAACGGCACGGTAATGCTAATGCTATCGGTGGAATATACAAAAGCGCCAAAGCCGGTCTGAATCAATGTTGGATGATAGTAGATATTATCTTCCGAATCGAAAAACCAGGCATTTTCACCCAGCGTTATTTCAGTATCGTATTCCACAGGATATCCAGGGAGACTTATCAAATTCCATCCAGGAGAATAATCTATTGTAGTGAAATTTGCCGGAGTCCAGACAAAATGGACATCCAGCTCTCGCGGCGCATTGAATATCGTATTATCGATTGATTTCATATCGACAACATTTTCCAGAAGAAATATTCCCGGTGGCAAAATTTCACTATTCCATGATATTGAAGTTGCTCCGAATGAATTTACATCGATGTGCCAGATGATATTATTACTTTCATCGCTTCTATAATCCCTTCGAAGATATTCGATATAATCGGGAATGGAGTCATTTGGCAAGATTCCGGCATCTGTTTTGCCCGGCGGCACCGGTAATCTGACTATATCGAGGCCTTCTTCGAGTCCTGCGCTTGCCAGAGTATCCTGCCCAATAATCAAAACCTGATTGTCAAGGCTTCCGGTTTTGATATCCAGAGGCCATGAATATGTTCTAATCGGCGGTTGCCATCCAGCATAGATATAGATTTTGCCGCTTCTTTCATTCGCACGTGGTGCGCTTATTACGAAATCACCAATATCATCGCCATTTAAGTCATCGGTTGCGATCATGCTCCAACCAAATGCATCGGTAGGATATTCACCGGCCATAAAATAGCTTGGTTCTGGCAGAATTTCGATTCCGCCAAGATGAATCATTATAGCTCCGCGCCCGGAATCGGGATAATCCATCGGCGGATAATCATTGCTTATGGCAAGGTCATCGTATCCATCGCCATTTATATCGCCAGCAGATGCCACCTCGCCTCCGATATTTTCTTCATACCTGCCAGATATAATAAGGTCTGGTTCTCCATCATGGCTTTCGCCGCCATAATATATGTAAACCCGGCCGGCATCTTCGGCAGCAGTGGAATTATGGTATGAGCCAATGGCAAAATCATCATAGCCATCATCATTGGCATCGCCAATAAAAGCCACCGAACTGCCATAGAAATCCGTGGGATTCTCGCCTCGTGTGAATACATCGACCAATGTATCGAGCATCTCGCCACCGAAAAAGCAGTATGCTTCGCCCGGGCTTGTCCTATAGCTTCCCGCCTGTACAGCGCCGATAAGAAAATCATTGCCACCATCATTATTGAAATCATATCTACCGCCATCCATCGATGTGGCGAAATCATCGAGGGAATCCAATCCAGTAAAAATCATATCCGGTATGCTATCGAGATCTGGCCCTCCGAAATATAGATATGCGCGCCCTGTTCGATTGCCTCTGGCATCATTATACAAAGCGCCAACCATGAAATCGTCATGGCCATCGAGATTAATGTCGCCGAGGCCGGTTCCGCTATAGCCGTAATTATCGACATAACTTTCGCCATGTGTCTGCAAATCATAGTATTCATCGAATTCTG
Source organism: Candidatus Zixiibacteriota bacterium (assembly GCA_046542255.1). Lineage (GTDB taxonomy): Bacteria > UBP14 > UBA6098 > JBKHBT01 > JBKHBT01 > JBKHBT01. The sequence goes on along the minus strand of JBKHBT010000037.1, from coordinate 12,352 downwards.
GGCCGCAGAAGAAAATATATGCACTTCCAACATCGGATGTAACATTAGCCCCGACCAGCAGATCATCCCAGCCATCGGAATTAATATCGCCGGCATTTTCTATTGTTATTCCCAGTTGCTCGCTTTCTGTAAAACCGCGGATAGTCATTTCCGGGCTTTCCATATCGGTTTCGCCATTGTAGAAATAAATCGCGCCACGATAGCGACCTCCTAATGAATCACGAAGAAGCGGAGCGCCGACGATAAGGTCATTTGTACCATCACCATTATAATCTAATGATGCAATCGACCAACCGAACCATCCACCCTCTTCGGGAGCCAGAATTTCTGTAAATGGCTCTATTTCGCTCTGTGAAAAAATCGAGCAAGCAATTACTATGACCATCAATATTTTATGCATATTCTCTTTTCTTTATTAATTTATCAACCAATAGAAACCATTTTTTCGAGAGCCTGTTTTGCATCTTTAATAATATCCTCTTCGACCTCCACCTCATAAACCAGCTCTTCGACGCTTCGGCAGATTTTCGGAAGTGTATTTAATTTCATATTAGCACAAACAGCAGAATGTTCCAATGGATGTATATCGATATCGGGAACTTCTGATTTAATCCTATCTACCATGCCCACCTCGGTTCCGAGAATTATCGTCTCATCGGGATGAGCTCGAGCATATTTTAGCATATCGCCTGTCGAGCCAATAACATCGGCCTTTTCTGTAACAGACGGCGGGCATTCTGGATGGACCATAACAGTAGCATTGGGATATTTCTCTTTGGCCTTATCGATCGATGATGGTGAAATCATGGCATGTACATAGCATTTGCCATCCCAAAGTTCGATATCACGACCGGATTTTTCGCGTGCATAGGAGCCAAGATTCTTATCTGGCAGAAATACGATTTTGCCTTCGGGCAAAGATTTAACCACAGCTACAGCATTGGAAGATGTACAGCAAATATCGGATAAAGATTTGGTTTCGGCAGATGAATTGACATAAGTAACAAAATGAGCATCGGGATATTTCTCTTTCATCTTCACCACATCAGAATATGCTGCATCGGCTGCAAGCGGGCATGTTCCCTGAATATCCGGCACCAGTATGGTCTTCTCTGGTGAAAGGATTTTTGCGGTTTCGGCCATAAAGAGCACGCCGGCAAATAGAATAATAGGCTCCTTGGCATCTCTGGCGATGCGCGACAATCCCAATGAGTCTCCTTTGTAATCGGCAATTGCCTGAACTTCTGGCCGGCAATAATTATGGGCAATAATTAAAATGTTTTTTTCTTTCTTAGCATTTTTGATTCTTTCTATTAATTCATCTTTTGGAAGCTTGGCATAATCGCGAAGTCGCATCGTTTTCCTTTCGCAAAATTCCTATATATAGTATTATCAATGTCTTTCATTATAATTTACAAAAAGCTAAACATAAAAGAAAGAGATTTCTAAAAACTATTTTTGTAAATCGATATTTATTTCGACTTATCGCTATTCTCTTTTAAAGCCATATATAATACTTAATATATATACCCAAAAGGCTTTACTGATGTTTTAGCCTGAAAAGTATGACAATGCGGAACAGCGCTTTGTCTGGGTTTTTCTGTATCTCAGGATTATATCGCCAAATTCCAGGCTTTTATCGGAAATATTCTTTAACTTTATATCTATCGTGTCATTTTTATTGCTAATAGTAGATTTCAGAAGTGAATCATTTGCAAAGCCTATTTCGAAGATGTCTATCATGCAATTTCTATCGCAACATTGAATATAATCGCAGGCAAATTCGATATGGTACTCCTCATTTGGCTTTGCGATGGCATACAAATCGCCATTATTTTTCGTATATACTACTGTAGAATCATTATTCTGCATCAGATAGATAGGAATTGTGACCACATTATTTTGTACTTCGATGCCGAGTGCGCTTTTGTATTTATTGAAATAGACTCTTGCATGGCGTTTTTCGCCTTCGATATCTAAATATGAATAAATATATTTTCTGTGGAATTCCGGCATCGTATCCATCTCTTCTGCTGACCGAAAAATCGGTGGCCCGCCACCGCCAAAAACCATCATATCGGGATTACAGTCGAGAATATATCCCCCATTTCCCAGGCCATGACCGATCCATGCTTCATGGAAATCTTCAGGCGGGTTTCTCGGAAGATAGTAGTCATTCAATCCAAGCATATCTATGCATGGTTTCTCATAATAATATGGCAAAGCTCCCGCGGCAGTGATAGCAAGAGATACATCTTTGTCATCGCTCATGTTTTTGAGCTTGATTCCAAGCTTTTTATTGTACCATTCCCAGTCTTCTGTGCGCGCATTTTCATATTGATAATGATAGTATTGCAGAGAAAGCATCAAGAATGTAAATATTATTGCAAGAGCAATTACAATTGCCCTGCTCTCGAGTCTTATTTTTTCAAGTAACAAAGAACCACCATCTATTATCGCAAAAGCAAAAATAATCACGACAGGCAAAAGATGACGGTAGGCAGGAAAAATATCTCCTCCAATAAAAACCATATAGGCAAGATAAATAAATAGAGCCGAAAAAAGATATAGGCCCCTTTTTCGATATTTTTTTGTATTTATCATAAAGAAAATAGCCACTAAACCTATTAGCGAAAATGGCACCATGCTTCCAAGGCCTTTCATTATATAGATGAAGCCATCATAGGCATGATTCAGCGAAGGCGAGACCTTGACAAGAGCGGTATTGGGAATATAATCCCCATAGTATGAAATCCTGAATATAATCTGTCCGCCATAGAATAGAATCGGGAATATGGCAAGTATTAAAATTGCCTTTACCGGAATTCGCCTTCTTTCGACTATCTCGGCCAAAGCAAAACCAAAAGCTACAGCTATCGAAAAGATCGGGCCATCGGCTCTGGTGATAGAAAGCAAACCCAATACAAATGATAGGATAATCAGATTGCGTATATCCCTTTTTATAAGATATTCATATCCAAATATAATAACCAGTACATATAAAAATCCAACCAGAGGCTGTTCAAGGCCGGCAATTGCCCAAACGCCCGTCGTCCCGGTGGCTACATAGAAAAGCAAAGCTGCAAAAATAATATCCAAACGCCGGCTGTAGCCTGAACGAATTGCAAAATAGTAAATCAAAATTAGAATGGGCAAATATAAGAACAAAATTCCCAGGATTCGAGAAATCAAAACAAGATTAATACCAAAATATCCGAATGCAGCTATAAGCATCATCCATAGGAAATTGGAATAGCCTTCCACATGAGGGCCTTCGTCATTCCAGGTAAGGCCTTTGCCATCCAAAAACCGATCCACATAACGAAGTGATATAAAAGAATCATCCGAATAAAAAGGATAGTAAAAATAAGTATTGGCAAAATAGACTAAGCTAACTATCAGAATGATTAAAATAATCCACTTTTTATTCAAAACCGCCGTCCTTTCTTTGTAAAAAATATACAAAGTAAACATATAAAAACAATTATTTATTTTTAAACTCTATTATAAACTATCGATATAATTATTGTACAATCACTTAAGAGCGTGATCGATGACACTCTAATAAGCGCTGTTTTGTTATTGTAATTTTGACTAAAGAATAACACATTATTGCCGAATATTATTATTGTAAAAACTGGAGGTCAAAATGTCTGAATGTCAGAATACAGAAACCTGCCCATTCTTCAATGACAGAATGGCAAATATGACTATCATTTCCAAAATGATCAAAAAGAAATATTGTCTTGGCGACAATACAAAATGCGCAAGATGGATGGTCAGCAGCAATATTGGCAATGGTTTTATTCCGCCAAATCTTGAGCCTTTACAGGTTGAAAGAGCAAAAAAGATTCTCGAAAGCCATGGAATCGCAGCTTGATTATTTCAGGATAGATATCCTTTTTATTTTTTGAGCATCTTGGGAAGTCAGCTTGATTAGATAAATACCATTCGGGAAGCTTTTCAGATTAATGAGCCGATGCCCTATCAACTCGCCATCTTTGATTAGCTTCCCGGAAATATCATAGATTTCATAGCTATCATATTTGCCATCTGCTATAAAAAGCCGGCCATTTGCAATAGGGTTCGGAAATATATCGATATGATTTTGATACTCGCTTTTTTCATCGACGATCGCAGAGCTATGAACTGTTATCGTTTGATAGGCTGTATCATTGTTACAATCGCCGAAAGCTATATGCATTACTTCGTATTCGCCTGGTTCATCGTATCCGTGGACTGCATTCTGCAGGGTTGAAAATTCTCCATCTCCGAAATCCCAATAGTAATTATTTGCATTTTCCGAGCTGTCCTCGAAAAAGACCATATCGCCTTCCTGAAACCATCCAAAATCCGCTATCGTAAGAGTAGCATTTCTGACCCATCTATCCAAATCTGACATGGCCACAGAATCGGCGATTTCCTGTAGATATTCCGCTGTTGTAGCATCTATCGATGAATGGAAAGAGATACCTTCCGGGCTTTCTTCAAAAATTGTGGCATAAATAGCACAAGCTGCCAGATAGCTTCCATTAAGATTCGGATGTCTTCCATCGCCGGACCAAAGCCCGAGTTCCGGGTCGATTTCTTGCGATAATCTCCATGCCAGGCCTGCCGGAGCGCAGCTTGCATTATTGAATTCAGCAACCATTTCATAAGATGCCGATACAGAATCCTGCTGGTGGAAATAATCTTCAAATTCTATGCTGCAGTGTACATCGACACATTCCTGTCCGCCAATTTCGGCTCCCCATGCCATGAAAAACACTGCTCTTGAGCAATTGTCATTGATTGCATTACAAAGATTCATCGCATAAGGTATCATCCAATTATCGCGGAAATATGGAATAACAGGCACCTGGCTCTGTTCCTGAAGAACTACATAGTCCCAGTCATTCGATTCTATCAGGTCCAGGCTGGCAGCATCTTCAAAATGATATCGCAATGTATATCCACCGGGTGTTTTTGAATCGACATAGACACTATGCCCGGCAGACTCTGCTAAATTCCTAAATATCCCGGGAAGATCATTGCCGGCCGTATAGCTATTGCCCAAAAACAGAACCTTTGTTTCGGAAAATCCACTTATAACAAAAAACATCATCACAAAAAACTTTAGATATTTTCTATACATTTTTTACCTTTCATTAAATCATTTTCATCGAATAAAGCAATGCCACCAAGCAATGTCAAGTTAATAATTAGAAACATAATATAGAGTAACTACCCAAATCCAGACAATGCGCTGCTGGGCATTGTCATACTTTTCAGGCTAAAACATCAGTAAAGCCTTTTGGGTATATATATTAAGTATTATGTATATGTTATATATATGGCTTTAAAAGAGTGTTAACCTTCTTTTTGTGTGAACATCCGGTACTTTATACCTGTTTTTTTGAATCTTCATTAAGAAACACTGTTTCCGCAAATTCCTTTATCAGTTTTTTTAAAATCACCATTTTGGTCATAATATCCTCTGTTAGCTTTGCTGTTTCTGTCAAGTCGAGAACTATTTCCAATTTCTCATCACTTGACCATCGTTTCTTTTTCATATTACTCCCTTCTTATGTAATCTAAATATAATACATCTTAGCTTAAATGGGAGCAGCATAATACATCCATTCTTTATCAACTAAGATATTCTCCTAAAGCGAAACCCTCTAACTTCCGACCATAGTATTAAGAACAAAAATTGAAATCAAACCGAAAATGGCTTCATATAATTTATGACGAAAAATAATAATTCAGATTTCAAAATTCTCCTAATAGACAATAATGCCGAAGAAATCGGAAGGATAAAAGAACTTATTACTGGAAGTACAATAGGCCTTATCGATGTACCATGTCTGAACAGCGCTCTTGCACGAATCAGAGAAAGCGGTTTCGATGCCGCATTGATGGACATCGATTTGCAGGATGAAAATGGAATAGACGCGATTGCCAGAATACATTCTTTGGAACCAGCTTTGCCGGTGATAATCCTGGCCGATACAGTCGATGAACGATATGCTTTGCATGCACTTAAGATGGGTGCACAGGACTACCTTCTTCGCGATGTTCTCAATACTAATATGCTAAAGCGTGTTATTAGATATGCTATAGAAAGACATAGGCTCGTCTCCCGCCTTCGAAGCCTCTCACTTGTCGATCAACTAACCGGTTTGAATAACCTTCGCGGCTTTATGACTCTTTCACGCCAGCAACTTCGCAATTCCGAAAGGTCAGCAACAAATTTCCAGCTCTGGTTTTTCGATATCGATGATATGAAATGGATAAATGATACTCTCGGCCACGCTGCCGGAGATTCCGCATTGATACAAACGGCCAAAATACTTGAAAACTCTTTTCGTAAATCCGATATCCTGGCAAGAATCGGAGGCGATGAGTTCACGGTACTCGCAATAGATTGTGCAGGGCAAAAAGCAGTTAAAGCCATCTCGGAAAGGATCGAAAGATTTATAGTAGAGACAAATAAAAACCAATACTTTGGCTTTAAATTGTCGATAAGTTATGGAGTGGCAGAATACCGGCCCAATGTAGCCATTTCAATAGATGAGCTTTTGGCGCGGGCCGATAGGAAAATGTATAGCCATAAAAGAAGAAAACTAAAGAAGACTGCATAAAATGAAAATAGTAAATATATGCGATTATAAAATGGAATATTCGATATTAATAGTAGAAGATAATATTGCAGATGCGCGGCTTATCGAAGAATACCTCTCAGATTTTATGATAGTTAATGATTATTTCTCATATGAGCTTCATCATGCAAGAAATCTGGCAGAAGCTCAGGAACTTGCCGAAATCAACGAGTATGATGTCGTCTTATTGGACCTATCACTTCCAGACAGCATGGGACTTGAGACATTTGAATCTTTCCACCAGTTCTTCCCTGACCTTCCGGTTATTATTCTTTCCGGGCATGATAAAAAGGAAGTCGAAAGACAGGCGGTTCATCTTGGGGCGCAGGATTATCTTCTGAAAGGACAAATCGATGGTAATCTGCTCTTTAGGTCGATGCAATATGCGATAGAAAGACAAAGGCTGCTTATGGAGCTTCATGCCATGTCTCTACGCGATGAGCTGACCGGCCTATACAATCGAAGAGGCTTTACCACTCTGGCCCAAGAGCATATCAAAATTGCTACAAGAAATAAACAACCGATTGTGCTTCTCTATCTCGACCTGGACAATATGAAAACCATAAATGACGACCTTGGACATTCTTATGGCGACATCGCACTCATCGAAACCGCCAATATCCTGACTGCGACATTCCGCGATTCAGACATTGTCGCAAGAATGGGCGGCGATGAATTCGCTGCTCTCGCATTGGACTGCGAAGATGGTTCTGATAGCATGAGAAAACGATTGGCCGAGAATCTTATCAAGCTCAATTCAAATCCCGATCGCGAATTTCAGCTCAAATTCAGCGTTGGATTAGCACAATTCGACCCCGAAAAGCCAGCATCCTTGCAGGAGCTTATCGATGATGCCGATGAGCATATGTATAATAATAAAAGAAAGAAACCCGGGCGTAAAAAACGGGCTGCCTAGAAAGTTTTCACAAAAAAACATCTGCTCAAATGGCAAAAAATATATCAATCTTTTCCATAAGTTATCCTATTGAATATTAGATAATGCTTCGATAACGTGCGAAATGTTAATATTCAAATCATTATAAGCAAAAAAAATACTCGACTAATTTGGAAAAATTTGTTAAATTCGCATAAATTATTAATAGGATAGGAGTTATTATGCCTAAAGACGATATTATGACACCGCTTGATATAAAAAGCCTTTTTAGCCTAATTCTAAAGGACCTCTCTAAAGGTTTTATTTTCGAGATTCCTTCGGAGCTATTTTATCTTCCCGAGGATAAAGAGCCATTTCTTATGGAAAAGTTCGGCCAATATCTCGGCAATCCCATCGGAGTCGCCGCCGGCCCACAGACTCAGATGGCACAGAATATCATCAGCGCATGGCTTTGTGGCGCAAGATATATCGAACTAAAAACTGTACAAATACTCGATGATATAGATGTATCAAAACCATGTATCGATATGCAGGATGTCGGATACAATTGCGAATGGTCGCAGGAGCTATCACTGGAGCAGTCTTTCGATGAATACCTAAAAGCCTGGATAATTATACATGTGCTGCATGATATGCTGGATATGAAAGGCCATGTCGGCACAATTTTTAATATGAGCGTTGGTTATGACCTAAAGGGGATAAAAAGCGATCCTGTATCTAATTTCATCGATAAGATGCTGGATGCAGAAAAGCATATTGAAAAAGCAAAGAAGCAAATAACAGAGCTATATCCACCAGCAAAAGAAGTCAAAATCCCTTCGAAGATATCCGATAATATCACGGTCTCGACAATGCATGGTTGCCCTCCATATGAGATAGAGCGAATCGGCAAATACCTGATCGAAGAACGCGGAATTCACACCACAATCAAGCTGAATCCAACGCTGCTTGGCCCTGAGATGCTTCGCGAAATACTAAACAAAATCCATGATTACAAAATCCAGGTGCCAGCTTTGGCTTTCGAGCATGATTTGAAATTCGATGATGCACTTCAGCTAATCGCCAATCTTAACAGCGCTGCAGCCTTGAAAAATATTGATTTTGCATTGAAGCTTACCAATACTCTCGAAGTAAGAAATATTCGCGAGATGTTCTCAAAGGACAATGACATGATGTATATGAGCGGCCGCGCACTTCATCCGCTATCTGTTAATATCGCACTCCGGCTGCAGGAAGAATTCGCTGGCGAGCTGGATATTTCATTTTGCGGCGGAGCGGATGCATTCAATATTGCAGACCTTTTGAAATGTAACCTCGGCCCGATTACAGTCAGCTCCGACCTTCTAAAACCAGGCGGATACGGCAGAATGCTGCAATATCTCGAAGAAATTGCCATTGAGCTTCAGGACTTCAAATCACTCGAAGATATGATAAATCAAACCGCTGGTGACCCTGTAGCCGACCTTAATCAAAATGCGCTTTCGAATCTCAAGGATTATGCCGAAAGCCTCCTTGAAAATCAGCGTTATTCATTGGAAGAACCAGAACCTAATATCAAGGCCGATAATAGGCTTGGCTTTTTCGATTGTTTATCGGCACCGTGCCGGTCGAATTGCCCAACTGCGCAGGATATTCCTCAATATATGCATCTGGCCGAAAAGGACGATTTTGATATGGCATTTAATGTGATTATGCGAACTAATCCTTTTCCGAATACCACAGGCCTTGTTTGCGACCATCCATGCACACAAAAGTGCACTCGAATAAACTATGACCTTCCGCTGCAGATTCGTGAGATGAAGCATTTCATCACCAGAGAAGCCGATAGAAGCTCAAATCCCATGCCAGCAGATAAAGTAGGCAAAAGAGTTGCTATAATTGGTGCCGGGCCATCCGGGCTATCGGGGGCGTATTTTCTTGCGCTTTATGGATTCGATGTCGAAGTATTTGAAAAGCGCGAAAAAGCCGGTGGTATGGCAGATGCTACCATCCCGGAATTTCGCCTTCCCGATAAAGAGCTACAAGACGATATCGCAAGAATCAAGAAAATGGGCGTTAAAATTAATTTCAACCACAATATCGATAAACAGAAGTTCGAGCAGTTGCGAAAAGGCGATGTATTCGATTACATCTATATTGCAATCGGTGCATGGAACGCAAGAAAGCTCGGTTTCGAAGATGAGTTCCCCGGCGAGGTTTTCGATGGTATCGAATTTCTAAAAAGAGTAAAATCTGGCGAAAAACTGGATATCGGCAAGAAAATCGCGATAATCGGCGGTGGCAATAGCGCAATAGATGCTGCCAGATTAGCAAAACGAATGGCTGGCAAGGATTCCGAGGTTACTATATTGTATAGAAGAAGAATCGAGGACATGCCGGCTTCTGATGAAGAAATCATGGAAGCTAGCGAAGATGATATCGAAATAAGGCATTTCATAAGCCCCGAGACTGTCGAGAAAGGCAGCAAAAAACGGCTTTGCCTGAATTGCGCACTCAATGAAGCAGGCGATATAGACAAAAGCGGCCGCCCTACTCCGATGAAAATCGAAGGCTCGGCGTTTCAGATGGAATTCGATACGATAATTACCGCAATCGGCCAGAATGTCGAGCTTGATTTTATCGATGATGATGATTTTGAGCCGAATATCCTAAACTGCGAAAGCGGAATCGATAATGTATTTATCGGCGGCGATGCACTTCTTGGCCCGGCAACCATTGTCAAAGCAGTAGGTACGGGAAGATTTGTAGCTGAGAGAATTGCCAGAAAAGAGAAAATAGAAATCCCAAAATCACCTAAAGCAGATTATGGCATTTCCAAATCTGAGCATGTGCTTATGCGGAGTTTCCGCGATGCTAATCTGATGTACGATTTCCAGAAGACCGGGCTTTTGCCATATTATGCGCCACCGGAGAGTATCGAAGATGCCAAAGCAGAAGCGGGAAGATGCCTGCGATGTGATGATTACTGCGGAATTTGCGCTACTGTTTGCCCGAATCGTGCCAATTGGGTAATCGGCTATAATCCAATGAATTTCAAATTGCCGAATAGTATCGAAGTGCAAGGCAATGCTCTTAATCAGTTCTCGGGCAAGGTGGATATTTTCCCAAGCGAGCTTGTGGTGGAGCAGCCTTATCAGGTGGTCAATATCGGCGATTTTTGCAATGAATGCGGAAATTGCGAGACATTCTGCCCGACATCGGGCGCACCGTATCGCGATAAGCCGAGGTTTTATCTTAGCAAGGATGCTTTCGAGCAGGCAAGCCGCGGCTTTATTATCAATAAATACAACAAAATGATGGTTATAAGAAATCGTGAAACCGGCTCCAAGCTGACATTGAAGGGCGGCGATTTCGTATATGACAGCAAGCTTTTGAATGCTGTTTTCACCACCGAAGATTCGGATAATCCTTTCAAATTAGAAGATTTAATACTGAAAGCACCAGTAGAAAAATACGCCAATTTGACAGAGGCGTTGGTTCTGAGGACTTTGCTTGATTTGATGGTGGATTATTATTGAGTTTATTAGCCGTTGATAGATGTATAAAAATTGTAAATAAAGGAATGAGGAAGCATGCCTATTGATGTAGCAATATGGAATATCACTGACGACAAAGTCAATAAGGTAAATTTTAGTGCAATCGATTCGGAAAGGCGTTTGGAAGAGATACTCACTGATGATATATCGATACTCGGCGATGATTATCTAATTATCGGTAGGCAGGTTATGACAAGCTATGGCAAATATATCGATCTGCTTTCTATAAACCATGAAGGCAAATTAACCGTAATCGAACTCAAAAAAGATAAAACCGCGCGAGATGTTGTGGCTCAGGCACTCGATTATGCATCATGGGTTTCAGATCTGTCTTATAATGAAGTAAAGAATATCTGTGAGGATTTCCATACGGGAGAGAAGTTCGAGAACCTATTCGAGGAAAATTTTAATACTGCCGTTCCGGAAAAAATCAATGAAGAACATGATATGCTGATTGTTTGTTCGAATATCGATAATCAGACGGAGCGTATTCTTAATTATCTTTCTGATTCTTACAATGTGCCTATCAATGTTGCTTTCTTTCGATTTTTCAAAGAGAAAGATTCCGAATACCTGGCCAGAAGCTGGCTAATAGACCCTACTGAAGTAATCGAGAAGTCGAGTAAATCAAAAAGCCAGAGCAAGGGCGAGGCCTGGAATGGTAGAGATTTTGTGGTCAATATCAATGCTGATGAGAATGGCAAAACGACCTGGAAAGACTCACGGAAATTTGGATTCATTTCTGCTGGCGGTGGGCGATGGTATAGTAATTCTTTGAGGCAGCTATACGAGGGTGCGAGAGTTTTCGCCATGATTCCGAAGAAGGGATATGTTGGCGTTGGTATTGTCATACAGGAGCGGAAACCAATCGGCGAGTTCCATGTCACGGAAAATAGTATCGAAAAACCGATCCTGGATATTGGCCTCGACTGCGAAGGTATCAAAAAAGATTCGGACGATCCGGAAAAATGCGAATACATGGTCGGCATAGACTGGATAAAGACGTTGGACGAAGACGATGCCTATTGGGAGAATGGCCTCCGCGCCAATCAGAACAGCGCATTCAAGCTAAAGAACAAATTCACTCTTGAGAGGCTTATTGAGTATTTTGATTTGGAGGAATAAGTGGGGCAATGAAGCTCCGTTTTTTTGCTAGTTTTTGTGTTACGATTTGCGCCTAGAAGAGGTCAAATTACCTAGTCAAACCTTTGGTCTAATATCTTGTAAATATTCAGTGACAACAAAACACATATACCATAAGTTACATAATTCACATGCTG
>JBKHBT010000135.1:0-6900 GCA_046542255.1 Candidatus Zixiibacteriota bacterium | reverse complement strand
AGAGGGATTCGCTTTGTATGAGGATGATTGATACATGGGATATTGATACGGGTACAACATATTCAATGGTAGCAGGTGAAGATTACTTGCTTGGTACAGTAGATAATAATATCTATGTGGCATCTTTAGATTCGCTTGGATTTCTACAAGGTGACTCTTTGATTCTATCTTCTTATAGAACAGGACCAGGTTATAGCTATTTGAAAGACTCTTTGCTATTCCTAACATATAACCCCGAATTAGGTATTGACTCTTGCCATATTTTTAACATAGCAAATCCCCATAACCCTGATAAAATCAAATCATTTCATCTGTATGATGGCGTTGAACCATATTATCAGGTTGTTCAGGACACAATTCTTTTCTTGTTGAACTATAGTATAAAGCTATCGCTTGCGGATCTTGATAGCACTACACCAATTTCATACATGATTAATGAATCATTAGCTCGCCGTATTCTTGAAAACGGCTTTTCATATCCTTATCTATATGGATTATTTATTTCATATCCAGCTATTGGCGATGAATGTCCTTGGGTTATTACTATTGATAATTGGTCTTCAAATGATACAGTTGATGGTTTACTTATTGACACATTAAGAGTTGACTCCTATCCATATAATGAAAGATGGATAAAATCAATATATGCACAAGACACTATCATATTTGCTTCAATTCGAGGAAGTAGCGACAATCCCAATGATACTAGTTTCATAGTAACTATGGGAGTTAATGCATCGAGAGACAGTGCATGGCTGGCTTCGGTAACAAAGGATTTTCAACACTTTGGTCATATTCGAAGTGCAGGCAATCTCTGGATTTTCGATAGCCTTCTCATAATGGTAACCGGAAATGCCATAAATATCTTCGATATAAGTGATCCTGTAAACCCCGAAGAAGTCGCATACTATTACAATGAAGACTATTCCTTCAAAACACCGATATTAAAAGACTCGCTTCTCTATATCAACTATAATCGAGGTGATACAGCCGGAATAGCAACATTCGAATACCCTTGTACCACCTGCGACGGCAATTGCGAATTAGAGCAAGAAATACCTAATGAGCTAAATATTGATGTTTATCCTAATCCCTTTAACTCGATTTGCCAGATAAAATACAATTTACAGGGCAAGAACATTCCAGTTAATCTGGAGATTTTGGATATAAATGGCAAAATCATCGAAAGCTATGAAAACCTTCCATCAGAGAGTATCATCAATTGGGATGCCTCGAATAATCCGGCAGGAGTTTATCTGATACGTCTTTCTAATGGTGAAGAGAATCTGGTTGAAAAGGTTATCTATATGAAGTGAGAATCATGATTTATAATTTCGACACGTCGAATAAATTCGCCTGCTCTCCCGCCGTTAATAATAACCACGATACCGGTGCCCGAGCAAGAAATAAAATCAAAGATTTTGGTTACGAGCCGAGGGTACCATGATTAAGAAAAATCAAGAAAATCCAATAATCCTGCGAATCTTGATTCAGACAAAATATTTTGAACCATGATGGAAAAAGCATAAAAAATATGCACTAAAAGCTTTCGCATATTGAAACCAGCCGCACTCTGGATTGCATTTGCTATATCGTCCGATTTGTATTTGAGATAATAAAGGCCGTCCAACAGGCAAATATGTTTTTCAAAATCGGCTTAATTAAAATCGGCCCCGTCCCGTAACCCAAAAGCACGCAAACAAGGCCGATAATAAAAAAGACTGTATCGAATACTAATAATTCATCTGCTCTTCTTCGGTCATGATTGATGGCTCAATTTCTTTGGTTTTAGGCTTTTCAATTTTTGTCAGGTCAACTTGAGCATTATTGTTTTTGATCATCTCTATCATTCTCGATAGTTCTTCATTTATTGGATGTTCTCTATAGAGCTGTTCCAGTTCCATGATAGTGCTATACTCGATATATTTGCCATCTTCGGACTGTTGCAAAATCGCATATGTATTATCATAAATCTCGATATTTCGCCTGATTTTTTCCTGAAGTTCTGCGATAGCTGGTTCTATTGTAGCCAGCATATCCAGGTCGCGCATATAGACCGGTGCGCAGCTTTCGCATTCGTCTTCGGGAAGTCTGCCTTTTTGGGATAAGTCGATTAGATAATCATAGATACCATTTCCTTCGATAGGAGCTTCGAGAAGCTTGCGCATATTCTCGCGATGAGCAAATTCAGGGTCAAGGTCGCCATGGTGGAATTGGCCATCACGGCTATCAATCCATACGGCATAAGGCGGATTTTCTTCATCGCCTTCATATCGAAGATGACCGGCCATAATTCCGTCATATTCGGGGTCGAGTACTTCCTGCGGAAGCTGTTTAGAAGAGCTGCCAATTTTCTCGCCGATGGCAATATATGTAAATTGCAAATCATCGACAGACACATCGCTGGCAACAGTAAAGCCATCCGAATCGATCGATTCAATATAGATATCGCCGCCACTGCCAATCGGTGTTATTGTAACGACTGGCAGATTTTCATTATCTATGATACTGGCGAAATCCGAATCGAAATCGACTCTTGCGCTGGTTCCTGAAATATTGCCATATCCACTGGCATAGACCGAAGGCTTCGATGATGTATTGGCATAAGTCGTTATTCTTTCGTCTGTGCCATTGTCTGTAACTACTGCATAGTCTTTATTTGTGATTACATCGCCGGTTACATACTGACCGTATCGCTTTCCAGAGACATATTGTCCATAATTTTCGCCGCGTGTAAGATGGCCGAATAGTTCGCCGATACCAAGTGCGCCGCTGTTTACTACTAAAGGCTCAAACATAATGCTGCCTTCATCTCTTTCGCGATAAAGGCCACTTCCTGAATATTGGCCGCCATTATAAACCAGGCCATAAGTCGAGCCGCCAACTCTTGTATGGGCAAGTGAACCGAAACGCGAAGATGTATAAGCTCCCATCACACCGGATGAGAATCTCGGACTGGATGAGACCTGTTCACCTTCGACAGCATATTGATAATCATAATCATCCCCATAATTTCCAGAAGGAGACCCAGCTCCGATTGCAGAACGACTATAAAAGCAGCCAGCACCCGGGCCGGAATTGGAATTATAGCCATAAAGGCCATAGTCGCCACTTGCATCTCCTGTAGCATCGCTGTCGCGATAGGCATAGATAGCTTCACGGCCAGTAGATGTATCATTGCTTCTTGCATAAATTGTATAGCTGGTATATCCCATATATCCGTAATGGCTGGAGTCATATCGTCCATAAGTACCATATGAGCTGCCGCCGAAATAGCCATATCGCCCAGCATCATAGCCATACATCGCATAGCTTGAGAAACTTCCATTGGCATAAAAGCCGTATGCCTGGCTCGCTTCATAGGCTCTAACAGCAGTATTGCCGTTTACGTATTTATATGAGCCGCCGTCTGTCCATTGGCTTCCACCTGAGCCGGTAACAGTAAGGTTTCCATCGATATTTACATTGCCATTGAAATAACCGGCATAATTGCCTGAAGATGTTCTGGAATTTTCGCCATAAAGAGCATATCCACTCGAACCATTGTTCTGGAATGCAGCAACGCCAACATTAACAGGTGAACCCGCGACAGTAGGCCCATCGCCACCGGTCCAAAGGCCGATATAGGCTTCTGCCCAGGGAGTCATTGTTCCACTCTGGCTTGTAAACTGGCCACCCCATTGTCCGCCACCGCTTGTTTTGGCATAAACGCCAATTTTGTCATCGCCAAGACGGACATCATTGTCGCCGTCATAGCTATTATCGAATCTCAGGCCGATACCACTGCCTGCCCATGTTTCGCCCCAATGATTATGAGAAATATCTGCGAAATTTGAATTGCACCAGCTCTGAATATCACTCCAATCCTGCCCATCGAGCATATCGGCATTTAGATTGACCGAACGAGTGCCATTATTTATCGGGATTTGGCCGGATGAATTTCCGGAATTGAGCGAGACATTAAGCGTCGAAGTTCCCGAACCAGATGATGACAGGCCTGTTCCGGATGTCGTGATATCCTGAAGCTCATTTGTTATCGAGCCATCGACTTCTGTTGCTCCGATTGTGATTGTTCTTCCCGAGCGGGAGACATTTATAATTCCGCTCTGTGCAAAATTGACATTCTCGCCGGAATCGATATTTTCTGTCGTTCCCCCATTTGCCTGTAGTCGCCAGTAGCCGTAGCTATCGCCAGAACCACCGATAACATAAAGCTCATCCGAACCATTTATTCCAATCGATGAACCATCGACATTTGCATTCAGTGTAACAGAGCCAGATGTGCCACCGCCGGAAAGTCCCGAGCCGGCATTAACTGCGGTTATATCGCCAGTGCCACCATCATCTGCTGCCCATTGCACGACTCCGCCGACAACCTTGAGCACTTCGCCAGCACTGCCGCCAGATGCGCTAAGTTTTGCGCTTGTAACCTGTCCATCGGCGATTTTTGAGGTTGTAACTGCGCCATTAGCCAGTTTTGCATTAGTAATTCCGCCATCGCGGACTCTAAGTGCATCCGATGCTATTTCGATAGTCGAGCCATCGACATTGACATTAACAGTACTCGATGCGACCGATATTCCATTACCATCGCCAACATTGAATGTATTTGTAGGGCTTTCAGTAAGTCCATTACCAGCATTATATGTGCTCCCATCATCGACACCATCGACAAATCCAGCAGGCACGCCGACAAGATTCTGCCAATGAACCCTATTAACACCGGTATTTGGCGGGCTTCCATCGCCGCTTGATAGCTGCGATTGTGTAAAATATGTGCCATTGTGATGATGCTGAGCAGTTGCATCTTCTGCGCTGCCGTCGGCATTGGTTAGTGCATCGTATTGCGATGAGCTAATATGATAGTATTCGCCAGTAGAGCCGCCTTGAAGTCCAGTAAGTGTATTATGTTCATGATTATGGCCGAGTGCTGCAAAATTACCATCAACATAGTTTTTCGTTGCTGCATCTTGCGACGCAGTAGGGTCTGACATATTGACAACTCTCTGGGCATTCATATTAAGATATCCAAAACCGCCATCGGCAATCGATGCGCCTTCGGCAATTATAAGCTCGCCATCTCCGGAAATATCGCCATTTACCGATAAATCTTCGCCAATATTGACATCCGGGTCGGATGCATCGCCATCATAAATCGCGCCTGAGACGTATAGGTCCCCAGAATTTGTAATCCTGACATCGCCATTGAAATATCCTGCAGAATGTTCTGAGCCACTATAATATCCAAGTGCTCCCCATGAAGTTCCGCTTCCATCGCCGCGGATTGCTGCCTGCGATGCTGATATTCCGCTTGTTGCATCTGCATGGATACGGCCATTATCGTAAATCCTGACCATTCTGCCGGATATATCGCCAACGCTATCGGGATAGATATAGCTTGCTTCTGGAGTCCATTGGCTTGCCCCACTTCCTGAAGATGCCAAATCGGTAGCCTCCCAATTGCCGGAATTATATTGAAGGATATATCCATCCAATACGCCGTCTTCATCGACATTGCTAAGATCGCCGATGATATTGTCAGTAAGGTCATCCTCTTCTTCGACAATAGTAAGCTCATATGTGCCGCCGGAATCTACGAGCGTTAAAGTATTGGTTGCCGAATTATATGAAGCGTCTAAAAGAAGTTCATTGTATCTGTCCCAGTCATGATCGTGTTCAAGCTGATATAGCAATCCTGTATCAAGGTCAACCAGAGCGCCGTGAACATCTTCGGCGATAATTATAGAAAAATCACCTGGGCTTGTCAGAGGCACTTCCACATCGGTCTGGTCATCGACATCGGAAGTCGAGCCCCAGAATAGATTGCCCGATGCATCCGATTGCAAAATTTGGTCACTACCAGCATCGCCGTCAATCACAAGAGAAGAGGTGGCTGATACGTCGATATCTCCGTCTATGGTAATCGAGCCATTAATATCGACATGTCCATCGAAAACACCAGCATGAGTTGCGCCAGTACCATAGACACCGATTCCGCTTCCACCTAAGAAACCGAAATTGGAGCTATTGAAATTACCATATGCGCCATAAAGCTCAGAACCGAGCCATCCGCGTGGGCCGGCATCGGCGATACCTAATACGGCTTTCTCTGTTGCTCCGCCCATGCCGTGAGACTCGAAAGTAGCTTCTGAACTGGGCGTTTCTGTCCCAATTGCGACATTGCCGGCATCGGTTTCATATATCGATGAGACATCGACATCGGTTTCTCCATCCCAGCGGACAATATAGTTGTCAACGCCGCCATCGAGTGAAACTCCGCCTCCGCGAATATAATCTGCTGAATCAGCATATGATGCTCGCATGGCATAAGGCACACTGGAAAATGGCTGTCTTGGTAGAAGAGTTTCGCCATCTACTTCTAATTCTATCCAATACTGAGAGCCAAAATCCATGGAGATAGGAAATGGAGTTACAGTGCCAAGAATAATATCAAAAAGCCCATGATTGACGTGGACGGTAGAATGCGCTTCTGTCCAAAGCGGCGTACCGCCTGTTTCTACATCATAAACCCTAAAAGTAATTGGAACATCGACAGTAATAGCGATACCATCGGAACCGGTTAATTTTCCTTGATAATTGATTGTTTGGGGCGCTTGTGCAAACAAAACAATAGAAAATGTAAAGATTAAAATTAATAGACATTTTTTCATACTCTCTCCTTGCTTAGTAATATTATCACTTCTAAATACAATATAAGAAAAAAAAAGCGAAAAGTTAATTGTTTTTTTTTATGCTATTGATCAAAATCGTAAAATGCAGAAAAGTTTCATTGTTCTCAAAATAGATTTTTTCGAAACTACTCTTTCGAAGCTCAGAAATTTAATTAGTCGATCCTGAACAACCAACATCACCATCCCAAACTAAACCTTCCGATCCCTT
>JBKHBT010000134.1:0-6977 GCA_046542255.1 Candidatus Zixiibacteriota bacterium | reverse complement strand
GAAAACCACTGGACAAAAAGCCATAAATGCTGCATTTTATCTATCACATGAAAGACAAGATATACATATGGGGCAAAAATCCTGTTCTGGAACTTCTTAGGGCCAAAAGCAGGCCGGCCGAGAAGGTCTATGTGCAAAATTCAAGGGCAAAAGAATATGCAAAGCTACTCTCGCCACTCGGAATAAAATTCCAGAAGCTCGATAAGGGTAAAATGCATAATCTAATAGACAGGCCAGACCATCAGGGGATTATTGCCGAAACAGTCGAATACAATTATGCTGATTTTCTCCAGATAGCAGATATTCCTGCCGGTTTCATCGTTCTTGCAGAAGGCATTACCGATCCGCAGAATCTTGGGGCGATGATACGAAGCTGCTATCTCCTTGGTGCCAAAGGGCTTATCATACCCGAAAAATACTCGGCATCGATTACTAATATAGTAACACATACTTCCGCCGGAGCAACAGAATATCTCGCGATTGCCCGCGTGGAGTCGATTGCCAATGCAATAAATGAACTAAAACGCCGGAATTTCGATATTCTTGCTTCGCTGCCTTCAGGGAAAGATGTTCACGATATACGAGAAGTCGAGCTATCTGACAAGATTGCACTGCTTATGGGTTCTGAAGGCGAAGGGATCAAAAAAAGCACGCAAAAATGCTGCGACAGGTTTATCACGATACCGCAGGCTGGCCAGCTCGATAGTTTCTCGGTCTCGGCGGCAACAGCGGTTCTGGCTTATCAAATCGCCGATAAAATGGGCATAATCTAAGGAGTAATATGGGTTTTGAATTTATTGCTTTTGCGCTTATTGCTTTATTTACGCTTTTTATCATCGAGAGAATCTATCGCAAGGTTCTGGATAATGAAAGGCAGATCGATATGCAGCGGAATAAATTCCGCGTGCTCGAAGACCGTCTCCGCAAGCAAGCCAAATTCATAAAGCAACATACCCAAAATAAAAATTCCAGCAAAAATAATGAACAGCCACTAAATAGAGAAAATGTCAAAAGATGCTCTAATTGCAATAAATATTATGATGCCATATTGCCCAATTGTCCCTATTGTGGAAAGTAGTTTCTCAAAATCCTAGTAAACTATTGCCTTTTGTTGGATTTTCTTTTAATTTTGTATAGTTATGGCTATTTTTGCAGTGGCCAATTGAATTATTTTTTGAAATTACATGAGGAAAATGAGTTCATTCAGCAGTAAAACCAAAAAGCTTGTCCGTTCTTATGTTTACCATAGTTTCAGCTGGCACAAGGCCTTACTTATAGGAATTCTTGGGCTTCTTATGGGTATTATTCTACCACTCGCTGGAATATTGATTGCGACTGTTCTTTATCTTCCACAACTTCCCGACCCGGAACTTTTGGAAGACTACAAACCACCGATTGTTTCGGAGGTTTATTCCTCCAATGGTATGAAAATCGGGCAATTTGCCGGGCAAAGGCGAATCTGGGTATCATTAGACGATGTTTCGCCCACATTGATAAATGCTCTTTTAGCAGCCGAAGACAAAGATTTCTACGATCATTGGGGGGTTAGCCTTCAGGGAATACTCAGGGCGATTATCAAGAATCTAAAAGCCGGCCGGATTGTGCAGGGCGCAAGCACTATAACGCAGCAGCTTTCAAAAAACCTATTCCTAAACCCGGAAGTCCGCTATAGCCGTAAGGCCAAAGAAGCTTTGACATCGATAATGATCGAAAGGCGATATTCTAAGAGTGAAATATTGGAGCTTTATCTTAATCAAAATTTCATGGGCAAGGGTTGCTATGGAGTTCAGGCTGCTGCCAAATTCTATTTCAACCGTGATGCTGATTCATTGACTGTTGAACAGTCAGCGTATCTTGCCGGGCTTTTGCAGTCACCATCGGCATATAGCAATTATCCCAAACTCGCTAAAAGACGACGTGATCAAATTATACGGCTGATGGGCAAAGAAGAAATTATTCCGCCGACAATAGTCGATTCACTAGTAGAATTGCCATTGAATATCAATTCAACTAAATACGGTGTTTACAAAGCGCCCCATTTTGTAGAACATGTCCGACGTTATATCCAAAAGAAATACGGTAATGATCTTTTATACGAAAGCGGCCTTAAAATCTACACCACTCTGGATTATGATATACAGCTAAATGCCGAAGAAGCACTGGAATGGAAACTCGATCGGCTCCAAAGATGGAATGAAAGAATCCACCATGATGATGATACAATTTACACTTATCTCGATTTTGAACCTGAAACCGGCGATACAATTCGCAAATGGAAGCAGGTACAGGGCGCAGTTTTGGTAATGGAGCCTTCGACAGGCTATATCAAAGCGATGGCAGGCGGTAGGCATTTCTATGAAAGCCAGTTTAATCGCACCACCCAGGCGCTGAGGCAGCCGGGGAGTGCATTCAAGCCATTTGTATTCACTGCTGCACTCGATAATGGCTGGCAGCCTTCGGACATCATAGATGACACTCCAGAGACATTTCCGATGGAGGATGGCAAAAAATGGCGCCCCAAAAACTATGACGGAACTTATCTTGGTGAAGTTACCCTCCGTAAAGCTCTCACCAAGTCCCGAAACCTTGCCACGATTCACCTCGCCGAGAAAATCGGCCCAAAGCGTATTGCATATTATGCCAAAGAAATGGGCATTAATACCAGAGTCGAGCCATATCTTTCTATTGCAATGGGCGCGAGTGTTGTCCGCATGACTGATATTACTTCTTCATATTGCATTTTTGCCAATGGCGGGATCAAGGTCGAGCCTATCGCAATTACGCGAATCGAAGACAATGAAGGCCGAATTATCGAACAAAACCTGCCAACTCGTAAAGAAGTACTCTCCCCCGGTGTAGCTTATGCAATGACATCGATGCTACAAAGTGTCATCGACCATGGAACAGGCTATGCCGCAAGACTGTCAGGATTCGAAAGGCCAGCCGGCGGAAAAACAGGAACAACCAATGACTGCACCGATGCATGGTTTATAGGATTCACGCCGCAACTTTGTACATCGGTTTGGGTCGGATATGACGATATTATTTCACTTGGCGAAAAACAAAACGGTTCGAGGGCGGCATTGCCGATATGGACAAAAATAATGCTCGAATCCCATAAAGATTTTGTCAAAAGAGATTTCGAGATACCTATGGACGAGGTTGTCATAAAGGAAGTCTGTGATGATTCACATCTTCTTGCGACAAGCCGTTGCAAAGATGTTACTAGGGAAGTTTTCATAACCAAAAATCCTGTTCCAGAGGAATATTGCCCATATTCTCATCGCGTAAACGAAAAGCGCTTGAATCTTCGTAAAAACCGTGAAGACGATGAAAAAGACCAAAATCTTGACGACAAAAAGAAAAAGAAGGAGAGAAAATCCGGATTATAATTTAGAGTTTTGGTAATAATAAAATAAATTTTGGAGGTCGATCGATGAAATCCTACAGAGTTTTGGTAATCAATCCAGGTTCGACATCAACTAAGGTTGCATTATTTGATGATGAAAAGGAAGTTTTCACCGAAGTATTGCGTCATGATGAAAAAAAGCTGGAGAAGTATGGCGGTATCACCAATCAATATGAATTTCGCCGTGATATAATCCTGGGAGCTTTGGAAAAACACGACATCGACCCAAAAACATTAGATGGCGCAGTCGGCCGTGGCGGATTGATTTATCCGGTTTCCGGCGGCACTTTCCGCGTCAATGATAAGATGATCGAGCATCTCAAAGTCGGTATTCTCGGCCAACATGCTTCGAATCTTGGAGGGCTAATTGCCAAAGCCATCGGCGATAAACTCGATATTCCATCTTTCATTGTCGATCCAGTTGTTGTGGATGAGATGCATGAATATGCAAGATTTTCCGGCCATCCCAAATTCGAGCGCAAGAGCATATTCCATGCACTTAACCAAAAAGCAGTCGCAAGACAAGTGGCAGAGCAGATGGATAAGAAATACACTGATGTCAATCTTATTGTCGTTCATCTCGGCGGCGGAATCTCTGTCGGCGCACATAAGAAAGGCCGTGTCATCGATGTCAATAATGCATTGAATGGAGATGGGCCATTCACGCCGGAAAGAAGCGGTGGCCTGCCTGTCGGCGATCTGGCAAAGCTATGTTTTAGCGGTGAGGTTACTCATGCAGAAGTCAAAAAGATGATAAAAGGCCAGGGCGGAATCAAAGCATATTTGGGCACTACCGATCTTATTCAGGTTACGAAAGATATTGAAAAAGGCGATGATGATAAAAAGAAGGTTTTCCTGGCAATGGCCTATCAGGTCGCCAAAGAAATTGGCACTTGCGCTGCCGTTCTCAAAGGCGATATCGATGGAATAGTTCTATCCGGTGGAATTGCATATTCGGACCTATTCTGCGATTTTATCAAAGAATACACAGAATGGATGGCAAAAGTATATGTAATTCCCGGCGAGGCAGAGATGGAAGCTCTCGCAATGGGCGGCCTGAGAGTCCTTCGCGGCACAGAAGAAGCAAATGAATACAAACCAGATGCTTGAGTAGAATAATAGTTAATTGGATATTTAAATAGCAAGCTTTGAAATATAGCTTGCTATTTTTTTGAAAGATATGAAAAGAATCGTTTCTATAATACTATTAATCATAACTGGCTTTGCAGCATTCGATGATATGAATGCCGAAGTATATTCTAATGGGCTTGGCGGCATTACTAGCTTTACAAATGGTTCTGATGCTATTTTCGGTAATCCGGCAGGATTCTCATATCAATACAATTCAGAAAGAAATCTTTTTGCAACCAGCCATTATTCTAATTACTGGGGTCTTTCCGTACTTTCTTATGTTGGTCTTGGTTTAGGCTATAAAAGCCGTTATGGCGATTTTGGTATTGGATTTAGGAATTTTGGGCAGGCAGATTTATATACCGAAGATATCTTTTCACTTTCATATGCCAAATCTATGTTCAAAGATATTCATATTGGATTTCGATTCAATTATGGGCATATCGATCAGGGTAGCTATGGCGCAATCAATTCATATTTATTAGATATGGGGATGATTTGGCCGGCTTCGGAGAAATTGGCTTTCGCATTTTTATGGCAAAATCTTTCCCAGAGCAGCTTAGACATAGACGGCGAGATAATAGAGATAGAGTCGCCAATTTCTTTTACAATGGAATTACTCCCATTTGAATGGGTAAAACTCTACTTCGACCTACAAAACTATAAAGATTCCGACTATCGCATAAGAATCGGGCAAAATATCAATATCGCAGATTATTTTTCTGTTAATATGGGTATAAGTGGCGTTCCCAATAAATTTCATCTTGGCATAATGGCGGAAAAATTCGATATTACATTGGGCTACAGTGCGGTTTTCCATACCGAACTGGGCATGACCAATCACATTATTTTGAAATATGATTAGAGATGGAGTTATAGATGTACCGAAATAGACAGGATTTAGAGCATATAGCCGACAAAGGCCTTCGTCCTTATGGATGCAAGAATTCCGAGAGCCAGGGACGCAGGTATCCTGAGCCTCTTCATTCCTATCGTCTGCCATATGAGCGCGATAGAGAACGAATTATCCATTCTACAGCATGGCGGAGACTGGAATATAAAACTCAGGTATTTGTAAACCACGAAGGCGACCATTTCAGAACGCGTATGACTCATTCTATCGAGGTAGCGACAATATCACGTGTCATTTCCAATACCCTTGGCCTAAATGCCGATCTTGCGGAAGCTATTAGCCTGGCACATGACCTTGGCCATACGCCATTCGGCCATTCTGGCGAAGAGGTGCTAAATGATATAATGTGCGATGTAGGCGGATTTGAGCATAATAGGCAGAGCCTTAGAGTCGTCGAATTTTTAGAAATGCGCTATCCTGAGTTTAATGGACTCAATCTTTGCTATGAGACAAGAGAAGGCTTGATAAAACATGCCTCGAGATATGATAGCCCTACCCTGGACCTTTTTTCAGAAGATGACAAATTCCCATCGCTGGAAGCCCAGGTTATTAACCTTGCTGATGAGCTTGCATACACCTGCCACGACTTCGATGACGGAATCTACTCGGGACTTTTGAAGCTCGATGAAATCGCATATGAAATCCATCTTATTCAGGATATTATCGATGAAGTTCAAAAAAAATACGGCCATCTAGATGCCGAAATGCAGCGCAAACAGGTAGTACGCCATCTAATAAATCGTGTGGTTACCGACTGCGTTCTCGCATCATCCAAATTGCTCGATAGATTCCGCCCTGAATCGGTAGATGCAGCCAGAACGTCCCCGGTTCCACTCATAACTATCTCGGAAAACTTGCGAAGCGAACTCCAAAAGCTTGGAAACTATCTATTTTACAATCTATACCGTAACTATAAAGTAATTCGAATGATGCAGAAGGCCGAATTGGTGCTAACCAAACTATATGACGCTTTTGTAAAAGAGCCACGCCAATTGCCAGAGTCCACCAAGGCCAGAATAGATGATGAGGACATTCGAATCGTTGTTGCTGATTATATTGCCGGAATGACAGATAGATATGCAATGTCAGAATTCAAGCAGCTTTTTGATCCCTACGTAAAGATGCTTTGATGTAATTTTCTAACGGAGTTAGAAAATTTCATCTTGGGAGTTTGCTACGCAAACTCCATAAATACAATACAGTAGTTGTAATTCAATATTCGTTTTAGAAAGTTCCATCTTGGGAGCTTGCTACGCAAACTCCATAAATACAATACAGTAGTTGAAATTCAATATACGTTTTAGAAAATTCCATCTTGGGAGCTTGCTACACAAACTCCATAAATACAATGCAGTGGTTGAAATTCAATATACGGAGTTAGAAAGTTACAGCTTGAGAGGTTGCCTGCGCAAACTCCATAAATACAATGCAGTGGTTGAAATTCAATATACGGAGTTAGAAAATTACAGCTTGCGAGTTTGCTACGCAAACTCCATAAATAAAATGCAGTGGTTGATATTCAAT
>JBKHBT010000133.1:0-7112 GCA_046542255.1 Candidatus Zixiibacteriota bacterium | reverse complement strand
CTTTCTCCAGAATTGAAGAATAATTGGCTGTCCGGGCACAGATGAGCCACAATCGATTACTGGCGATGTTGCCCATTCTGTTGCAGACATATTATTTTCATAATTACCAGGATTAGAGCCAAGTCCAGTAAGGTCATAGCCAAGAACCATATTGTCTGTTGATGTAGGTGTTACGTCTTCGGAAGGATCAGTTTGTCCACCACCACTACCAAGTCCAGCACATGCATCTCTTTCCCATTCTCCGGCATCGAGTGTCCAGCCTAAATCTGTTGAGAAATCATCTTCGAAATAAATTTCCTCTGTATCGTAGCCAAATTGGCCTCTTCCGCCAATCCAAAATTCAGCATCCTGTGCTGCTGTGAACTGGTCTTCGATATAATCACCAGAAGCACCTGAAGGGAAATCTGCCCATCGAAGCTGATTTGCACCATCTACTGTAACGACTTTGGTCGGGTCGATTTCTTCTACAATATCATCCAGAATGAGATTGCCTGTTTGTGCGAATTTCTCTTCATCGACTGTAAAGATAACATTATCCTGGCCATCTCTGACATTGAAATTCTGTGTTGTGCTGCCAGCATCATCGCCGCGGTCTACCTGCAAATTAAGGTCGGCTGTCGAATAAATCCTGACAGTTGCTGTACCGCTCATCCTGAGATGTCCGGATGAATATATTGCCGGGCCACCTGCGCTATTGTATGCATAGATTCCAGGCTCTGTATCATCGTCATTTCTGACTTCAAGCGCGCGGTCGGAGTCATCAGTATCGACACCTGTTTCATTTTTGCGAATATCGACCGGGTCATCTGCGCCGGACATTATAATATCATTTCCGCCGTCATATGCTTCCTGAAGCGATGCTGCGCCGGTGGCTTCGAGAATAATCGTATCGCCATCCTGCGTAACCGTAACGCCGGAACCGGCAACAATCGTAACCGAATCTTCGAGCCATGCGCCGCCTTCTCCGCGAATTTGCTTAAATCCGCCAAGGTCGGCTGGAATATCATGGATATCGGCCCAGTTGATTGCTCCAGCAGAATCAGCATAATGCGCTGCAAATGCAAAAAGCTCTGCCGCTATTTTCTGACGAGGGGTCATAGCATCTGTATCGACCCAAATCTCGAGATACATATCGCCGGCAACGTCATCGCCAGTCAAGTCCAGTGGGATATGAGCATTAAAAAGCCCTTTGACGATATCCACATCTTCGACAGTTGCGCTGTCGAGCATTGAACCGCCCGTTAATGCATCATAAATTCTAAAGTGAATATCGAGATTATCGGTAATCCCGATTCCATCTGCATCTGTGAGTTTGCCCTGATAGGAAACTTCATGTTCCCAACCGAAAGCGATAATCACCAGAAGCAAGCTAAGTACAACTACAAATCTTAGTGAATTGCCCCCTGTTAACATATCACACCTCCATTTAGTGTATTTTGTGATTACTAATAATATACAAATAAAAATATACGAAATATATATAAAGTTTCAATTTATTTTTTCATTATTTTTATGAAATTAATCCATCCCTCCGAATGACTGCTGAATCCATCTCTTTTAAAGCCATATATATAGCATAAATATAATACTTAATAAATATACCCAAAAGGATTTACTGATGTTTTAGCCTGAAAAGTATGACAATGCGGAACAGCGCATTGTCTGTAATATACTTCTAATTGCATTTGTAAAGATATGCAATAAAGACTTAGTTATTTTGAAGTATAGCAATACTTTAATATAATCATTGTCGGGGTATGGCGAGAATTTTCAAGGCGGGAGAGGTGGTCTGATAAGAAATTTTAGTAAGCAAATGTTATAAACCATCAAAAATGAAGCTGCATAAAATCCTCGAATTTCTCGCGGAGATAGTCGAAGATATTTGCATCCTCTTCGTTTTTTTCAATAGCCTTCTCGGCAGCGTTTTTCCCGATATTATAGAAGCTCTCCACCTTATCCAATTCCCACTCCTTGAGGTTTTTCGCATAGTTATTGACATATAGAAAGGGTTTGTGATAGAGCGCCTGCGAAAGAGCCTGCGCAGCCTGCGTATAGGAACCAAGTTTGAATGATTTCCGAATATAGCTCTCATCGAGGTCGATGCTCCTGTCGAAATTGGTTACTGTGATCTCTTCTGCATTTTCTTTTATCTCTGGTAAACACGATACAGCAACTATCGGCCTGTATTTGCTGAATATTTTTGCGAAATTAATCGGCAATGGGTATTCGACAGCACCATCGAAAAGAATATGATTGCCGGTTTTGAATGGCTCGAACATAAAAGGTACGCAGCTCGATGCCGCCATAGCAGAACCTATTGGGCCTTTTCGCATTACTACGCTATGGCTATTGTTGATATCGAAGGCGATAGCAGCATAAGGCATTTCAAGATCTTCGATTTTCTTATTATCAGTATGCTTGAGAAGATATCTCTCCAGCCATTTTGTATCCAGCAACGCCTTGCCAGGCAGGCCGATTTTCAGAAGGCCTATATAATCGATAGCATTAATGTCCTTGACCAAATCGACCATATCATTTGGTGAAAAGCCACAGGCATATAGCCCTCCGACAATTGCGCCCATGCTTGTGCCTATTATGGCTTTGATATTAAAGCATTTCTCGAGCACAGCGATTGTGCCGATATGCGCAAGCCCAAGAGCAGCACCACTACTTAGGACTAATGTGACATCCCTTTTCTCACAGGCTTTTTTATCTACCATGATAACTCCTATAAACCGATCTCCAACTCGACCGGGCAATGGTCAGAGCCCATGACATCGGTATGGATTTTGGCATCCACAATTTTGTCTTTGAGATTTCCGCTGACGAAGAAATAATCCAGCCGCCAGCCGACATTTCTCTCTCTTGCTCGGGTTTTGTAGTCCCACCAGCTATATTCGACTTTGTCGCCATTTACAAATCGATAAGTATCGATATAGCCATGTGATACCATCTTGTCCATCCATTTGCGCTCTATTGGCAGAAAGCCGGAATTTTTCTCATTGGCCTTAGGCCTTGCAAGGTCGATTTCATTATGCGCTGTATTGACATCGCCACAAAAAATAACATACCTGCCCTTTTCGACCAGATCATCGGCATAGCTGAGAAACTCATCATAAAAACGCAGTTTATAATCCAGCCTTTCGTCCGAGCGGGAGCCATTGGGATAATATATCGTAAACAATACGAATTTGTCATAGTCTGCAATTATTACCCGGCCTTCATTATCGAATTCTTCGATACCAAAACCATGTTTTACATCATTGGGTTTCGGCTTTGTGATGAGGCCGACTCCAGAATAGCCCTTTTTATCCGCCTGTGAAAAATATTTCTCATATCCCTCGATATTCATGATTTTCTTCGGTACTTGGTCCCTTTGCGCTTTTGTTTCTTGAAGACATAAGATGTCTGGATTGGTATCTTCGAACCATTCCATAAAATTCTTTCGCGCTATCGCTCTTATTCCGTTTACATTCCATGAAAAAAGTCTCATAAATTCTCCCATTACTAAAACTTATCGATATAATTTATGACAAAAAAAACAATGGTCAATAAAAAACCCCAGCACAAGGCTGGGGTTTCGATTAATATTCGATTCGATTTTACTCGTCTTCGATATTCAATGTTCCATCTTCTGGAACCAGCAAGAAATAGCCCTTTCCAGAATGGAATTCTCCTTCGGGGGCGATATAAGTACCACTGCCACAAGCATCATAATAGTAGATGAAATCCTCGCTAAACAAGCCCGGAGGATTTGTACTAATGGTGGCAGAAGTGCTTGAAAGCGATGGCATTCCAATTGTATTCCATCCTCGATAAATCGGCATATCGACATGGTCGATCTGTGCGCCGGCCACTTCGACTTCGTCATGTTCTGCCGAGAATAGCCAGAAACCGACTCCAACCTCAGGTTCTCGGAATTCTGCATAACGCCTTTCGATAGGGTCATATCTGTATGCCGATGCCATAGAAGTAGGAAATAGCTCATTTATCGAGATTTCGGACGAAGGCATATTCGGCAAGGAAATCAGATTCCAGCCCGGGCAAAGCTCGATTGTATTGCGTACAAGCTCGGGATGGTCATAGGTGATTGTGAAATCGATCTCACGTGTGAATTTGAACTGCGAATTCGAATGCATATTTAGTGAAACAACATCACCATCGTATGTTTCATATCGTATTACGAAAAGCCCAGGCGGCAGGTGATCTGGCGACCATGTTACAACAGTTGTATCCGTCTCGCCACCGTATTCGGCATGTCCGGTCCATTCTATTGGATATTCGCCCCAATAGCGCATATCGCGCCTTAATCTGTCATAGGACGGATATTCCGGGTCATCGACATCGAAATATGCTGTAATATCGCCGGGTACATAAGGCAATGTGATAAGGTCGAGGCCTGGGTCGTAATCATTGGTGGCATCGGTGTTGGCGCCGAATGCGATTGCTGTATGCTCGTCATTGGTAGCGGCATCGAAGCGAAGATTGCCCAGGAAATTGAAATCTGTCCAGCGTACCTCGAGGAAGCCATCGACAGGCAAGGATGTGTATTCACCATCATTGAAATCGGCTCTATCGAATTCCAGCCTGGAATATGCTCCGGCAGCATGGCTATTGACGATTGCGATAATCTTAAATAGTTTTCCGCCAGTGTCAAGTTCTGGCCCAGCGCCTGATACGCTAACTATGCCATCGACATCTGTCCAGGAAAGGTCCCAACCAGAAGTCATGCCTCTTGTGTGAACATCCAATACTTCAAGAACCGATGCAAAGTAAGATACATCTATATCGAAATTAGTAATTCCCATATTTCTAAGGTCTTCGACCCAGATATCGATATAAACCGTGTCTCCGGGATATGCGAAAGTGTCCGGCAGCCAAAGGTCGATGATATTGACTCGGAAGCTCCAGTCATAGGATTCTGCCATCGTATTGGCATCGCAATAGTCCGGGCTCATATCAGAAACAGGGAGCAATGAAACATTAACCGTATCGCCGTCTTCGATCTCCATGCCTGCTGCTTCTATATTAAAGTGCAGTACATTGTCTTCGAAACTGAGTGCTTCGTGGCCCCAGTCATAGACAGTGCCGTTGACTTCAAGGGATATCGTCGCAGTATCTACTTCCTGTACCGCATCTTCGATATTGATAGTAAGTTCTTCGATATCGGTTGTACCAAGAATTGCCGAGTCTTCTGGCATTTCGGTATGAGCAAAAGGTGGCTCGATATCGTAAACAAATGCTGCAGTTGCAGGAGCAGCCAATGTACATCCTAATGAATCTATGGCATCGACGATACCATATTCGATATAGTCGCCGGATTCGAATGGTGTATCTGGTGTGAATACCAATGAGTCGCCGCTATATTCGAGTCTTGGGTCTGTAAGGTCCATTGTATCACTATTTACATAGAATTCAACGCTTTCTTCGCGTACAGAGTTCTCAGCAAAGAAGCTGATATAGAGATTCTGGTCTTCACATGCGCTGACTGTCATATCCATAGGTTCCATCGCCTCGACATCCGCATAAGGAGGCAGTCCAATTTCGGGAAGGTCCATAACATGATATGCAACGGATGCAGAATCCAGGTCTGGTGAATCAACACGGAACCAGATTGTGTCATCTTCGGGAATTGGCGGTGTAATTGAAATATCCCAGTTGGAAGTACCCGATTCGCTGGAAGACAGATAGCTCGGCGTAAGCGGCTGAACCAATTCGCCAGAGGAAAGCTCGAAGCCTTCTGGCAGAATTATCTCGGCAGTCAGGTCGCTGACCGGCATTGCTGTCGAATTGTTAAACAGCAAAAGGACATTGAAAGGATTGGGTGAGAAAGTACAGCTAGTAACCGTTACAGGTTCTGGATACAGGATAATCTGGCCCATTCTGAGTTCTTTGCCAAGTCCATAATATGTAGAAACGACAGCAGTATCGCCAGCTTCCAATCTTCCACAATCCCAGTATATTCGCACAGCGGAATCAGAATATGGAGTTCCACTGGGTGTATAAGCCCATGTAGTACTATAGAGCGAACCCCATTGACCGACCATAAAAACGTCCGGTGTTACAGCATCCCAGCCAGTTAGAATACCTAATCCTATTAACTGGTCTCCTGTATAATCCGGGCCTTCTTCATAGGCGAGCCAAAATGGTGGCATTCCGAGTGAATCATCTGAGCGGAATCCCTCTTCGACTCCGCTATATCCACGGGAAGTTGCCAGATCGGCAGCATCATTGGAACCGATCATGGTATCCATTTCGATCATTAGCTGGACATTATGCGCTGTCGCATCCGTATTGACGATGGTGTATTCAATAAAAACTGTACCAATCACTGTATCGGGATATGTGATATAGACAGGCTGCAGTTTTTGATAAATCTCGACATCTTCGGCCGAATATCCACCCCAGATATAGCTGGAATCGCCAGAGTGTGAGACCTCTGTAAAATCGGTAGTAATTGGAAGGTCCCTGACTTCTGTTCCACTGGAATTACAATAGTCCACACCATCGACTTTGACCATAGTCCAGCTAGACCATGGGCTGGATGGATAGCTATAGAGCAATCTATCGCTGTCGGGATAAGTGCCTTCATTGTATTTTCCATCTTCGGTATTGACCTGAACTGCCACATCATCATTATGCACGCCAATCGTCGGCTTCGCTGGATTGGGTGGTGGCGCCATTCTGGCCTTTCGCTCTGCATAATCAGCAGGCTGAGCAAAGGTCGTAGATAGGATTGCCATTAATAAAATTGATATCATGACTCTCTTTAATGTCATGTCCTCCTCCTTAATATTAGATAATTATAAATTTTCATACACTTTCACATATTAAAATTACATGATAAATAGTCAAAAGTCAATGAAATAGAAAAATTTTTTAATATGTTTAACTCATAGTCAAGGCCACTGGCCTAGATACAAAGCTTCAATCCAAATGCCTCAATCTAAGCTTCAATCCAAATGTCTCAATCCTAAGCTCCAATCCAAATGCCTCAATCTAAGCTCCAATCCAAATGCCTCAATCTAAGCTTCAATCCAAATGTCTCAATCCTAAGCTCCAATCCAAATGCCTCAATCTAAGCTCCAATCCAAATGCCTCAATCCTAAGCT
>JBKHBT010000036.1:0-32350 GCA_046542255.1 Candidatus Zixiibacteriota bacterium | reverse complement strand
GCGAAGGATAATGCCAAAAAGCACGGTATTAAAATTCCGATGATGGATTAGTATTTAAATAAACAAGCCTACAAAGCTCTGCTTTGTAGCGCAAGCTTTTCCGAAGCTCCTTTTCGATTCTTTCCAGTACCTTAAAGAAGCCGAGCTTCCCAACGAGGATAGAAGTACAAGATTGTTTATTTTACACATCTATTATTGAAACTAGGGTTATAGCTTTAAAAGCCCTGTCATTTTTGATGGGGCTTTTTTGTTTGAATTTTTTTAATGGACATTTTAATATCCCTTAATTCAATCCTCAAAATATGGATTTCCTTATTTTAATTTAGCAGCTAATCTAAAATAAGGAGTTATACTTATATAGAAAGAAAAATTTCATCAAATAGGCATAAATTTTTGCTCATTGTATAATTTTACTTGACATATTTTAATATATGCATATCTTTGCATATATGAATATAGAAGGACATGAACATGAAATTTCTATCGAGATCATCTTTCAGGCGCTTTCTTCACCGATAAGGCTCAATATCATAAAGCTACTCGCTCTCGGCGATTCTTGTGTTGGAGCTATTGCAGAAAAGCTCGATGTCTCACAGACTTCTATTTCGCAGCATCTTCGCGTACTGCGCCTTGCCGGGATCGCTAATTCAGAAAAGCACGGCCGCTATATTCACTATTATCTGAATAAAGAATCTCTTGAATTGCTCAAGCAGTTTTTTGATAATCTTTATGAATCATTCGAAAAGTCATCATATGAGAAACTATGCTGTCATGCTCAAAGCGAGCATTGCAAAAAACACGAAACAAAGAAAGGAGAATAGGATGCATCATCCTAAAGGCGGCGGCGGAATGTGTCATGGAGGCTCCCATGGCCACCATAAGCAGTCAGGCCATGACTGCAAATGTGGTCATCATAGTTCCTGGCGCAGATTCCGTAACCATGAAGAAAAAGTAAAAGACCTCGAGCACTATAAAAAAGAACTCGAGGCCGAGCTTCAGGCTGTAAACGAGATCCTTGAACATCTCGAAAAATAGCCAAGGAAGCCATATTATCTATGAAGCAGGGGCAATGTTCCCTGCTTTTTTTAATATAGCCTAATTTTTTATTGTGTCAAGTTCATACTGAATGACAGTTCTATTTCGGTTTGATAGATTAGGCAAATTTTCACATCTATAGATTCCTTTTCAATATTTGAACATATAATATATTGTAATGCATCTATGTTCAACGGTGTACTGTTATTATATTTGATACACAGCTCCAGTGTTAAACCTTCTATTATGTGAGCATCCAGTACTTTCGCCCTCGTCGAGAAGCTTCGCCTCTCAACGTTTAAACTCTTGGAAGCTCTGCTTGTTTTTGGCATTAGAAAGAATCGAAGCGGAGCTTTGTAGCGAGGATATTTAGTTGAGAGCTTTGTAGCTTGGATAGCAGGCTTGTGCTTTTTATCACGAGCAGTAGGCTTTACTATTTAGTTACTGAATATCACCATTTAGCTTGAAAGTTCCAAAGCTATAATTTGCTTAATATTATCAAAATAATCAATTTTAGATTTCGATAAAATAGAATCGAGGTTAATATTTTTTTTTCGCTTTTCTACGTCATACCTAACAATTAAGCTCTAAAGAGCATATCAAATTAGACAAAAGAACATCTTTTCTGAAAATTTCAACAAAAATTATCCGATTTTCCTAAATAAGCGTTTTTCGATGCCGATATGTCCAAATGAGATGGATAGGAATAGCATTGAAATTTGTTACGAAGAGGGAGAAAAGGAGGAAGGTAGGATGAGATGAAAAACCAAAAACAAAATATAATTAACATTATTAACCAACAAGGAGGAGTTTTCATGAGAAACTTTGCACTCCTGTCGCTTCTGCTTCTTTTAGTAGTCGGCAGTACATTTGGCGCAACGCGCTATAATGCCGTCGCGGAGTGGAACGGCCCTTATTTCCACATTATTAACAATCCAAGTCAGGACCAGAAGGTCGATAATCCGGTAACGGATATTCCTTTCTCGAGTCCGATTGCAGTCGCAGGAAGAATTGGCGGCTATGATTCACAACCACAGATTTATGTTGCCGACCAGGACAATGATAGAATCCAGCTTTTTACAACTCCAGTTATGTATAAAGTATTGGATGCTACAACATCTTGGAATTATACAGGCGCAGATCCTGCAGCAGCACTCGATGTAAATGATGACTGCATAGCTCTCGACCTATGGGATGACGATGATTTAGCCTATCGTGTTGTAAAAGGTTCTGTTATACTTAAAGTAGATGGCGAACTTTGGACAGAAGTATCATCTTTGACTGGCTATACTGCAAGCGATGAAGTATTCTATGTCAATTATCATGCTGCGATGGCTACACCTGATACTCTTATCGAAATAAAGACGCCTTCCAATAGCTTCTCGGATGATGATGGCGATTCTTCACCGGATGAGAGCATCGAAGTCTATTATGCCTATGCATTAAATGATAAATTAGCAGACCCTGCTGCTGATTCTGGTGATGAACTTACCTATGGCCAGGCAGATATCGATTATGGCCTAGTTAGCTCAGGCGATGCCTTTGTCAAGGTTCAAATCGATGAGACAACAACCGATGGTATCGATGATATTCAATCGCTTAGGTCATTGGCTGCAATGGCTAATCTTACAACATCGACAACTACAGAGCTGTATATACTCGATATGGATGACAATAGCTCAAATGGCGATGAGTATCTATTTATGTACACTATCGACCAGGATGGCGTTATAGATGCTACACCAAATGAAGCCAGCACAATTGAAAAATACGATGGCGTGCTTTCATATCCGGAAGATATCTTTGTTGCTGATGTAACAGGCCATACCGCTGAAGATGCTGCCTTTGAAGATCCTACTGGAATAACAGATCTTGCGGGTAGTGCAACCGTTACAGATGCGTCACAGGTCACCGATCATGAGTATACCTTATCTTATACACATGCTACAACTTCTTTATCCATTACAGATGCAACTACAGGTGAAACTCTGGTCTCTGATACTATAATAGCAGCAGATATGACTCTGGATATCATTCCAGGTATCCGCTTTACTGTTGCTAACCCACTGGCTGCAGCTGGCGATGAATCTGACACATATGCAGCAACAGATGCCGACTATGGCCGCTATATATTCGTAGCCGATACAGACAATGACCGCATCAAAGTCATCGAAATGGCAGATGTTACAGATGGCGACTTCGTTGGCGATTGGCTGAATGGCGATGACCGCGATGCTGGAACTGAAGTAGATGAAGACACAGAACTTCAGAAAACAACACCAGCAAATGCAAGCGATGCAAGAAACTGGTCTTTCTACACAGCATGTGCACCTATCAAAGAAGGTTCACTCGATACAATCAAAATCGGCGACCATACATGGCATATCGATCCCGATAATAATCTCGAGAATAATGATGGCAATGACAGTCTTTATACCGTAGATTATATGACCGGCCATGTGGACTTTGGCGATGGTACGAATGGTGCCCGTGTCGAGCTTTCCCAAGCTGTTACATATACTTATACCACATCCGTCGATGTTATGAGGTATGGCAGCGTAGGGACAGGCGCAGGCCAGTTCAATCAGCCAAAAGGTATTACAGCTAGATGGAATACAGAACTCGATCATTTCGATGTCTATGTTTCTGATGCAGGCAACAACCGAATTCAGAAATTTGCATTCGACCCCGGCGATGATGTTACACCTCCATCTATGAATTATGTTACACAATGGAATACAGCATCCAGCGCAACAGACCTTCTCGGACATACCGGAGACATTTTCGTAGCACAAGAAACTGGTACTCTCGATACTGTTTGGGTATATGTTGCAGATGTATCAAATAATAGAGTAGTAACCTATATCGATGGCGGAGCTATTTCTGGTTCAAATGCTGCACCTTCTTTCGATAGAATTATCGGAACACATGGCAATCAGCTTGGTAGCTTCATGGAACCCGCTGGCATGTGGGCATTGCCGAATAACGACAATTTCGACCTCTTCATAGCTGATGAAGATAGAAATATGGTCCAAATATTCCAGGAAGCCGACCCGGTTTCAATCACTCTTAGCGAAACAGGCGTTAGTCGCCTTCCAAAAGAATATTCACCAGGCGGCACATATACAATTGGTTATGATATCGCCGGTGCATTCGAATGTGGATATGTAAACTTCTATTACAGTACTGATACAATATTCGATGCTGGAGACAAACTCTGTAATGAAGAAAATACAATCACAGCAACCGCAGAAACCGGAGCTACATGGGACTGGAAATTTGCAGACAGCCCAGACGGAATGCCTGAAGATGGCACATACTACCTCTTCGGCAAAGTGGTTACTTGCGATGATAATGAAGAACTCGCTAACGATAAGACAACGAATGCCCTGACAATCGATTCTGACCTATTGGTCAAGCTTTCGTTGAGAGACTTCTTCGATGAAGATGGCTATATGCTTCTCCAGAATGGCGCCGAGAAAGGCATCGACCTTACGCTCGACTACCCGGTTGGAGTAACGAGCATCGAAGTAAACGGTTCCTATCCTTCTGATATGTTCCGAATTGTTAGCATTAACAAAGGCAATATCTTTGATGTAGAGGGCGAGGCTACCAATGTAATCTTCCAGGCAGACTGGGATAGCAGTGCTGGCACATGGACAATCGATATGTCCCAGACCGGCGATCCCGATGGTTGCAATGTTTCCCCCGGTGGCGATGTGGCAATAATCAATATCAAAGCAAGAGAAGACCTCATTACACCCGAAGCAGCTCTTGTGGTCGATACATTCGCTATCGATACTGACAGCTCACAGGTCATTACCTATGAAGGTACAGCCGATAGCGATCTTGGCTTCAATCAGATGGTTGTTTATGGTGCATATCTTGGCGATATTGCAACACCAGGCGCCAATCATGGAACACCACCGAATATGACACCGATTCCAAATGGCGCAATCGGTTTCGAAGACCTGATGGTCTGGACGCGTGGCTGGGACGGCGATACAGTCGGTAACCATGACGCAATATCCGACCTTGGCCCAACCATAGGCACTGTTCCTGATAAGATTGCAGAGCCAGATGGATACCTCGAAGTCGAAGACATCCTTGCACTCAATACTATGTATAGCTGGTGGACAACAAATAATGTCCCGAAGATGATCACAGATGTCATTCCGAATGCCAAGAGATTGTCTGTCGAGACAAGCGAAGAAGGCAAATATGTCCGCGCAAGAGCAGTTGTTGAAGATGTCTATGACCTCATGGGTGCACATCTGTTGCTCAGCTATAATAAATCCGAACTCGAACTCGTCAGAGTCGTTGACGGTGGATTCCTATCTGCCGGAGATGCCCAGGCGCTCACATTAACACGTGATTTCGCTGGTGGCATCGAGATCTGTATGTCTCGCATGAGCCGTACAGAACCAACTGTCGATGGTAGCGGTATCGTTGTCGAAGTAGTATTCGAAAAGAAGGCAAAGACAGCCGACATATTCTTCGATTATGAACTGGCAAACTATGATATCCAAATGATAGAAAACGGCACAGGCAAAGCAGTACCACAGGGCGAAGGTACATTGCCAGAAGCTATTTCCCTCCTGCAGAACACACCAAACCCATTCAACTCTGCTACAAATGTCAGCTTTGTTGTTGATGAAGCAGCAAGAGTGAAACTCACCGTTCACGACATTCTCGGTAATCAGATTGAGACCATCCTCGACCGTGAATGCGAAGCAGGAAAGCATAACGTAAAATGGAATGGCACCGATAGATACGGTACACCGGTCGCAACTGGTGAATATCTACTCCGCATGGATGTTGATGGCGAAATCCAGACTCGCCGTATGCTCTATGTGAAGTAAAAACGCCGTTTTAAGACGTATCTTAAGGAGTCCTCTTCGGGGGACTCCTTTTTTTATATGCAAGGATATTGAGAATTTACTCAACAATTTCTTCGAAAATAAACTCTGTAGTATCTATAATATTCTTTTTGCCAATAAACTCGGGTTGTCTGTTTTTTGCACCTACGAATTCTTTCGTTGAATTAGAACATCCCTGCTATTGCGGAGAATGACATTTCATTTTTTGTGAATTTACATTCTATTGCCATTTATGAAGGCTTTCTTCTGACGTACTTTGAACGCACTAAATAATAGCGACTAAATCCAGTCCTTGCCTTTTTTGCGATTTTTTAGGTATATGAAAAGGAAAGGGAGGACAACGATGAGCTCCATAGCCATTATCCAGACACGGCTTAAGCCACCAATTGCGATATTAAGAGGCTTGCCGACTATATCCTTGAGGAAAAATGCAAATACCCCCTCGCGAATCCCGATCCCGCCGGGAAAAATAATAGCCATGAAAGCTATCACATAGCCAGTTGGGTAAATAGCGATGACATTGGTAAAATTATAGAAACTTATGTCTTTAAAAGCGCTCGTAAAAATTGCAAGAGCAATGCCATTTACAAGCCAGACCAAAATGCCAAATAGCCAATAATAAAGCAATTTAGCAAAAGAAATATCAATTTTAGGTAGCTCTTTTTTTGTCAATTTAGAAACAGTTCTTATTGCAAAATTAAGAAATGGCGGATATATGAAAATCACAAGTGCAAGGCCAAATATTCTAAGATACGATAGATGCGCATACTCCTGCCCAAATAAAGATGGAGGCAAAAATATTATGCTGATAGTAACACCGGAAATGATAAAAACAATCTGATGAATGACTGTAGAAGAAAGTGCAGTCGTAACCGAAATCCCCCGCTTTTTGGCAAAATACACCATACTCACGCCTTGCATTACCTTGCCCGGAATATATCTAAAAAGATTGGCGAGAAAATATATACTACATCCAATTTTTATCGGCATAATTTCTCCATGCCCACGGATTATCATTATCCACATTAAACCAAAAAGAATATAGCCGATAATCAAGACAAGATAACTGGCTATAAGCCTTCCTATATCTACTGTGGAAAGGTCTAAGTCTTTTATATCGCTCCAGCTTGACCCGAATGCCTTGAATATAAAAAATATTGCAGCTATGACCAGTAGAATCTTAAGAATTATAAAAATTGTTTTTTTGACTTTGGAACTCATCTGCTTGTATGGCCTTTTGCTTAAGAAATCATAAACTCAACAAATGTTAAAATACATCACAGGCCAGAAAAGTCAATTATGATATTTATTGTGCAATTTTTCTATCTATTTGTAAAAAAGCTTTCTAAAAGGTGCAATGGAATTTTATTGGATATTGCAGCATATTTCTCTACTTACATCGGAATATATTACTTGCTAGAATAATCATGTTTTTGTATAATTTAGTAATAATTGGATGTTTTTAGAGAAGGAGATCGATTGCTAACTGAAATTATTATCCTGATTTTTCTTCTATTATTCTCTGCATTTTTCTCCGGTTCCGAGACGGCGCTTTTCTCGGTGAACCCTATCGATGTGATGCAGCTTCGCATTAAAAATGATAGAAGAGCAATATTAATTGAAAAGCTTTTAGAAGATCCCCAAAAACTTCTAACCACGATTCTAATCGGTAATAATCTTGTGAATATCGCAGCCTCGGCAATTGCTACTTCTATTTCTATTAAGCTCTTTGGAAATGCTGGAGTCGGGATTGCTACTGGAGTGATCACCCTTTTTGTGCTTGTTTTCGGCGAGATAACACCGAAATCCCTTGCAAAAAAATATTCGCTTCGATATTCGCGATTTGTTTCGCCGCTTTTGTATTATATGCAAATTGCCCTAAGGCCAATAATCGCTCTTTTTGTGGGCCTTTTGAAGATGTTTATGGGCGAGGCGAAAACCGATGGAAAGACTTTGCTATCCGAAGATGCTATCATGAGAATAGTCGATGTCAGCGAAAAGGAGGGAATAATAACCGATACAGAACGCGACCTTATCGAGAGAATATTCGAATTCGATGAGACTATTGTACGTGAAGTGATGGTTCCCAGAATCGATATCATTGCTGTTGATATCGAACAAAGCCTGAAAGAAATCGTCAATTTATTGAAAAAACAGCAATATTCAAGGCTGCCGGTCTATCGGAATACAATCGATGAGATTGTTGGGATAATATATGCCAAAGACCTTCTTGATGTGGACATCGAAAACAAAAAGTTAGAAGATTTCATGCATGAGCCTATACATGTGCCGGATTCTGTCAGCATAGAATATACGCTACGCAAAATGAAAATCCATCGCGTACATATGGTAATCGTTCTCGATGAATTCGGCGGGACTGCGGGGCTTGTTACGATGGAGAATCTGCTAGAAAAACTCGTTGGTGATATCAAGGACGAACATGATATAGAACCGAAAGATATAAAAATCATCGATGCAAAACAGATTATTGTCGATGCCAAGGCCGATATCGATGATATCAATGAAGCCTTAGACCGTCCTGTTATGAAAAAGGAAGGTTTCAAAACTGTGGGCGGTTATATTCTATTCAATACTGGCAAAATGCCCAAAAAAGGAGATAAGATAAGACTCGATGGCAATTTATTTATAATAAAAAGCGTCAGCAAAAACCGAATAGATGCCGTTAAGATAATATCTGATA
The DNA here is from genome assembly GCA_046542255.1 of Candidatus Zixiibacteriota bacterium. Lineage (GTDB taxonomy): Bacteria > UBP14 > UBA6098 > JBKHBT01 > JBKHBT01 > JBKHBT01. The sequence continues at coordinate 23,734 of JBKHBT010000036.1, read as the reverse complement.
AAGCACTTCTTGAAAAAAATTCCAATTCCGAATAAATATTTATACAAATATAAATTTTCTTAATTGACAATTAAGATTCATTTGCTTTCTTGTATATATAGAACGAACTAAGAGAAAGGATTAAAATGAGACTGAAGAGCTTAATATTTTTAATGATTCTATTTGCTATTGCAATTTTATTTTCTAGTGAATCGATATCTGGACTTTATGATGTCGAAATCAATGCCTATAATTCTGAAACAGGAGATGAATTACTCTGGAGTGGTACACTTGAAAATGTAAATTTCGAAGATGGTGCCCCAACGGACGATATTCTCGAGATGATTAGGTCCAGAGCCGGAGTCAGTGATGATGTTTTTGTCGAGATGGCGATAGATGGCGAGGAAATCGATGGGCCAAGGCTGGTTGTGCCGGCAAGCTCGCTTCATAGAGGAAGAGAGCCAGGTGAAACAGGCGAAGCCACCGAAGAACTAGACGGCGAGCTTCAGATCGGTTTTCCGGGCGAGGAGCTTTATGTCGCATCCGATGTTTCCGGTTTCGGCGATGATGCGCCGAATGAAAGAGTTACTGTCGATGGCGCCGTTAGCATGAGCCATGGCACTGCGCCGACTGCGACATCTGGATTTGGCAAAATCTATGTCGATGCTTCAGATGGGCATCTCTATTATATGGAAGCAACTGGAGCAACGACAGACCTGCTCGAAGCATCCTCTTCTGGCACTGGTGCATCAATGGCTGCAGTTTCTGGCGAGCAATATGACCTTTGTATTGGTGAACCGATGCGGTTTCCAGTTCATCTTGCAGGTGGCGAAGAACCTTATACTCATACATGGTCAGGCGATACAGGACCGCTTTCAGCTACCGATATACCAAATCCAATTTTCATGGCTTCTTCCGCTGGAATTTATGACTTGACTTATACCATAACCGATGCAGAGGGAGATAATTCTTATTTCTTAATTAGCATCACTGTTCACGAAGACCCATCGCCGACTATTTCGGCTGACCCGCCGATGGGCGGATGTAGCGGCCAGCCTGTAGTTTTGGATGCTGGAGGCTGTTTTGCAAGATATTGCTGGGACAATGGCGGGCCATGCGATAAATCATTCAGCGTTACCGAGCCGGGCGAATATGAAGTAACTGTCATCGATGACTATGGCTGCCAGGGCACTGCATCAATTACTGTGTCTTTTTTGCCCTCCCCGGTAGCAAATATCGGCAGCGCAGTGGGTGCATGTGATGATGCTACCAATCCAACAGTCGGCGGTTCTCCGGCGGCATCAGGCGGCTCTTCGCCGTATTTCTACGAATGGACTGGCTCCGGTGCGCCTTATCTTTCTTCGACATCCGATGCCAATCCGACTTTCGATGTTACCGCTGCTTCGGTCGGCGTTTACAATCTGATGCTCGAGATTACCGATGACAATGGCTGCACCGATACAGACGGCCCGATTACGGTTACTGTCTATGAGAATCCATCGGTTGTGGCATCTTCGAACTCGCCAGTTTGCCCTGGCGATGAGCTTAGGCTTTCGGCGACACCTTCCGGCGGAACTTCGCCGTATAATTATAGCTGGAATGGCCCGGGCGGTTTCACATCGACCGATGCAAGCCCGATTATATCATCCGCAACTCTATCAAATGATGGCACATATTCCGTGACTGTAACCGATGCTCATTCCTGCGTTTCGGCAAGTGCAACAACCGATGTTACAGTTTATGAACAGCCTGCTATTACGTCTGACCCATCGAATTTAACGATCTGCGAAGGCCTCGATGCTGGATTCAGCGTAACTGCCACCGGCGAAGGGATTTCATATCAATGGCAAAGAAATTCCGGCTCAGGATTTTTGGATATCACCGGCGCAACTGGCCCGAATCTCACTGTTAGCAGCGTAACACCTTCGATGGATGGCTATCAATATCAATGTGTGGTTTCTGGCACATGTTCGCCATCTGCGACATCTGCTTCTGCGACTCTGAATGTCAATGCTGCGCCCAATGTTGACACACAGCCGACAAATACGACAGTCTGTGCCGGCGAAACGGCGACCTTCGATATCACGGCCTCAGGATATTCGATAGCTTATCAATGGCAGGTAAATTCTGGCTCGGGATGGTCGAATGTTTCTGGCGGTACCAGCAATACTTTGAATATTACATCACCAGCATACGGCGACGATGGCAATGAGTATCGCTGCATCGTCTCCGGCGGCTGTTCTCCTGCAGATACTTCCGATGCTGCGACTATGACAGTAAGACAATTGACAAATATAACTTCGCAGCCTTCAGATGCAACAGTCGATGAAGGCGATGCGGCATCATTCAGCGTAACTGCCGAAGGCTATTCACTTACATATCAATGGCAAGTCAATACAGGCTCTGGTTGGACTAATGTCTCCGGAACAAGTGATACCTACGATATCGGCTCTGCAACAGAAGGCATGGACGGTTATGAATATCGCTGCATCGTTAGCGGCTACTGCACTCCACCGGATACATCGGATGCTGCGACATTGACTGTTGTAACATCACTTTATGCTTTTGAGAGCCATACATTTACAAATGCTGGCAAAACAGGCAGGACAGGCCCGTCTCTTACGCAATGCCGTAGCGCATATTCGACAAGCTGGGATGAGGATGATGCATATTTTAATATGTCAACAACTGGAATTCAGGAATGGACTGTTCCAGAGGATGCAACATATAGAATAACTTGTGCAGGTGGTGCTGGCGGTACGCAGAGATATAGTGGAGATTATCCAGGTGGCGATGGCGCGATTATCCGCGGTGATTTTGATTTAACCCGTGGTGAGGTTATCTATATTTTAGTTGGCCAGAAGGGCGAAGATACTCGAAGTACATCTGAAGATAATGCTGCTCCCGGCGGTGGCGGAGGTTCTTTCGTATATTCCGATGCTACCGATACATATCCAATGATAGCAGCCGGCGGCGGTGGTGGCGGCGGACGCTGTTCTTCCGCTGGATTTGATAATCATAATGCAGAATACTCCACCAGTGGAAATCGAGCTGGCAATGTTAGTAATGGTGGCTCCAGCGGTAATGGCGGACGTAGCAATGATGGTAGCAGTAGTTACTGGGCTGGCGGTGGCTCCGGCTGGCTCACAGATGGCACTGGCGGTGATGAAGCAACCAATTATGATTACACACCTGGAAGCAGCGGCGCATATGGCGGCCGTGCGCCTCGAAATGGAGCTATAGGTGGCACGCGTTATAATGATGGAAACGATGAAGGTGGCGATGGCGGCTTCGGCGGCGGTGGCGGCGGTGGCTCCGATAATATGGGTACCGGCGGCGGTGGAGGATACTCCGGCGGCGGTGGAGCAAGAGGCGGTGATTGTGGCAATGAACGCGGCGGGGGCGCTGGTTCGTATAACGGTGGTGACAATCAGGCCGATATCGGAATGAATTCAGGCCATGGCTACGTTACAATAGAAAAGCTCTGATAATAGATTCAATTGGTAGGGTGCAGGTCCGCGACCTGCCCCTTTTTGCATATAATATATGATTGCTTTTGGGCGGGTCGTGGACCCGCACAACGTGTGTTAAAATATATGAATCATTCCGCGATATATATAAACCTGTGGCTTTTGCCGCAGCTTTTTATTATAATACAAAATTGAAAATATTTGAAGGGAGATGAATATGAAATCGAGAAAACTAATAATTTGGGCTTTGATTGCTTTAGTTACTATGGCAATTGGTATGGATGAACTTTCTGGAAAACATGATATTACGCTGAATGTCTATGATTCGCCAACCGGCGGTGAATTGCTCTGGACGAGGTCATTCTCGCAAATACAATTTACAGCGGGTTCTCCCGATATTGATATCCACGGAATCATTGCAAGCAGAGGCTTTGCGAAAGATTTAGTCTATGTGCAACTTTCAATCGATGGCGAAAGCCTGGAAAGCAGCAGAATTGAAATTCCTACTGCTACTTCTCTAAGACGAGACCGCGAACCAGAAGAACCCGGCGAAGCAGAAGAAGAACTCGAAGGCGAACTCCAAATCGGTTTTCCGGGCGAGGAGCTTTATGTCGCATCCGATGTTTCCGGTTTTGGCGATGATGCACCCAATGAGCGTGTTACTGTCGATGGCGCGGTTAGCATGAGCCATGGCACTGCGCCGACTGCGACATCTGGATTTGGTAAGATATATGTGGATGGCTCTACCGGACATCTTATCTATTTAGACGAATCCGGTGATGCAACCGACTTAACCGTAGATGCTAATGCAGTGCAGTCGGTATCATCCAGCGCTAATACGACAGGAAGAATCGATCATATGCGATTTATCCCGGGCGAAGCATCAGAAATAACCGAATCTGCGACTGATGACACGATATATATACGTTTCGATGTAACAGCGGATGGAAGTGGGTCTTGTACAAGTGCGCCATCTACTCCGGAAAGTATAGATGGACCTTCACTGGTATGCTCAGGTGAACCAGGTACATCTTTTTCTGTCCCCCCTGTTTCTGGAGCAACATATTACCGATGGACATTGCCGAGTGGTTCCCATATCCTTTCCGGCAGCGGAACAAATGCAATTCATGCGATTTTGGGAAGTGTTGATGGTGATGTCAGTGTTGTCGCGTGGAATGAATGCGGAACATCCAGTGCAAGTACAAAACCAATAACAATAAACAGGCCGACTTCCCCTGGATCTATAACAGGTCCTTCATTAGTCTGCCGAAATCAAACAGGTGTTTCTTACAATATAGCATCCGTTCCCGATGCTACCGATTATAGCTGGACAGTACCATCGGGTGCCTCGATTGTATCAGGCTCATCCACGCCGACTATTACTGTTAACTTTGGCACTTCACCTGGTGAAATCTGTGTTCGAACAGAGAACTCCTGTGGAATTTCAGACCCAGAATGCTTAGCAGTTGACATGACCTGGACACCATCGACACCGGGAGCAATTACTGGTATCACGGATGTTTGCGAAGGTGCAACAGGGATTACATATTCTATAGCCAGCGTGGATGAAGCAACCGACTATACATGGACTCTGCCATCAGGAGCGACGATTGCATCTGGCGATGGAACAGCATCTATCGATGTGGATTTTGGTACTGCAAGTGGAGATATCTGTGTGAATGCCAGCAATAGCTGTGGAACATCATCGGATAGATGTATTTCTGTAACCGTGCAGGAGGCGCCCGCTATCACTTCGCATCCTAGCAATATAAGCGTTTCAGAAGGCGATCCTGCAACTTTCTCTATTACAGCAACTGGCAGTGGATTAGACTACCAATGGCAGGAAAATACGGGAAGTTCTTTTGTCAATATTACTAGCGCTACGTCTTCATCATATACAATTAGTAGTACAACTGCTGGAATGGATGGTTATCAATATCGCTGCATCGTAAGCAATTCTACATGCTCTTCTGTAACCTCGACAGCCGCAACGCTTACAGTTACCACCGAGCTTTATGCCTTTACATCTCATACATTCACAAACTGCGGCGCAACAGGTCACAATGGCCCGACTATAGCACAATGCCGCAGCGAATATTCTACTTCCTGGGACGACACCTATCTTGATATGTCCACTCAGGGCATTCAGGAATGGACAGTGCCTGCGGATGGTACATATCGAATTACAGCAGCAGGTGCCGAGGGTGCAGGGCTTGGTGGCGATGGTGCCATTATGCAGGGCGAGTTCACGCTTAGCCGTGGTGAAATCCTAAAAGTAGCTGTTGGACAAGTGGGCTTAAGTTCGAGCTACTACTATGGTGGTGGCGGTGGCAGTTTTGTCGTTCAAGGCTCGACACCACTTATTATTGCCGGCGGCGGCGGCGGTGGAGAAAGCTCAGACGGTGCTGGATGCAATGCCAATACCACCGAGAATGGCAATTCCTGTGGCGGCAATACAAATCCAGAAGCGACCGACGGCGCCGGCGGAACTTCTGGCGGTGATTGGGGTGGTGCCGGTGGCGGGGGCTTCAATTCAGATGGTGCTCGCGGTTATAATAGCGGTTCGTATGCTTCTGGCTCGAATGGTAAAGGCTGGGGAAGTGGCCTTGTGGGTGGTTATAATACAACAAGCGGACATGGCTACCATATTTCAGGTGGTTTTGGTGGCGGTGGCTCGCCTACCTGGGCACCTGGCGGTGGCGGTGGATATTCCGCCGGCGCTGGAAGATACAGCACAGGCTCTGGAAGCGACCACGGCTACGGAGGCGGTGGCGGATCATATAATTCCGGCACAGCACAGAGCAATTCAATAGGAAATACCGGCCACGGCTACGTTACAATAGAAAAACTTTAATATTCGATAATATACAAACCAGGAAGCTGCGGTTTTAGGCCGCAGCTTTTCTGTTTTAAACCCAGATTCAGTGTTAAATTTATGTAAAGTAAACAATCTCGACTTTTATCCTCGTTGAGAAGCTCCGCTTCTCTTAGGCTTTAGAAAGAATCGAAGCGGAGCTTCGTAGCGAGGATATTTGGTTGAGAGCTTCATAGCGAAGGGGTTCGGTTGCGAGCTTTGTATCGAAGGTGTTTGGTTGACAGCTTTGTAGCCAGAGCAGTAGTCTTGTTTATCTACTTATTGAATTTCACCATTTAGGTTAAATTCAGTAAAACTATAAGTTGCTTAATATTATGCAAATAGAAAAGTTTACATTTCGATAAAACAAAATCGAGGTTTAAAAGAAAATTTGTCAAAGTAATACTAAAGGATTAATCAAAATTGGTTTTGGTGATTTAGCTCTTTAACGAGCTATCATGTCAAAGATTTCAAGATACTATTTATCTTGCTTCTTGTTGGGCCATAGGGAACATTTTCATCGCAATTGAAAGCTAATTTGTAATCACCGGTATTGATAAGAAAGATAAAGCCGAATTCCATAAAAACAGTACTCAAATTCCAATCACCGAAATTCAAAACATTGAAGGAAATATCGAAGGCCTTTTTGTAGGCTCGAAGAATCGAAGCAAGAGCCTTTGCTGTTTCGATATCGCAATCCATGCTGCGATTTATTTGGCCCTCCTTATTAAGGAATACTAAGCCATCTATACCATCTATTGTAAAAATCCTATCGACAAGTTCATCGAAATCGATACCTTTAGGTTCTATTATTTCCTGTTTATATGGCTGCGGCGTTTCTTTTTTCGCTATAGGTTCCTGACTGGGTTCTGGTTTCGATTTCTTATTGGGCTTTGGCGTAGGAGATTGCATTTGGGGCTTAGGCTTTTGAACGACTTTTTCTTTTTGAGAAAGCTTTTGGGGATTTTTGATAAATGTTTCATCTACCATTTCGGCCTGTCTATTGATATCTACTTCTTGTGACTTTTGGCTTTTCGGCTTAGGCCTCGGTGTGCTGGAGGGCGTTCTTTTCAGTGGCGTTTTGCGAGCATTCGGTTTCATTTCTTTTATAGTTTTTCTGATATTCTTTAGTCTCATATCATAGGGCGCAACAATCTCGAGCTGATGAAGAACGGCATTTAATTTGTCGATTTTTCCCGTATCGATATATACATCACAGAGCAAGAATAAAGGTTCACTTTGCGATGGATCTATCTTGAAGGCTGTGGCATAGGCTTTTTCGGCATTGTCATAGCGTTTCTGTTCCAATAGAATATTCCCAAGAATCAGATATCCAACATAGCTATTGGGATGATGCTTCAGGCCATAGACACAAATATCACAAGCCTTCTTGATTTCGCCTTCTTTAATATAAAGCTGTGCCAGTGGGAAATAGGCATCGCTTCTGGGCGAGCGCGATATTTGATTTTCCAGCTCCAGTATTCTGTCTTTTGTATCTTCTGCCATTATTCAAATACTTCGATTTCTATTTCTGTTTCCGAAGACCTAATTAATAATCTATTATCGCCAAAATTATCCTTTTTGGCAATAAAATTTTTACCATTTCCTTCGATTTTATATGTTTTGGGCAATTTATATTCAACTTCTTCCCTTTGAACAGCAATATCCAAATAATCGAAAGTATTTACTCGAGAAAAAAGTTCGATATTTCCGGCTTTACTAATAATTTTCATTTTACCAGATTCAATTAAATCGAATTGCGCCGTAACATCGTTAAATAATATAAAAGAGCTATCCGGGCAATTGCCAGAAAAAACGAATCTGCCAGCTTTTTGATTCACCGATAGAACTTTAGGTGCTACAATATTTTCGATAAAGACCTCTCCATTCCCAATTTCGATATCGATATTGCCGGATAGATTGCCTTTTAGAGAAATACTATTATTTTCTTTTGATTTGATATGGAATTTGCCAAAAATATTTTTAAGCTCGCCTTTTGACTTATCAGAAATAATATCCATACTGCCATTTTCGTCAATATTTCCAGAAAACTCGAAAAATTCGCCTTCGAATCTGGTATTGAAATCAATCGCTTCAAGCTCTATTTTTGCGGTAGGGCATAAGCATCTTACTTCTACGGATTCGGGTACGCTCAATGTAAAATCGATAAAATGTTCGATACCAGAGCGCGGAGTAATCATTATATTTTTATTTTGATATTCGACATTATATTTTTTAGTAAAAGGATTGCGAAGCTCGCGCATATGAATTTTATCAATCTTATCGACTGGCAAAATAGAAAAAACCATCATTGTATCGTTCTTTTTATAGACTTTCAAAGAAGTGCCTTCGATGAGTTTTCGAGATTTTTCCAATTCGCCAGCATCGAAAAAGGCGAGTGCTTTCATCTCGACTTCGGTACTGCTTTCGGCATTTCGAAGCTGAATCATTCCGGTCAAATTATGGATTTCAACCACGCTAATATCATTGAAATATTCCACATAAGATTGCTGATAGGACGAATTTCTTGCAAATAGTGATATTATCAAGGTAGATAGTGCAAATAAAAGTATTGTTATTCTGTTTTTAGGTTTTAATTTCATGGTAGTACCCTTTTCTTGAATTTTGCGACTTCTTTGTCAGCCAGCCTTGTCGGGACTGGTATTTTGTATTTCCTGGATACATTAAGTGTCCATATTCTCGCTTGCTCGATAGATATTCTATTGCCCGGCGATACAAAAATCGGTTTGGTATTGTCTCTTGTCCTTAGCACATTGCCGACTACTTTGTCTTTATACCATAATTTTGAATAATCACCTTTTTCGGGGCCAGGCTCTTCGAAATACCCCACAAGCCTGCTTTTGGCGCAGCCTATAACAGGAATATCGAGAAATAGGCCGATATGTGAAGCCAGCCCAAGCCCTCTGGGATGGGCGATTCCCTGGCCATCGATATAGAGCAAATCTATTTCGCCGACATTGGCAAGATCATCGAGATGCTCGAGCATATCTAATATAAGTGGCGCCTCGCGAAAACTCAAATACCCAGACACATATGGCAAACTGATAATTCCAGCACGGCATATCACTTCGATAACTTTCAAACTGGGATATTCCAGAATTACCAGAGATGCAAATGCCTGGTCGGTGGCTTTATCATATGCCATATCGACACCACCGATAAGCTCGACATTTTTCGGAGTGCCAGTAGTTACAACAGCTCGGGCAAGCTCTCTTTGGATGCCGGCCGCCTTTTTGAATGTTATGTTCCAATCATGAATCTTATTGATTTTCATCAAGCTCCATCAAAAAATTATCGGCAAGCTTGCTATGGGAACCATGCCAATAGACCTTGCCACAATTTTGGCAGATATAAAAATCGTCATGAGTTTTGTATGTATATTTGGGAACCTTGCCTCGCACAGATGATTTTTTCTCTACTGCTACAATTATTTCATTGCAAACCGGGCATATTTGCAATTTGGGCTTTCTATCCAAATCCCAAATCTCGAACATTTCGCGAAGCTGGTCTTCTATAATTTCCGAGCTTATAAAAAACGCCCTCTTACTTCCCGAAATCTCGTAAAGCTTCGTATCGCGAGTCAGAAGTGTCCTTTCTGTTTGGATGGCGATTTTGAGAAGTTCGTAATCGTCATAGTCATTTCTATATAGTGTGTCGTATCCGAGCATACGTAGCCATTTTGCCAGCCGGCCCAGCATTACATCGCAAACAAATTTAGGTTTCTTCTCCATATCTAGTAATCTATAATATACAAAGCTTTTCCAGAATATCAAATATTTACTTATATTGCAGGCCAATATAGCGAGAAATTCAATAATATTTGTATTTTGGGATAAGATGTCTTATATTGCTAATGTGAAAATAAAAAGGGAGAATAATGAGAAAATACCAAATAATCAGTATTATTGTTTTAATGGCCTTCTTTGCGATCGGTTTTCTTATTGCCGATGGCAAAAGCATAATGCAGAATCTCGATGAATTACATACTTATTACTACCATGATTATCCAGACTATTATGAAGTAATGGACTGGCTTTCAGATTTTGCCGATGAAAATTCGGATATATGTATTGCAGAATCACTGGGCTTTTCCACTCGCGATAGCCTTCCAATCTGGGCATTGAAAATATCCGATAATCCAGCAGTAGATGAAGATGAAATCACGGTTATGGTAAATGGCAGCATCCATGCCGAAGAAATCGTTGGCACAAATGTTTGCCAATTTTTGGCCGAAACGCTGGCGGCAGCCTATGGCATCGAAGACGAACCGACACGTTTTGTCGATAATTACGAAATATGGATCGTACCAATCGTAAATCCGGAAGGCTATCAGGTCGTCATGGAAGGATTGGATTATACTTTCCGCAAGAATAAACGCGATAATAATGAAGATGGAGTTTTCAATTATGTCTTCTATCATGCCAATGATACCGATGGTGTCGATCTAAATCGCAATTTTCCATATAATTGGGATGGCCCGGATGCTGTCGATGAGATGCATTCATCTTTCTATCGTGGCCCATCGCCGGCCAGCGAGCAGGAGACGCAGGCGATGATAAGGCTTTGTGAAAGAGAAAATTTTACATTCAGCATCTGGTACCATTCATCGGCGAGTGGCATGTTCAACGAAAAGGTGATTTATCCATATAAATATCAGGACACCATAATCTGCCCTGACCAGGATAGGAATGCATATATTGCGATGCGATATGCATCGACTTTGCGAAAGAGAGAACACGGAGTTTATATCCATCAAATAGGGCAAAGGATGCACGGCAATTCAACCGATTGGGAATACTACAGAAACGCCACTCTCGCCTTTATGACAGAAATAGGTACCGAAACACAACCGCCATGGGAAATCGTTGAATGGCAAAAGCGGAATCATTATAATGGCCTGGAATATCTTTTCCAGAGAACGCTCGATGATGAGATCCTTCGCGCGCATGTTTACGATTCGACCACTGGTGAACCGATAAGGGCACGTATCGAGATAGAAGGCCGCTACCGCGAAGGCTATACGGATCCCAGATATACAGATAGCCTTCATGGCGCACATTATAGGCTGATTATGGCCGGTGATTATAATCTTTGGATATCTGCTGAAGGTTATCATGATAAATACATCGATATCAGCATAGAAAGGGGAGTACCTTTCGATATAGATATTGCACTTAGCCGCGATGAATCGATAGAAGAAAACCCAATCGATAAGCCTCAAAAACTAACAATGATGAAAATACTGCCAAATCCCTTCAATAGTGCCTGCGAGCTAGAATTCAATAGAATGATACCAAATGCCACGATCAATATCTATGCAATAGATGGCAAAATCATAGATGAAATCCAATTTAGAAATGCAAAAACAGCAAAATGGATTCCAGACGCAGACTTGCCATCGGGAATATACCTAATTGGTATAGATGGAGAAATATTGAGCCGGGCAATATTTATTAAATAATCACTTACTACCCAGACTAACTAAAATATTTATACAAAAAACTAAAATATCATATATTTTGCCCAGCATGAAACAATTTAGTCTATAATTAGATTAAAGAATTATGCTGTATATATAATTTTTATTGCATAATCAATAATATTTGCTATTATATTATGTTACGGTGATGTTTTTGCATAGCTTAATGGTTTTGTAATTAGGGGTTTGAGGCTTGAGTAAAAAGGTATATCTAAAAAAAATTGAAGATGATATCGGGCAAAGTGGAAGATCACTTGTCAAGCTCTGCATCGAAAGGGACGAGAATTCCTGGAACCTTCTTATGAATTTCGTGGTCTTCCCTATGCGCTACAAGCTTTCGATGTGGGTCAAGTCTGCTGGCGGCTGTCAGGCAGATATCGAAGACATCTATCAAGACTTCACAATGAAACTATTCAAGGATGACCTGGCGAATCTAAGGGATTTTCTCAAAAGCGATAAAACCTTGCAGGCATGGATACACAATGGCCTCAAATTTCAATTTAGGTCCTGGCTGGCTTCGGATAATAGGAAAAATGAGCTATTCAAACAGATTGAAAATTATCTCATGTCCTATAATATGGGCGACCAGGTACTGGATCTATTGCCGGAAATTATGGATCAGTTCGATGATCATCTGAATCCTAAAGAACAGAAGTTTATGCACCTTGTTTTTGAACAAAAACTTCCTGATGATGACATTGCAAGCGTATTAGATATATCTGAAGTTAGTGTCAGAACAAGGCGATATAGATTGAAGGAAAAGTTTAGAAATTTTCTAAACAAGGAACTTGTATTTTAAAAATACTGAAAAAGCAAAATAATTTGCAACAAAAGTATAGTTTCATGCTTATAATAGTGAGTGTTAAAAATAAAACCTGGTATAAAAATGAAAACTATAAAAAATAGTAAAGAAGAAAATAACAATATTCATAAACTTACCGAAGACGAACTTATCGATATTCTTTTTAGGGCATTTTATAGCACCAGAAAAGAAATCAGAAGCAGGATGCTCAAGGCCGAGAAATATCGAAATGACTAAATGGCAGTTACTCCAGAGCACTTATTTTTCTTAAAAGCATGGAATAAATATATTTATATGCAGATCTATTTTTGATACCCACAAACTAAAAAACTAATCCCTATCCTTTCCTGCCTCCCTAAGCTTAGCCTTATTACCAGCATCAGCCTTAAGTAAATATAGTTTGTGAATTTTTTATCTAATGCACTTGACATTATCATGCCCGGCTTGTATCTTTGCCGAATAATATTATCGCAGCTTTTATCGTGATGTTAGAAGCTTGCAAACAGAGCCAATAGCCTTGGCTAAAGGCTTTTGCAGTAGAAATAGCGATTTGGAAAAAACGATGATAAATGTCGAAAAAATAACAATAAACTTGCAAAGGAGTTAGATGGCATTCAGTTTTAAGGGCGGAGTACATCCTCCTGATATGAAAGAGCTGGCCAAGGATTCGGCAATCACCAGATTGCCTGCTCCCGATGTGGTCTATATACCACTGTCGCAGCATATTGGCGCACCTGCAAAGCCTATTGTCAAAAAAGGCGATGAAGTCAAGATGGGGCAGAAGATCGGAGAGGCTGGAGCTTTTGTATCATGTCATATCCATAGCAGTGTTTCGGGCAAAGTAAAGGCAATAAAAGACATGCTCGACCCGCTCGGAAGATATGTGCCAACTGTGGTCATAGAAAACGATGGCAAGGATACTCCAGAATATCTTGAAAAACACGAAGATCCGCTTTCACTATCGAAAGAGGATATCAAAAATATCAGCCGTGAAGCAGGATTGGCTGGTATGGGCGGAGCTACATTCCCGACTTTTGTCAAATTGTCGCCGCCGCCAGAGAAAAAAATCGATACATTCATTTTAAATGCAGCAGAATGCGAACCATATCTTACCGCTGACTACAGGCTTATGATAGAGATGCCAGATGAGGTAATAGATGGCTCTTTGATGTTCGCAAAAGGCTATGACACAGAAAAAGCCTGGATAGGTGTCGAAAAAAATAAACCGGATGCAATCGCTGTTCTTCAGGAAAAGGCATCTGGCAAAGATATCTCGATTGGAGAGCTTAAGGTAAAATACCCACAGGGCGCAGAAAAGCAGCTTATCGAGGCTATCACAGGAAGACAGGTTCCATCGGGGTGCTTGCCTTTTGATGCGGCTTGTGCCGTACAGAATGTCGGTACTGCTGTTGCACTTTACGAAGCTGCCAAACTGGGCAAACCGCTCTATGAAAGAGTCGTTACAGTTACTGGCCCATTGGTGAAGAATCCTGCGAATATTTTGGCGAGAATTGGCACGCCTTATCGCGACCTGATCGAAGCTGCCGGTGGAACAACCGCAGAACCAGGAAAAGTGATATCCGGCGGCCCGATGATGGGCCTTGCACAAAAATCCCTGGATGTGCCGGTTACAAAAGGAACATCCGGAATTCTAGTATTCCCGGGCGATATGGCAGTGCGTGATGAAGAGGTCGCATGTATATCATGTGCCAAATGCGTGGATATATGCCCGGTCAGGCTTATGCCTACAATGCTGGCACAGAATTCAAGGCTCCAGAGATGGGAAGAGGCACAAAAGCTGGGCGCACTCGACTGTATCGAATGCGGCTCCTGCCAATATATCTGCCCATCCCATAGAAGGCTGCTCGATAGAGTCAGGCGCGCAAAGGCGGAAATCATGGCTATGCAAAGAAAGGGGAAATAATGGAAAACAAACTTTATGTTTCCCTATCACCACATATTAAAAACAAAACCGATGTCAAAAGGATAATGTACGCTGTCGTGATTGCACTCCTTCCGGCATGGATTATGTCGATTTATCTCTATGGCGCAAGGCCGCTCTGGCTAACGCTGGTTGCGATTGCTACGGCAGTTATTACAGAAGCAGTTATTCAGAAGCTTCGCAAGGTCAAACTCGAGGCCTTTGATGGCTCGGCTGTTCTGACAGGGATGCTTCTGGCATTCAATATTCCGCCCGATGTACCATGGTGGATACCAGTTATTGGTTCAATTTTTGCGATTGCTATTGCAAAGCAGGCTTTTGGCGGACTGGGATATAATATCTTCAATCCCGCACTTGCCGGCAGAATCTTTCTTATGATTTCCTTCCCGGTTCGAATGACGACCAAATGGCTGGTACCAAAAGATGGAACATTGGCCGGTTTTTCAGCATCGGGCAATCTGGATGCAGTTACCGGATCAACGCCTTTGACAGCACTCAAACTCGCAAGAAACGATATCCTTGCAAATGCAGCTCCCGAGAAAATCGAGCTTGCTAAAAGAACGGTCGAACATCTCTACGAAGCCTGGCCTGCAATGTTCTTCGGCAAGATTGGCGGATGTATCGGCGAGACTTCGGCGATAGCGCTACTTCTCGGCGGCATCTTCCTAATAGCTTTGCGTATTGTAGATTATCGTATTCCACTTTCCTATATTGCATCTGTCGCAGTATTTGGATGGATGTTCGGCGGCGTAGAAGGGTTCGGAAGCGGAAATATTCCATTCCAGCTCTTCTCTGGCGGGCTTATGTTGGGTGCGCTATTTATGGCAACCGATATGGTTACATCGCCAGTTACAAGGAAAGGCCGATGGATTTTCGGAATAGGATGTGGGCTTCTGACGGTGATAATTCGCCGCTGGGGCGCATATCCAGAAGGTGTCAGCTTTGCTATATTTCTTATGAATATGGTCGTTCCGATAATTGATAGGCATACAGTGCCGAAAAAATACGGGGCGGTGAAAAAATGAAAGATATCATGAAACTTGGAATAGCTCTTATGATTTACGGCATTATCGCAGGTTTTGCTCTGGGAATTATTAATTCCAAAACTGCGCCTGTGATTGCAGAACAGGCCAGAGCTGCAAAAGAAGCAGCTATAAAAGAGGTACTGCCGCAAAATGCCGCTCAAAAGACAAAGACATTTACCAAAGATGGCGAAGAGATAGAATATACCATTGGTTACAAATCTGATGCAAAGAAGCAGCCGACAGGCTATGCTATCACTGCCTATGGAAATGGCTTTTCCAGCACATTAAAAATAATGACAGGACTTAATCCTGATATGACGATTAATAAGATAAAGGTCATCGAACAGAATGAAACTCCTGGACTTGGGACACATTGCGAGGATCCCGAATTCCAGAGCCAGTTCTCTGGCAAAAGTGCACTCGATGTAGCAGTCGAGAGCGATGGCGGGAATATCGATGCTATAACTGGCGCAACTATCACATCTCGTGCAGTTGCCGATGGCATCAATAATTTCGCCAAAATTCTGGCGGATAATCTTCCGAAAGATTCGCCAATGCCAGATTCAATCGATGCAGAAGCAGATACAACAGATACCGAGCTTCCCATCGATAAAAACCAGGAAACGCCGGGGGTGAAGGGATGAATATAGGACAGGAATTCACCAAAGGAATCTTAAAAGAGAATCCGGTTTTGGTCTATGCATTGGGCCTTTGCCCGGCTCTGGCTGTTACTACCAGCGCAAATAATGGGCTTGGAATGGGCATTGCTGCATCTTTTGTGCTGCTTATGTCTAATTTCATTATTTCTCTTATCAAAAAACTCGTACCGGATAAGATTCGTATTCCGGTTTTTATTACTGTTATTGCGACATTTGTTACGATAGTCAAGCTTGTAATGGCGGCTTATGTACCGGCTCTTTCGAAATCGCTTGGTATTTTTATTCCGCTGATTGTTGTCAACTGTATCATACTCGGCCGTGCGGAGGCATTTGCCAGCAAGAATGGCATTTTCGCATCTATCGCCGATGGCCTAGGCATGGGGCTTGGCTTTACGCTCGTGCTTATAGTTATTGGCGGAATTCGTGAGATACTCGGAAGCGGCACATTCTTCGGTATGGCTGTTATGGGCGAGAGCGCATCGCCGGCTATTGCAATGATACTGCCACCGGGCGGTTTTCTCACAATTGGGCTTTTGATAGGACTTGTTAATCTTATAAACAATAGAAAGAAAGCCTAGGAGGTGAATCATGGGTGAAACTTCACTATTAGCCATTATTATCGGCGGAATATTCATAAACAACTTCGTCCTGATGCGCTTTCTTGGGCTATGTCCATTTTTGGGCGTATCGAAAAAGACCGAAACGGCTGTCGGAATGGGCTTTGCGGTTATATTTGTCATGGTGATGGCATCGGCTATCACATGGATTATCTATAATTTCTTCCTTTTGCCGACAGGTAATAATGTATTCTATCATATAGTCAAGCTTTTCAATGATAGCGTGACACCGGCGCAATTCGATCTGGCATATTTGGAGACGATTGCATTTATTTTGGTTATCGCATCATTGGTTCAATTTGTTGAGATGGTTTTGCAGAAGACAGCTCCTGCGCTCTATAGCAGCCTGGGGATATTTCTTCCGCTGATTACGACAAACTGTGCCATTCTCGGCCTTGCCGAGCTGAATACGATGAGCTATCATTACAATTTCTTGCAGTCGATTGTTCATGCAATAGCTGCTGGAATTGGATTTACGCTGGCTCTAATTTTCATGAGCGGCATACGCGAAAAACTAGAATATGCAGAAATCCCAGAAGCATTGAAAGGCCTACCGATAGCCTTTATCACTGCCGGGCTTATGAGCCTTGCATTTATGGGCTTCTCAGGGCTAAAATTCTAATCTGATAGAAATTGATATTTTTAAGGTGTTACAACAAAAGGCGTCCCTATTCGATTTGGGGCGCCTTGTTTATTTGTCAGTGAATTCAATATTTTTTAGATCAAAGCAGAGCATTGGAACGAAGTTTTTGGTCTTATTTTTTGTGCGCTTTTTTATTATCTCGATTAATTCTAATTTCCCTTTCTTGGATTGATGAATTGTATAGCTCTATATGATAATGGAAACATTCTGCAATCACAAAAAACACAATATCCAAATCAAAAAAGTCCTATACATTCCACTCATAAACTTATACATTTGTATCTAAGAAATATTTAGGCTGAATACTATGCAAATTTTATTTATATTTTCGATAATACTATTGCTTATGCTCTCTGCTATCTTCTCGGGCAGCGAGACGAGTTATTTTTCGCTTTCTGAGCTTGAGAAAAGGCGCCTTCTTAAATCCAAAAATATCAAGCGCCAATATGCAGGGCAGCTCCTTGAAAGGCCGAGGGCATTGCTTCTTACGATATTAATCGGCAATATGCTTGTCAATATCGGACTTTCAACTATCAATGCTTCGCTATTCGGCGAAAAACTCGGTTTTGCAGTCATATTGAGTACTGTTTTGCTTCTGGTTTTCGGAGAAATTACCCCAAAGAAACTAGCGCTTCTTCGTAGCGAAAATTTTGCATCCAATACATCTCGATTTTTGAAATTCTGTAAGATATTGTTTATGCCTTTTCGCATAGTTCTCGAAAAGTTTAGTGCAATATTTCTTCCTGAAGAATCCGGGCGAGTTGTAGATGAGGCCGAGATAAAAACCGCTATCGAAGAAAGTTTTCAGGCCGGCTGGGTAACATCACGATTGAAAAAACTCGCCGATAAGGTTTTAGAACTCGACAAAATCGATCTATCCGACTTATCTATTCCGATGGAATCGGTAGATATTATTTCGCAGGATAATGGCTATGATATCGATTCCATTTTTGATGATAAATCCCGTGAAGAGCCGCTTCAGGCTCTAATCATAACTGGCGAGTCACAAAGCATCATAAAATCGGTTTACTATTGGAGCGATTTTCTTGCGGGACGAGGAGAAAGCAATTTCGTGGTTTTGGGGGATTCTACCTATGCGCTTAATGGCTTTAATTCCCTAATCGAAAAGCAGGCTAAGTTCATCGTACTTGTCGATGAATATGGAAAAGTAACCGGTTTTGTGCCGGGCAAAAAAATCCTATCGATGGTTTTCACCCCACAGACGGCCGAAGACAAAACCACCATAAACTTCTCCAAAATCGGGAAAAGCTTTATTATTCCTGGCCAAACCAGAATTTCCGATGTCGAGGATGCCCTTTCGAGAAATATCGAGCATACCCGGGTGATGACAATCGGCGGCTTCATACTTGAAAATCTGGGACATATTCCGAAAAAGGGCGAAAGTTTCGAGATTCAGGGGCTAAGAATAAGGATTATTCATTCAACAGAGAAAACGATTGAAATGCTTGCAATACGGCCATTAGAAGATGATGAGGAAAGCATAAATGTTTAGTGTTAAAATTATAATATTTTTCCTTGGGCTTTTGGGCCAGGCTTTCTTTGCTGGTTCCGAAACGGCATTTATTTATGTCTCGGCAGGCGATGCCAGCCCATTTGTTAAAAAACTGAAGAAGAATATGCATATGCTTCTGGCAACAACACTCTTCGGTGTTAATATATCGATGGTTCTGGCATCGACTGTTGCAGCAGACATATTTATCGAAATATTTGGAGAGCATATTGGTGGCATTATCTCGATATTTTCGGTCAGTATCATGGTTTTGATGTTTGGCGAGATAATGCCGAAATCATTGGCTCTTCGAAATAGCGGCGGCTTTTCTGCACTTTCTGCTGTTCCACTTCGCATAGTATCTATCGTTTTCTATCCGATTATATTTATGTTCAATAAGATATCGCATCCAATAGCGAAATTTTTGGGTTTGTATATTCCGAAAAAGCAGAGCTTTACGCATAATGATATCTTGCATTTTGCCAAAGCAGAAGCAACCGGGCTCTCTGATGAAAAGCGCGATGTGCTTGTCAATATTCTCGAATTTGAAAGCATCAAGCTTCATGAGATAATGAAGCCGGCATCTTCATTCCCTCAGCTAAGGAAAAGCGATACAGCCGAGAAAGCACGCGAGAAGATGGACAAGCTTCATCGCAATATCGCACTTGTTAGCGAAGATGGATTGCAATACGAAGGTTATGTTCTGAGACGCGGCGGGCTTTCTATGCTCCGGCCAGATGATACAATAGCTCCGATTGTGCTAAAGGAGCCGGTATTGCCTATCACACAAACGGCAGGTAGCGCTATTAGCCATTTGAGCCGCTCGATGAGCGAGTCGGCATTAGTTAGCGATGAAAGCGGGAAAATCGAAGGCCTTATCACGCTTAATACATTGTATAATCTTCTCGGTGAAGCACCATCGAATGAAATGAAACTACAGGAAAATATTCAAGATGAATTTGAAATCAAATCCGAGATGCTGATTGGCGAACTCGAGCAGAAAATCCAAAGAGAAATATCTACTTCGAGACATTACCAGTCAGTCGGAGGTATGCTAATCGAAAATTTCGGGCATATGCCATATCCGGGCGAAAGCTTAATAAAAAACGGCTGGCGCTTCATCGTAATGACATCTACAAGGCGAAAAATCGGCAAAGTCCTTGTTAAAAAGCTCGATAAGCCAATTAAACAGTTATAAAAAAAAGCGCTATTATAAGATATGTAAACAGCCTGCGGGCCGAAGCCCGCAGTTGAATACTTAAGATGTAATACTATTCCAGCTCTTCCTTCTGCCATTCTTTAATTTTTTCTGCATATTCTCCCAGGATCTCATCACATCGTTTTTCAGTCGTTGCTTCTGCTGTCAGGTTGAATACCGGGTCTTCCGGGTCTGGTATTGCAAGGCACCATGCATCGGATGTAATTATACGAACACCATCGACGATATCGCGAGGCATATTAGCAGTTTTCTCAATCAGGGTTCTCATCACCTGGCCCTTTTTATGCCAGGGACAATCTACTTCGGCATCCTTGCGGATATATGTGGGAATATTCGGCACAAGGTCGGCGATATTGATATCCAATTTGGCAATCATCTCTAATACCTTCAAAAGCGCCAGCATCGAATCGGCAGCGAATGATGCGCCCGGGAAAACAAAGCCGCCACGGGTTCCACCGACAAAATCGATTTCTTTGGATAATGCCGCTTCCATCATAGCAAGATGTGTCCCCTTTGTCCTGATTTCTTTGACTCCATGCTCTCTAGCTAGTTGTGATACAGCCATAGTTGCGCCAATCGGGAAAGCTACCGTTCGAACATCATGAGTCTTAAGAAATAGGCTCGTCATCATATATAGTTCTTGCTGCGGATCGAAGACATGGCCTTGATTATCGACGATAGATAATCTTTCAGCAGATGGGTCGATCATAAAGCCGATATCTGCGCCCAGCGTCTGTACAACCGATGATAGCTCTTTAAGCGAAATCTCGAGCTCATCACGGGTTTTGGTAAATCTTGTTGTATCGACATATGCATTGACCGGATAAATACGAACTCCAAGCTTGGTCAAAATCGGCTGAAGTATCGGCACCGCTCCACCAAATCGATAATCGACAACAACGCGAAGCTGTCTTTGTGCAATTAGATCTTTATCGATATATTTCTCGATCTTATCCTGATAGTTTTCCCATACATGCAGCGGCCTGGAAAGTAGTCCCAGGTTTTCATAGCTGACTCTCGGGAAGTCGCCGCGATAGTATAATTGCTCGATCTTTCGGCATTTTGCAGTGGACATATCTGTACCCTGTCCGGTAAGTACTATGATATCGACCTGGTCTTTTTCTCTTGGGCTTCTCCTGATATGCACTCCAGCATCGCGATTTCTTTCATATAGCTCCTGCCTCATAACCGGAATCGGCAGAACGCCCATATCATCGACATCTATACCGGCCGATAGCAAGCCGCAGAAGAAGCTTCGCTCGATCATCTGGCTTGCCCTATCGACATCTCTGGATATAGCGACCTGAGCACCGGGCTTGACCATTGCGCCGAGTGCTGCGCCGAGTTTCGATGCAAATTCGGGCGAGATATCCAGATTGACTTTACCAGAAACGCGAGAATTGGTAAAAAGCTCGCCAGAGAGCCTGTCGCCCCAGATGAAGCTGTCTGTAACATGCGCTCTTCGACCGATTTCTTTCTCCGGCCAAATCTTGACTCCGGCAGAAATCATAGCATTTGCTTCGATATCAACTTTATCGCTGATAACAGCATGTTCCAGGACAGTGCATTCTTCTGCAATCTTTGTTTCAGTGCCGACAAGAGCATCTGAAATCTGAGTGTTTTGTCCAATCTCTGCTCTGTCCCAGATAACAGATTCGATCAATCTGGCACCTGGCCTTAGGATTGTACCTTCGCCGATTACGCTATCTTCGATAAAAGTACCGCCATATATTTTGGCATCTTTGCCGACAAGCACCCTACCCTTAAAATTAGCATCAGGATCAATATTAGCACCTTCTTCGACCCAAATTTCGGCATTCGGCGAACTTTCGAACTTCTGTAATTTGCCAGGGATATTGAGTTCGATAACACCTCGGAGTACATCGGCATTGGCTTTTCGGTATTGCCGGAGATTTCCTACATCACGCCAATATCCGGGAGCGATATATCCATAGAGCGGTGCACCGGCTTTAAGAAGCGCAGGGAATAGATTCTTGGAAAAATCAAATTCCTCGCCCCGAGGGATCCATTCCAATACCTCGGGTTCGAGAATATAAATGCCCGTATTAATAGTATCCGAAAAGACCTGTCCCCATGCCGGCTTCTCTAAAAACCGTTTGATTTTGCCATCATCATCTATGATAACGATACCGAAGGCAAGCGGAGTCTCGACTCTGGTCAAGAGAATCGTGGCAAGCGAGCCTTTTTTCTTGTGGAATTCCATAGCCTTTGTAAGGTCGAAATTCGTGAGCACATCAGCTGATATTACCATGATAGTATCATCGATTTTCTCGGTAGCATTGCGTACGCTTCCTGCTGTTCCAAGATCACTTTCTGCCATGACATATTCCATATTATATCCAAATTGAGAGCCATCGCCGAAATAATCAGATATAGTCTCGGGCAGATAGTATAGCAAAGATACCATATCCTCGATGCCATGGTCTTTCATAAGGTCACAAACATGTTTCATCATCGGCCTATTCAAAAGCGGTACCATCGGTTTTGGCAGATTAAAAGTTAGTGGGCGTAGCCTTGTTCCAAAGCCTCCGGCCATTATAATACCTTTCACAGCTCCTCCTTCCAGAAAATGTGCATGAGAATCAGCAACATATCGGGGTTTGTATTTCTTTAAGATTATTAGGCAAGGAAAATAAAAATTTCGAATTCAGTTTGCAAAATTTCAAACTTCAACCTCGCAGAAATTGTTATCTTTTCGGTTGTAACCACTATAATATTAGCAAACTTTTGTAAAATTTCAACAAGTCTTTTGAAAAAATTGCATTTGGACTATGAATTCGAGATTTTTGATTTGGAGCATAAATAAAAAAAAGGCAATCTAAATCAGACTGCCTTTCTTAAATCTTGCTATAAAGCTCGAACCAAAAAGTGCTTATTCGGCGTTTTCTTTTATTCTCTGTATTCTTTTCGCCAAACGGGACTTATATCGTGAAGCTGTATTTTTGTGTATTACGCCTTTTTTGGCTGCTTTGTCGATGGCAGAGAAAAGCTGTGGAAGCATTTCTTCGAGCTTCTTTGAGTCTTCTTCTGCACGGAAATCTGCAATAAGCCTGCGCATTTGTCCGCGAACTATTCTATTTCGCGCACGGCGTTTTGCAGCCTGGCGAACTCGTTTTTCTGCTGATAGGTTTTTTCTTAGATTGGGCATATCGCTCCTTTTGAATTTTTACCTTTTCAATATTTCGGTAAAAAGATATATCTTCTTGACAAATTTGCAAGTAAAAAATAAGTCTAAAAAACTATATTTGGGTAAATTATAGCGATTTTATCCGTTTTTTGGTACAATTTCTTTAATATATTAAATCTTAGCCCTAGCAAATTGACGGGATGGTGTTTTATTGAACTCACTTAGGCTAAATGGTAGCTGTATAATTAAAATCAATATCATAGCTTTACGCCTAATAGCTTTCTGGATGTATAAACAATTAAAAAAGCCTGAAGAATATAATTTGTTATAGTTGAAATTGCAGCGCCGAAAATTCCAAAAGAAGGA